>DASVPU010000161.1:0-5878 GCA_036389475.1 Solirubrobacteraceae bacterium
CGATCGTGCGGGCGGCCGCGACCGCGGCCTCGAACGTCGCCCGCGCCGCCGGCCTGCCGGCGCGTGACTGGGCGGTGCCCAGCCCGAGCAGCATCGCCGCGCGGCGCGGGGTATCCGGCTCGAGCTGGTCGAGCGCCTGCAGCGCGCGAGCGAACAGCTCCCCGGCCTGTTCGTAGGCGAGCGTGTTCAGCGCGCGCTCACCGGCCAGCTGGCCGTAGTCAACGGCCTTGCGCAGGTCGTGACACGGCCCGGCGGACAGGAAGTGGTGCGCGATCTCGAAGAGCCGTCCCTCGATCGCTCCGCGGTAGACGCGCTCGAGCGCCTCGCCGACGGCGCCATGGCCCGCCATCCGCACCGCCGCCGGCATGTCCGCCAGCAGCGTCTCGACGATCAGCCCGTGACCAAAGCGGTAACGCCCGAGCGTGCCGGCAGGTTCGGCGACGAGCCCGAGACGGGCCGCTTCATCGAGCGCCGCCAGCACGCCGTCACGATCCAGCGACGACGCTCGCTCAAGTGACGCCAGGCTGAACGTCCGGCCGATGATCGCCGCGAGCTCGAGCACCTCGATCGCTTGCCGCGGCAGCGGCTCCAGGCGGCGGCGGATCGTCTCGCGCACGCTGTCGGGGAGCGGCAGCTCCCCGACAGGATCGTGCAGCCGACCGCCGGCGAGCAGCAGCGCGATGATCTCGCGCGCGAAGAGCGGGTTGCCTTCCGTCGCGGCGTGAACGGCCGCCGCAAGCGCGGGCGCCGGCACGACGCCGCTCGCAAGCTCGATGAGCTGTGCGACGTCATCCCGCCTCAGCCCACCGAGGACGAGACGGCGCCCCGCCCGAACGATGTTCGCCAGCGCGATCTGGGCCTCGGCCGTGCGCTCGGGCGTCCGCTCGTGCATCGTGACCACGAGCAGCACGGCGCTATCGCGGAGCATCCGTGAGACGAAGTCCAGCGCGACGAGCGAGCCTTCGTCGACCACGTGCAGGTCATCGAGGAGCACGACGACCGGCTTTTGGGCACTGGCCATGCGCAGGAGCGCGGCCAACGCGTCGAACAGCATGAAGCGCGCGATCTGCGACTCCTCGCGGCCGGACACCGGCGGGCGGGCCGCGGGCAGCCGCTCGCCGAGCTCGGGCGCCAGGCGCAGCAGCTGATCGGCGCCGGAGCCGAGCTCGCGGCGCAGCGTGTCGCCGTCGACGTCCTCGCAGAGACCGCGAACGACCTCGACCCAGGGCCAGTATGCGGGGGCCGCGCGGCCCCAGCCGCGCGTCCAGATGACGGTCGCGCCCGCGCGCGCCGCCCGCTCGGCGAGCGCAGCCGCCAAGCGCGTCTTGCCGACGCCGGGGTCGCCCAGCACGAGCTGGACGCCGCCGTGGCGGCGAGAGGCATCCACGAATGCGTCAACGAGTTGGGTGAGCTCACGCTCACGGCCCACGAGCGGGCCATCGCCCTCCGCGGGCTGTCTGAAAAGGACCTTCTCGGGGGGCAGGGAGGGGCTCCGGTGGAGAGCCTCGACATTAGCCGGTCGGGCATTCCTCGTACAGCTCGATCTCTGTCAAACGCTGATCTCCCAATCCAGCGGCTTGCTCGGGTCCGGCTCATAGCTGCACGAGTTGCCGGTGCGAATCGTCCGCTGCAGCAGATGCCCGAGCTCCGGCTCGTGCCCCGCTATCCGCTTCAGCGATGCCTTGATCGCGCGCGTGACGTTGATGCGAGCACGTTCCTCGGCGGCCCCGCGAGCGGCGCCCGCGGCGGCGAGCTCGGCAACCAGCGACTCGATCTCGGCGCTGGCGCTCGCGATGCGCTCGGGATCGTTGAACGCCTTCGCCTCGGCGAGCTCCTCCTCGAGCTCGGCGGCACGTTCGCGCGCCGCCCGCAGGTTGCCCGCCGCGCCGGTCGCACCGTTCGACGCGCCGGCCAGCGCGACCGCCGCCACGGGCGTCTCGGGGCTTGCGAGCAGCGTGGCGAGGTAGTGCAGGCCCTTGGCGTCCGGGAGGTGCAGGCTGCGACCCTCATAGCTCAGCAGCCAGACGTCCTGCTCGCGGCGCAGGCAGGCGTGCAACCTGCGCGACGACCCGCCATGGCCGGCTGCGGCCGCGGCGTCGTCGAAGCGCGCGCGCAGATCGGCGGCGCGCGCAAGCGCGCCCTCCATCCGCCCTGTGACGGGATCGTCGAGGACGCGCTGCACGAGCGCGCGGGCGCGCTGCAAGTCTCCAGGCGCAGCGCGACGCGCGAGCACCTCCGCCACCTCGAGCGCCGTGAGCACCACCGTGGGCCGCGCGCCCATCCGCTCGGCGGCAGCGCGCGCGGTCTCCAGATGGCCGAGCGCGCGCTCGTCCTCGCCGCTCGTCATCGCCAGCAACCCGAGGTACCGCGCGACCGGGCCGAAGTAGCCGGCGCCTATTGCGACAACGTTACGGCCCTCGTAGGGAACCATCAGCTCGTAGAGGCGCCGCGCGCACTTTGGATCACCCAGCAGCGCGCACAGCTCGGCGAGCAGCGACAGCGACACCATCCACAGCAGATCTCGCGGGACGTCTTCGAAGTCCCCCGCGGCAAGGTGCTCGAGCTCGCGCCGTGCCTCGTCCTTGCGGCCGAGCTCGCCGAGCACGAGCGCGAGGCTACAGCGCCACTGGCACATCGCGGGCAGGCAATCTGCGGCCTTGCGCACCAGCGGCTCGAGGTCGAGGTGGCGGCCCTGGGTGCGGCGCACGAGGAACGTCTGCGCGTCGGCGATGATCGGTCCCATCGAGCTGGGCACGTCGCGCGACCACGCCTGGGCCTCGGCGATCAGCCGCTCCGCCTCGGCGAAGTCGCCGCGCCGATGCGCCGCCATCGCGCGATGGAGTGGATCGAACGCGAGCATCCGTGGCTGACCCAGACGGCGGGCGGTCTCGCCGAAGGCCTCGATCTCCTCGTCGGCGCGGACCGGATCGTCGAGCTCGAGCAGCAGGCTGATACGCGACAGGCGCACCAGCATCCCGAGTTCGACGTCGTTGGTGCGCTCGCACAGCTCGAGCGCCTCGACGGAGATCGGCAGGCCGCGCGTGACCGTGTCGGGCCCCCAGATCGCGACAAAGCCCTGCGCGAGCGCGAAGGCAAGCGTCCGATCGGCAAGCACGCGGGCGGCCTGCGAGCTTTGTGCGACCTCGCTGGTGAAGAGCTCGCGCGCGATCGCCAGCGCCTCGTCGACGAGCTGCTCGCGGCGCTCGCGCTGGGGGGACCAGTACAGCGCGAGCGCAAGCTGGACGCGCACGCGGCAGCGCAGCGCATTGGCCGTCGCCTGACGCACATCGTCCTTGGGGGCGGCGCGGTCCA
Organism: Solirubrobacteraceae bacterium; assembly: GCA_036389475.1. Taxonomy (GTDB): domain Bacteria; phylum Actinomycetota; class Thermoleophilia; order Solirubrobacterales; family Solirubrobacteraceae; genus CADCVQ01. Next base: position 3,313 of record DASVPU010000161.1, read on the forward strand.
GGCGGGCGAGCGCCTCCTCGAGCGTGGCGACGAGCTCGGGCTCGACGATGCCCGGCGAGAAGACCCCGAGCGTGCCGGCGAGCGCGGTCTGGGCGAGGCGCTCGGGGTCGTCCAGGCGCCGGGCGTGCTCGGTTGCGTCGCGCAGCGCACGCTGAGCGCCGTCGATGTCGCCGGCGCGCATGAGCGCCTCGCCGAGGCCCTGGCTCAGCTGCCAGGCGCGCGCCTCGTCTGCCGGCAGAGCGGCGGCGACGTCGATCGCTCGCGCGTACAGTCGCGCCGCCTCCTCGTAGCCGAACTGACCGAGCGTACGCTGGGCGGCACGAGCGGCGTACTCCACCGCGCGCTCGGCTCCGCCCTCGGTCGCGGCCTGCAAGAAGTGGTGGGCGATCTCCGCCAGCCGCGGCTCGGGATCGTCACGGTAGATCTCCTCGAACGCCTCTCCGACGATCCGATGCAGCCGCGCGCGGCTGGTCGCGCCAAGGCTCTCGAGCAGCGTGTCGCGAACGAGCGAATGCGCGAACTCGAAGCGGCCGGGATCGCGTGCGGCGCTGATGACGCCCGCCGCCAGCGGCCCTTCGAGGCGCGCGAGCACCTCCACCGGCGTCATGCCGAGGATGCTCGCCAGCGTCGCCAGCCGGAACTCGCCGCCGATGACGGCTGCCGCGTTCAGCGCTTCGATGGCGTGTTGCGTGAGCGGCGCGAGGCGGCGGCGGATCGCGTCTCGAACGCCTTCGGGAAGCGGCAGCCGCCGCTCCGCAGACCGTTCGTCGTACAACATCCCCTGCGAGGCCAGCAGCTGCACCAGCTCGTCGACGAAGAACGGGTTGCCGGCGCTCGCCTCGTGTACCGCCGTCACCAACCGCGGCGGGATCCGCTCCAGCTCGCCTGGCCCGAGGCCGCGCGCCCGCGCCGCTGCCAGACGGCCGACGTCGGCTCGGCTCAGACCCTCCAGCGGCAGCCGCGTCCCCGCGCGGGCAAGCCCGCCCAGCGCCGGGGCGAGATCGTCGCGGGCGTGCGCATCTGCGTGGCGGTAGGCCGCAATCGCCAGGATCGGCATGTCCGGCAGCGACCGCGCAACGAACTCGAGCGCGAGCAGCGACGATGCGTCAGCCCAGTGCAGGTCGTCCAGGACGACAACGAGCGGGCGCCGCTCGCCGACGGCTGTCAGCAGGCTCGTCAGGGCGTCGAAGAGCCTGAACCGCGACTGGTCGGAGTCGAGCTCGGCGGGCTGCGCGGGAGCACCGAGTGTCGCGGCGAGCTCTGGCAGCAGGCGGGCGATCCACGCCGCGCCGGCACCGAGGGCGCCGCGCAGCGTCGCCACGTCCTCACGCCGCGCGAGTGCGCGCACGACCTGCACCCAGGGCCAGTAGGCGGGCGCGCCGCCGCCGTCCCAACACGTGCCCCACGCCCACGATGCCCCGCGCGCAGCGGCGCGCTCGACGAACTCGCGTGCGAGCGCCGTCTTGCCGATACCCGGCTCGCCGGTGAGCAGAACCAGACCACCGCGATAGGCGAGCGCGCTGTCGAGGGCAGCATCGAGCTGATCCAGCTCGCGCTCCCGACCCACCAGCCCCGGATCATGCCCTACGGTCATCGTTGCATGCCAATGATCCCCGACGTGCATCGTAGACGACGGCTGGCGATCGATTCCCGGTCAGCCTCCGGCGACTCGGGCCCTTACGGCCATATCGGTCCTCGCGCCGGTGCTGCCACACTCATGGATTGTTTTCCCTCACTTTGAGGGAGTACCCCTGCTGGCGGCGCCCGCACCCCACCCGGAGAATCATTGTCAACTAACAGCTTCGATGCCCGCACAACGCTCACCGTCGGCGATCGCACCGTAGAGATCTTCCGCCTCGGCGCTTTGCAGGACGCGTACGACGTCGCTCGATTGCCGTTCTCGTTGAAGGTCCTGCTGGAGAACCTGCTGCGCACCGAGGGCAACGGCTCGGTCACAGCGCAGGACATCGAAGCGCTCGCAAGCTGGAAGCCGGACGCGACGCCGTCGGTGGAGATCGCCTTCTCGCCCGCGCGCGTGGTCATGCAGGACTTCACGGGCGTGCCCGCCGTCGTCGATCTCGCCGCGATGCGCGACGCGATGGCCGCCATGGGCGGCGACCCGGCGATGATCAACCCGCTCGTGCCGGCCGAGCTCGTCATCGACCACTCCGTGCAGGTCGACGCCTACGGCAGCCGCGGCGCCTTCCTGCACAACGCCGAGCGCGAGTTCGATCGCAACCAGGAGCGCTACGCGTTCCTGCGCTGGGGCCAGGACGCGTTCGACAACTTCGCGGTCGTGCCGCCGGACACGGGGATCGTGCACCAGGTCAACCTCGAGTACCTCGCGCGCGTGGTCTTCGTGGACTCCGAGGGCGTCGCGTATCCCGACACGCTGGTCGGCACCGACTCGCACACGACGATGATCAACGGCCTCGGCGTGCTCGGGTGGGGCGTGGGCGGCATCGAGGCCGAGGCGGCGATGCTCGGCCAGCCCATGTCCATGCTCATCCCCCAGGTCGTCGGGTTCAAGCTCGGCGGCGAGCTCCCGGAGGGCGCGACGGCGACC
>DASVPU010000162.1:0-2899 GCA_036389475.1 Solirubrobacteraceae bacterium
ACGCTTGACGAGATCGCGTCACGGATCCGTCGCCAGGTCAACACGGCGATGTTCGAGCGGATCGCAGGACGGATCGCCCTGCCTGACCGGGTGGGTCTTGAGAGCCTGCTGGAGGTCGTCGGTTCGTCGGCGAAGACGCCGTACAACCGGCTCAAGCAGGCGGCGGGCAAAGCGTCATGGTCGGGGTTTCGCGAACAGGTCGAGCACTTGCGGTGGGTCGACTGTCTCGGCGACAGCGCAGCGTGGCTTGAGGGCGTCGCCGAGGCGAAGATCGCCGACTTCGCCGGTGAGGCGATGGCCGCCGACGCCGCGGTGATGCGCAACGTCGCGCCGCTCAAGCGGATGGCGCTGCTGGCGTGCATGGTTCACGTCGCCAGGACGCGGGCGCGTGATGACCTGGCGGAGATGTTCTGCAAGCGGATGGCGCAGGTCACGAAGCTCGCGAAGGCCGAGCTCGCCACGATCCGCGAGCACCAGGCCGAGATGAGCGAGCGGCTGATCACCAACTACCGCAGCGTCCTCGGCTGCCTTGACCCACGCAACGCCGAGGCAGCGGACGCCGTGGCGGCGTTGCGCCTGGCGCGCCGGACGGTGGCGGACGCCGGCGGGTTTGAAGCGCAGCTCGCCGATATCGAGGCTGTCGCAGCGCATCACGCGAACAACTACATGCCGCTGGTCGCCAAGCATCGCCGTCGCGACCGCGCGACGACGTTCGTGTTCGCCCGCGTCGTTGAGCTGGAGGCGACGAGCGCCGATCGCAGCGTGCTGGACGCCGTGGCGCACGCGCTCGCGCACGCGCACCTGGTCCGCGACTTCATCCCGGGCGATCTGGACGGGGTCCCGGTTGACCTGTCGTTCGCATCGGAGCAGTGGCAGCGGATCGTCGTTGATCGCGGCCGGCCCGGTGAGGTGAACCGCCGCCACTTCGAGGCGTGCGTGTTCACCTATCTCGCCGCGGAGCTGCGCACCGGCGACGTCGCGGTCCGCGGCTCTGAGGCCTACGCGAACTGGGCCGCGCAGCTGCTCCCATGGCCGGACTGCGAAGAGCTGCTCGGCGAGTTCTGCGCCGAGGCCGGCCTGCCGACCAGCGCGCGGGCGTTCACCGACCAGCTGCGCACCAGGCTCGCCGATCAGGCCGCCACCGTCGAGGCCGGCTACCCGGAGAACACGGACCTCGTGATCGACGTCGCGACCGGGCAGCCGTCGCTGAAACGCCGACGGGCGAAGCAGCCGGCGGCGGGCGCGCTGGCGCTGGAGGAGGCGCTGAAGGAGCGGATGCCCGAGCGCACGCTGCTTGAGATCCTCGCGCGGACCGCGTACTGGCTTGAGTGGTGGCGGCGCTTCGGCCCGGCGTCGGGCTCTGATCCGAAGCTCGCGGCGCCGCTGCTGCGCTACGTGTTGACGACGTTCACCTACGGCGCGAACATGGGTCCCGCGCAGGCCGCCCGTCACATCCGCGGCGTTTCGGCGCACGAGCTCGGCGCGACCGCCGCCCGCCACTTCACGACCGACAAGCTGAACCTCGCGAGCGCGGACGTCGTCGACGCCTACCTGCTGCTGGACCTCGTCAAGGCCTGGGGTGACGGGACGAGCGTTGCGGCGAACGGGACGCAGGTCGACACGCTGATCGACAACCTGCTCGCCGAGTCGCATATCCGCTACGGCGGCTACGGCGGGATCGCCTACCACCACGTCGCCGACAACTACATCGCGCTGTTCAGCCACTTCATCCCGTGCGGCGTGTGGGAAGCCGTCTACATCATCGAAGGGCTCCTGAGGCAGCTCTCTGACGCCGAGCCGGACACGATCCACGCCGACACGCAGGGCCAGAGCTACCCCGTCCACGGCCTCGCGCACCTCTTTGGTTTCGACCTCCTCACGCGGATCCGCAACTGGAAGGACCTCACGTTCTACCGCCACGCCGCGGACGCCCGCTACGCCCACATCGACTCGCTGTTCGGCGACCCGGGCGAGAACGCGATCAACTGGCCGTTGATCGAGACGCACTGGCGCGACCTGATGCAAGTCGTCCTCTCGATCCGGGAAGGGCGCCTGTCCTCGACGCTGCTGCTGCGGCGCCTCGGGACGGAGTCGCGCAAGAACAACGTCTACAAGGCGTTCCGCGAACTCGGCCGGGTGATCCGCACGATCACGCTGCTCAGGTTCATCTCCGAGCCCGAGCTGCGCGAGGAGATCACCGCGGCGACGAACAAGGCCGAGGCCTACCAGGACTTCTCGGCGTGGCTGCGCTTCGGCCATGAGGCGATCGAGCGCAACGACCCCGCCGAGCAGGAGAAGATCATCAAGTTCAACACGCTGCTGGCCAACTGCGTCATCTTCCACACCGCGCTGGACATGACCGCCGTCCTACGCCAACTCGCCCGGAAGGGCTGGCCCGTCACGCCCGCCGCCCTCGCGGACCTCTCGCCGTACATCCGCGAGCGCATCAAGCGCTTCGGCGAGTACGCCACCGACGGCCTCACCGAGCCGCCCGCCGCATTCGATCCCCACCTCGACCTCAGCGAGCTCGCTGCCCGCGAGACGGCCGAAGCCGCCTGAAGGGCCCCCGATCGCGCTGCGCGGCGCGGGGCTGTCCAACCCGGCGCCCGGTACTACAGAGAACTAGCCTTCTCTGTAGTAACCTCCGGGCGTGGCTACAGAGAACACGCAGCGACGACGGCCCCCGGCAGCCGGAACCGCTACAGAGAACACGACAGCACCTGCCGCGCGGCGACGCGGCCCCGCAGCGATCGCTCTGCCGACGTCCTACATCGAGGTCCTCGACGACTACGCCGCCGCTCTGCGGACCGCGCCGCTGTCCGATCAGACGCGACGCACCTACGCCTCCAAGGTCCGCCAGTTCCTCGCCTGGCTCGCCGGCAGCGACCTCGACGCCGAC
>DASVPU010000163.1:0-13626 GCA_036389475.1 Solirubrobacteraceae bacterium
GATGCGCTCGCGGCGGCCGAGCCCGTGATGCGCGCAATCGGCGACGCGCTTGCGCCGGCGTCGGAGATCGTGCTCGTGCCCGGCAACCACGATCACGCGATCGCCGCGGGCTGGCTTGACTGGCGCGGCAGCCGGCAGGAGCCCGACCCGCTCGGGTTGGAGGAGCGCATCGCGCCGGACCGCAGCTCGTGGATCGCAAAGCGGCTCGCCGGCTGGTTGGGTTCGGCGCGCGTCGAGCTCGCCTATCCGGGGCTGTGGCTGCGCGACGACGTCTACGCCTGCCACGGCCACTACCTCGACGCGCACGTGGCGATTCCGACGCTCGAGCGGCTCGCGGCCGGGGTCATGGGCCGCATGGTCGCCCCAATACCGGACCCCGCCACGCCCGACGACTACGAGGCGATCCTCGCGCCGCTCTACGCGCTCAGCCAGGCCAGCGCGCAGCGCGGCTCGCCGCTGCGCAGAACGGTCGGGAGCCGCTCTGCGGCCGGCAGCTGGGAGACGCTTGCGGGCGCGGGCCCGAACCGCAAGCTGCGCAGCTACGCGCTGTCGCTGCCGTTCCGCGTCGGCATCATGGTCGCCAACCGCGCTGGGCTCGGCCCCGTGCAGGCCGACATAGGCGTGCAGGAGCTGCGCAAGGCCGGGCTGCGGGCCATCGGCGAGACCGCCAGCCGCCTGCGCCTGTCGCCGCCGCACCTCGTCTTCGGGCACACGCATCGCACCGGCAAGCTTGCCGCCGACAGCGGTCTGGAGTGGTGCACGTCCGGCGGGACGCAGCTGCACAACGCCGGCAGCTGGGTCTTCGATCCGCTGTTCATGGGCAGCGAATCGCACGGATCGAACCCCTACTGGCCGGGTGGGGCGATCGCCGTCGACGACGCTCGGCCCCCGCGCCTGGAGCGGCTGCTCGGGCATCTGCCGGCGACGACGCTCAGCATGGCGTAGCTGGCACCGCCACCGTCTGGCTCTTCCTAGACTGCCCGATCAATGCAACGGCGCCGCCTGCTCGTGCTGCTCGTCCTCTTCGCAGCCGGTCTGACGGTCGCGCTGCCGGAAGCTGCGCTCGCGCACGGCATCGTCGGGCGAGAGGATCTTCCGATCCCGAAGTGGCTGTTCGGCTGGGCCGCCACGGCTGTGCTCGTCGCGTCGTTCGTCGGTCTCGCCGTGCTGTGGCCCAAGCCGCGCCTGGAGGTGCCGGTGCAGCGGCGCCGGGCGTCGGTGCCAGCGCTCCTGGAACCGATCTGCGGCGCGATCGGCGTCGCGGTCTTCGTGCTCGTCGTGTACGCGGGGTTCGCCGGCACCCAGACGACGACGAGCAACCTCGCGCCGACCTTCATCTTCGTCATCTTCTGGGTCGGGCTGGCGATCCTCAGCCCGATCTTCGGCGACGTCTTCGCCGCGTTCAGCCCGTGGCGGGCGATCGCCCGCGCCGTCGCCGGGCTCGTGTCGGGCGTCAGCCGCGACAGCCTTCCAGCACCGCTGCCCTACCCCGATCGCCTGGGCCGCTGGCCGGCCGCGATCGGGATCCTGGCGTTCGCATGGATCGAGCTCGTCTACGCCGGCCGGGGCGACCCAAGCAATCTCGCGGTGCTGGCGCTCGCCTACGCTGCGGTTCAGTTCGTCGGGATGAGCCTGTACGGGATCGCGGCGTGGAACCGCTACGGCGATGCCTTCGCCGTCTACTTCGGGCTGCTCGCGCGGATCTCGCCGCTGCGCTGGGAGCGCGGGGCGCTGTATGTCCGGCGTCCGCTCAGCGGGCTGACGACGCTCGATCCCGTGCCCGGAACGGTCGCGCTGCTGTGCGTGCTGATCGGCACGACATCGTTCGACGGCTTCCAGAACGGTCCTGTCTGGGGAGATCTCTCGCCGCGGCTGACGGACGCTATCGCAAGCCTCGGCGTCAGCCAGGCGACGGCGCTCGAGCTCGCGTTCACGATCGGGCTGTTCGCCGCGGTGCTCGTCGTGGCGGGTCTCTACCGCCTCGGCGTGACCGGTATGCAGCGCGAGACCAGGGACGGCCTAAGTGTCACCGAGCTCGCGCGGCGCTTCGCGCACTCGCTCGTGCCGATCGCGCTGGCGTACGTCATCGCGCACTACTTCTCGCTGCTGGCCTACGAGGGCCAGCGGATCGTGTATCTCGCATCCGACCCGCTCGGCGACGGCGCAAACATCTTCGGCAGCGCCGACGCGATCGTCGACTACACGTGGATCTCGGCGACCTCGATCTGGTACGTGCAGGTCGCCGCGCTGGTCTTCGGCCACGTCGCCGGACTCGTCCTGGCGCACGACCGCGCTCTGGCGATGTTCAGCGACGGCCGCATCGCCATGCGTTCGCAATACTGGATGCTCGCGGTCATGATCGCCTTGACCTCGCTGGGGTTGTGGCTGTTGTCCGCGGCGAACTCATGACCCAGCTTCCGATCGCCCACGCAGGCCACTGGATCGTCAACCTGCTCTACCTCTTGCCGGTGGTGGTTGCGGTCGGCGCGCTGATGACGCAGTCGTGGCGCGACAAGCGCCACGAGAAGGCGAGCGCCGGCACTGACAAACCCGCCGACGCTCCGCCCGCGGCCTAGAGGTCCGTCCTGCAAGTCACGAACCACTAGCGCTTCTTCTTCTCTCGCTCGAGCACGCCGATGTCGTGTGCGAGACCCTCCGGCGTGAGGAAGTCGGTCGCGAAGCCGACCCGCTGGCGCCCCGTGCGGTCGAGCAGCACCGTGGACGCGGAGTGCTCGAGGGCGGCGGTCTGCGGCAGCACGCCGTAAGCGCTCCACAGGCGCTTGAGCTGCGTGGCGTCGCCAAGCACCCAGCGCATGCGGTTGGTCATCTGCTGCTTGAGCGTGAACGCCCGCGCGCGCCGGGCGGTGTCGTTGGGCGGATCGACGCTGACGGCGATGACCGGCACGTCATGGCCGAGCTCGTCCAGGGCGGCGCGGATCTGCTGGGTCGTGAGCGGGCAGGTATCGCGGCAGGTCGTGTAGAGGAACGTCACGACCGCGGGCCGCCCGCGCAGATCCTGCAGGCGCACGAGCTTGCCGTGCTGGTCGGGCAGCCCGAACTGCGCCGGCGGGATGCTCGCGGGACGAACGGCGCCGGCGAACCCCGCTCCGCTCGTCGTCCGCTCGCCGACGGCGAACAGCAGCACGCCGGCGATCGCGGTGAGGGCGAGCAGGCCGGCGATGAAGAGCGCGAGGCGCAGGCGGGCGGGCACGGACGTGACTGTAGCCAGCGGCCGTGAATCGGCGGCGCACTACGCGGCGCATGCCTGCGGCCGACAGCTCGGCTCGTTCTGAGCGGCTGGCGATCGTTTGGGTTCAGCGACTCTCATTCGGTGAGACTCGCGCCGCGGCCATTTGCCGCATGGTCACCTTTCGAGTGAGATCGAGGCTATGGCGCGTGACCCCGAGAATTAATTGCCCGTGACCAGGTCGAGAACTGCATGATGTGTGACGTGCTCAGCTCAGCGCGCGTGCACGTGGCGCCGCGGTACTGCAGCGCCGCGAGTGGGGCTGCCAAGAACAGACGGATCCGGGAGGCCATAGAGATGGTTGTACTCGTCGCGCGCCGCTGGACGCCGTTGCTCGTCGCTGGCGTGCTGGTGTGCGTGTTGCTCGGTCTCCTGCCGACAACGGCGTCGGCGCGACTGCGCGGCCAGCCGGCGTGCGCGCTGAGCTCAACTCCTGGTGGCGATTGGGTGATGTATGGCCACGATCTCGCAAACGCGCGCGTGCAGCCGGCGGAGTCGACGCTGCCACCACGTCGGGTAGCCACGCTGCGGCCGGCCTGGCGCTATGACACCGGTAACGCAGCCGATGTCGTCACGTTCGTGGACTTGGATACCACCCCGGTGATCGCTCGCGGGTGCGTGTTCCTGGCCGACGCCGGCGGCGATGTTGCCGCGTTGGACGCCATGAGCGGACACCGGATATGGCTGCGCCACGTGCACGCTCCGGTGACGGGCGTCGACACGGGTACGTTCGTCGGCACGCCGTTCGTCGACGGCGATCGGCTGATCCTGATAGTCAACGAGTCCGGTGGCCCGTACGTCATCGCGCTGGACACCGCCACCGGAGCGATCCGCTGGAAGAGCCCGCCCGTCGACGCCTATCCCGGCGCCTACAGTCACGCCAGCCCGATCGTCGACGACGGCGTCGTCTTCGTCGGCTTCTCGGCACCCGAGGGCGATCCGCGGGGGCAGGGTGGTTTCGCGCTGGTCGATGCCGGCGACGGGCGCATCCTGGCGAAGACCTACACCGTGCCACAGGCCGACTGGGCGCGCGGGGCCGGCGGCGGGATCTGGAGCACGCCCGCGATCGATCCGGCATCCGGGTATGCGTTCTTTGGCAGCGGCAACCCGTTTAGCAAGCAGACCGAGCACGAGCACACCAACGCCATCCTCAAGGCCGACATCGATCGCAGCCGCCCCACGTTCGGACAGATCGTCGCGTCCTACAAAGGCGAGATCGATCAGGCGCTCCCGCTGCTGAAGAAACTAGCCCAGCCGACCTGCAGCCTGATCCCGGAGAACCCACCCGCGCTCGTGCCGCTTCCGCCCTTCGTGCCCGACCTCAACCAAGCGCGCGACAGCTACGCGTGCCTGCAGCTCGACCTGGACTTCGGGGCATCGGCCAACCTCTTCCGGGCGCGTGACGGCCGGCTGCTGGTCGGCGAGCTGCAGAAGTCCGGTGTCTACCACGTCCTACACGCCGATGACATGGCCCGCACGCGCCGCGTGACGCTGGGTATCAGCTGCCTGCTGTGCAACGGCGCGTCCACCGCCTACGACGAGTCCAGCCGGGCGGTCTTCGCTCCCGTCAGTCCAGGTGCCACGATGATGTCGTTTCGGCCCAGCGACGGCGCGCTGCGGTGGGCGTCACCGATCGGCGACGCAGTCCACTACCAGCCTCCCGCGGTCGCCGACGGCGTCGCCTATTCGATCGACTCCAACGGGTTCTTCGATGCGTGGGACGCACGCAGCGGCGTGCCGTTGATGCGCCGCCCGCTCGCGCTGGACGGTGCACCCGACGCGGTCGGCGCGCTGGCCAGCGGCGGCGTGGCCGTCGCCAACCACACCGTCTACGTCGCCGCTGGAAGCCACCTGCTCGCCTACCGACCGCTCTGCCCGCCCGGAGCACCCAAAGCGAAGCTCCTCGCACCACCACATCGTGTCCTCGGTGCTCGCGGGCGCCTGCCCACGCGCGCTGAGTTCTGCCGGGAACCCAACTCGTCGCGCACTGATCAAACGAGGTAGCGCACCTGAGCTCCGGCCGCTGTCGTGGCAGCGCGCAGCTACTCCGGCACGAACAGGCGCGCGTTCATGTGCTCGTCGGTCTGCGGGTTGAAATCCCAGAGGCCCTTTAGCTGGGCGCGAAGGTCGTCGGGAAGTCGGTCGACGCCGTGGTGATCGATCTCGACGAGGTTTCCGGCAGGATCGCGTACGTAGAGCTGAACGACGTTGCCCGGCAGCTCGACAAGGCGGTTTCCGAAAGCCTGGTCATCGAAGGCGCCGCGCCGCTCCGCGGCTCGGTAGACGGGCGTGACATCGCCGACCGTGATGGCGAGATGGTGATGGCTCGTCGGCTTGAGGTCCTTCTCGAAGAGGTGCAGCTGCGTGCGGCCGAGCGCCAGCCACTGGACTGGCAGGCCGAAGTTCGGCGTGGTGATCGGCTCAGCTCCGAGCAGATCGACGTAGAAGTCCACCGACTCCTGCAGGTCCAGCGCGTTGATGCTGACGTGGTTGATCCGTAGGCTCACCCGCGTTCGCTCATCTCGTCGAGCACGTACGATCCGCATCCCGTTCCGGAGGACAGCATCGCATGTCGGAAGTCGTCGTCGTCGGATCCTTCACCGCCCAGCCCGGCAAGGAGGCCGAAGCGGTCGAGGCGTTCAAGGCCCTTGTCGAGCCCACCCACCGTGAAGAGGGCTGCATTCTCTACGCACTACATCAGGGCACCGACGATCCGCGCCGCCTGGCGTTCATCGAGCGATGGGCCTCGCGCGACCTGCTCAACACCCACCTCGAGAGCGAGCACGTCAAGAAGATCCTCGAGCGCATCGAGGAGATCTTCGGCGACAAAGCCGACATCGTGGTGTACGAGCCACTGCCGGGCGGCGAGACGAAGAAGGGCTCACTCGCCGCACACGCCGGGGCCTGACCCATGCGCGGCACCGCGCCGCACTACGGCCGAGCGCGCGACAGGCCGCCCCGCCAGCGGACATCGCGATTACGGACCGGCGAGCTGAGCGCAAGGCGAAGGGCTATCGCCACACGGCTGCGCGTCAGCGCCGGGGCCCCGCTCGCTGGGCAGGCGATCAGGGCTCGATCAGCCCGCGCCGGATCGCGTAGCGGACGAGCTCGACGCGGTCGCGCATGCCCAGCTTGCGCATGAGGTTGGCGCGGTGCGACTCGACGGTCTTCTCCGCGAGGTGGAGGATCTCGCCGATCTCGCGGTTCGTGAACGCCTCGGCGATGAGCTTGAGGACCTCGCGCTCGCGCGGTGTCAGCGGCTCAGCCGGGCCGGAGCTGTCGTCGGCCATCCATTCGCGCACGAGCGACGTCGCGGCGGCGTTCGTCATGAACGGCTCACCGCGAGCAACCGCGCGGACGGCCTCGACGAGCGCCTGATCGGCCTCGCGCTTGAGGACGTAGCCCGCCGCGCCGGCCTGCAGCGCCTCGAAGAGGTAGCGCTCGTCGTCGTGCATCGAGAGGACGAGGACCGAGACGTCGGGAGCGTGCGCGCGGATCTCCACTGTTGCCTGAAGGCCGGTCATGCGCGGCATCGCGACGTCCATGACGCAGATGTCCGGCCGAACGCGCAGCGCCATCTGCACGGCCTCGATGCCGTCGGAGGCCTCGGCGACGACCTCCATGTCGGGCTGTCGGCCCAGCAGCAGGCGCAGCCCGCTGCGCATGATCCCGTGGTCGTCGGCGACGAGCAGTCTCATGCCGCGTGCCTCCAGCGCGTGGGCAGCGTCAGCTCGATCACCGCGCCGGCGCCGGGCGCCGAGTGCAGCTCGAGCTTGCCACCCGCGAGCATGGCGCGCTCGCGCATGCCGGTCAGGCCCGAGCGGCCGTCGCGCAGCCGGTTGGCGTGAAAGCCCGCGCCGTCGTCCGTGACCGTGACACGGACCTCGGCGCTGTTGCAGCCCATGACCGTGACCTTGACGCGGCTGGCATGAGCGTGGCGGGCGATGTTCGACAGCGCCTCCTGCACGACCCGATAGACGACGAGCTGCTCGAACTCGCCCAGTTGCGGCTTGGTCCCATCGGCCGCGAAGGCTGACGGAATGTCGAAGCGCTCCCCGAACAGTCGCACCTGCGTGCGCAGCGCGGGCAGCAGGCCGTGATCGTCCAGTGCGGCGGGGCGCAGGTCGCGCGCGAGGGCGAGCAGCTCCTGCATCGCCCGGGTCGCGAGGCGCTGGGTCTCGGCGAGCTCTTCGGCGAACTCGGGCGGCGCTCCCTCTGCGGTGGCGGCGAGACGGATCGACACCGCGGCCAGCGCCTGATTGACCTCGTCGTGCAGGTCGCGCGCGACACGCGCGCGCTCGGCCTCCTGCGCCCGCAGCACCGCGGCGGCCGCGCCCACGCGCTCGGACTCCAGTCGCGCCAGCATGTGGTTGAAGGACTCACGCAGCCGCGCGACGTCTGCTGGCTCGCCCGCCAGCGGCTGCGCTCGAACGCCCGGCAGCGCTCTGTCGACGCACTCCATCGTGCGCGTCAGAGACTCGAGTGGCGCGAAGCGGCGGCGCATGACGAAGTTGTTGGCGAGAATCGTCGCGAGGATCGCGCACGCGATCACGCCGAACTGGTTCCACTCAGGCGCGGTCCCGAGGTCCAGGCGCGCCGCCACGCTGGCGGCGAAGACGGTGGCAACGATCAGCGCGGTGTTGACGGTCAACACCTGCGAGAGGAGGGAAGGTCTTCGCATGGGGTCTGGACCCCATGTCGGCTCCAGCCGGGGGAACCGATAGTTGCGGTGCAGCACCCTCCACGAAGGTCTTGGTCCTCCAGATCCAAGCGACACGGGGCGTCACGCGCAGCACGGGGCGCCCCGCCCGCTTCTCGCGGAGGATGATTCGGGTATGTCAGGTCCACGGCGAGGCCCGCTATACTTTGTGAAGCACCGAAGTCCGACCACCTTTGAGGAGATTCACGTGAGCCCCTCCGGGGCGGAGTTCATCCGCCAGATCAAGAGCCAGATCAGCCAGGTCGATCCGGGCGACGTCCACGCCGCTCGGTTGGCGGCCGGCGCCAACGGTGCGATCGCGCTGCTGGACGTGCGCGAGAACGACGAGGTGGCCCGCGGTCTCATTCCGGGCGCCAAGCACATCTCCCGCGGCTACCTCGAGTCGCGCATCGAGGGGGCGATCCCCGATCGCTCCCAGCACGTCGTCGTCTATTGCGCCTCCGGCCAGCGCTCGGCCCTCGCCGCGAAGACGCTCGAGGATCTCGGCTACGAGCACGTAGAGTCGATGACCGGCGGCTTCACGCTGTGGAAGGACCGCGGTTACGAGGTCGAGGTTCCGCGCGTGCTCACGCCCGAGCAGCGCGAGCGCTACAGCCGCCACATGCTCGTCCCCGAGATCGGCGCAGAGGGCCAGCAGAAGCTGCTCGACGCCAAGGTGCTGCTGCTCGGAGCCGGCGGCCTGGGCTCCCCGACCGCGCTCTATCTGTCCGCGGCCGGCGTCGGCACGATCGGCATCGTCGACGACGACGTGGTCGATCTCTCCAACCTGCAGCGCCAGGTCATCCACACGACCGACCGCATCGGCGTTGCGAAGGTCGACTCGGCGGAGCAGGCGATGAAGGGTCTCAACCCAGACGTCAACGTCGTGAAGTACCAGACGCGCCTGGACTCCTCGAACATCGTGGAGATCATCGAGGGCTACGACATCGTCGTCGACGGGGCAGACAACTTCCCCACGCGCTACCTGCTCAACGACGCGTCGGTGCGGCTGAAGATTCCCGTCGTCAGCGCCTCGATCCTCGGCTTCGACGGCCAGCTGTCGGTGTTCGCGCCCTACGAGGGCCCGTGCTACCGCTGCCTGTATCCCGTCCCGCCGCCGGCCGAGCTCGCGCCGAGCTGCGGCGCCAACGGCGTGCTCGGGGTGCTGCCCGGGACGATGGGCCTGCTGCAGGCGACCGAGGTCGTCAAGCTCATCACGGGCGCCGGCGAGCCGCTCATCGGCAGGCTGCTGCTCTACGAAGCGCTCGGCGCGACGTTCACCGAGCTGAAGGTGCGCCGCGACCCCGATTGCGCCATCTGCGCGCGCGAGCCCGACGAGATCGCCGATGAGGAGATGGGCGTGTTCCCCGACTACGAGGCGTTCTGCGCCGCGGCCGGTTGACCCTGATCCACGCCGATCGGAGGATCGGATGACGCCGGGCGACCTGGTTGGCGCGGGCACGATGCTCGCGGCGTGCTAGAACCCCCTCCTAATGGCCACCGTACGCATCCCACCCGTCCTGCGCCCCTCGACCGGCGGCGCCAAGGAAGTCGACGCCGACGGCGAGAACGTGGGAGACATCCTGCGCTCGCTCGCCGACCAGCACCCCGACACGGAGTCCCAGCTCTTTGCCGAGGGTGGCGAGCTCAACCGGTACGTCAACGTCTACCTCAACGACGAGGACGTCCGTGTGCTCGACGGCCTCGGTACCCCGGTCGGCGGGTCTGACGTGCTCGTCATCCTCCCGGCCATGGCCGGCGGCTGACGCTCTCCTCTCGCGCGCGCGAATCGCGCCTGCCGCGGGGGCGGGGCGGGACGGGGAGCGATCCGACGGATGGCCAGGGCCGCGCTCGCGTGTGCCACGATCAAGGCGTCGTCCACGCTCCCGCCAGAGAGGTTGCTCCGCACCATGCTCCGATCCATCCGCTTGATCTGCCCGCCGGCGCTCGTCCTCGTCGTCGCGCTCGTCGCGGCGCCGGCCGGTTCAGCCGCCACGGGCTGCCAGAAGGGCAAGGAGCGCAAGCTCGGTGCGACCTATGTCACGAAGGTGACCGTCAAGGGCACGGACTGCGCGACCGGGCTGAAGGTCGTCAAGGCGTTTCACTCGTGCCGCAAGAAGAGCTCGACGGGTAAGTGCAAGTCTGCCGTCATGGGCTACAAGTGCACCGAGAACCGCCCGGCGGCCGAGACGATCCCGACGCAGTACACCGGTTACGTGACGTGCAAGTCCGGTGACAGGCGGGTCGTGCAGGAGTACCAGCAGAACACGTAGGGCGGCTTACGAGGCCGGCGCGCTCGCCGCGTTGAAGGTGAAGCCGGCTCGGCGGCCTGGTAAGGCCGTCGAGCCGGCTCGCAGCGGCTCAGGCCCCGGTACGGGCCGCCACGTTGTCGACGGCGATGGTGGACTGCTGCGCCACTGTGTCGTTGCCGAGCTGCATCGTCTTGATGGCGCCGGTGCCGAGGTTCGCCGTGCTCGTCGTGTAGACCTGAGTACCGTTGACCTTGACCGTCACGATGCTCGCGGCACCTGCGATCTTCACGCGCAGTTCGACGTTGCGCCACTGACCGAGCGGGAGGATCCCAGTGGTGTTGACGCGGGTCCCGTTCTGGCTGACCCAGAGCTGGCCGAGCGTGGCGTTCTGGCGGTAGAGGATCAGGACGCGGGCGCCCGATGCGTCGAGCAGACGCAACTGCGGCACGTTGGCGCCGCTCGCGCCCTCTTGAAGGACGTTGAAGTCGCCCGTCATCGTGAAGTCGGTGAGTGGCGTGGCGAACGTCCGGCGAGCGTAGGCGAACGAGGTCGCATTCGTGCTCTCCGCGAATCGCGCCGCGTACGTACCCGTCTTGACCGTGGCCGTTTGCGCGGCGGCGGTGCCGTTCCCGCCGGTGGTCACTTGCCATGCTCCGAGTGTGCCGGTCTCGAAATCGTCGCTGAACAGGGTGGAAACCGGTGGGCCGGCGATCGTCCACGTGCGGCTCGCGGGTGTTTGATCGGTGTTCGGCGCGGCGTCCTTGGCGCGAACCTCGAAGGTGTGGTCGCCGCTCGCCAGGGCGGTGTACGACTTCGGCGACGTGCACGCCGCGAAGGCCCCGCCGTCAAGGCGGCACTCGAACGCCGAGCCGGCCTCCGAGGAGCTGAAGCTGAAGTCCGCGGAGGTGGCCGTGACGGTGCCCGACGGGCCGGACACGATCGTCGTGTCCGGCGGCGTCGAATCCGGGAGGTTCACGAAGTTATGCACGTAGAAGCGCGTGCTGTCGTCGCTTGCCTCCACCAGCAGGCCGCTGGTGGAGTTGACCGTCTGCTTCGCCGAGGTGACGTTGTTGATCTTCGGGTCCGACGCCAGCTGGATGAAGGGCGTGCCCAGGCCGCTGGCGAACGTCGGGCTGTTGTATCCGGAGGACTTCGTATAGACGCTGCCACCACTGCAGCATGGCCCTGCGCCGAAGAGATGAACGTTCTGGTTCTCGCTGTCGAGCATCAGGATGGCACGGGTGACGTCGTCGCCGACGGTCCAGACCGTCGCTGCGGTTGCGGTCGTCCCGGCGATCGTGTAGAGGACGACGAGCGGGTCGCTCGGGACCTTCGGGGACTTGTCGTTGAGCGAGGTCTTGACCACGGCGAACAGCCGGCCGCTGGAGTCGTCGATCAGCGACTTGATGTTGAGGTGGTCGTCGGGAAGCTTCGGCCCGCTGGCCAGGACGATGCGCTGCCAGTCCGTGGCCGCGTCACCGGCCCCGTCTGGATGCCGGGCAAAGCTCAGCGTCTCGTCGTTCTGGTTTGAGTACAGGACGCCGATGTAGCGGTTGCCGGCGGTGCCGTAGGCGACGAGCGTCGAGATGTCATCGGCGCCGAGGTGGTCCGCGTCAGCGATCGGCAGGACGTAGGGCGTGCCCCAGGTCGTCTGGCTCGTCGTCGTGTGGGCGACGTAGACGGTCTTTCCGCCGAGCCCGTTGTCGGCCGTGTACGTCAGCCAGAGCTTGCCGGTGCTGTCCTTGTCGAGGACCAGGGTCTCGGGCTTGCCGTTGGTGATCGTCTCGGGCGCTCCCAGGGAGGACCAGGTCGAGCCGTTGAAGCTGAAGCGGTAGACGAGGACGCGGGCGTCCGTCTGCGTGGATCCCTCGATCAAGGAACTGGCGATGTAGAGCGTCGAGCCGTCCCACAGGGCATCCGGCGACGCCGTCCGCCGGTTGTCCACGATTACGCCGGTGTCCGACCAGGTGCCGGTGGCCTTGTTGAACTTCTGAATCGTCCAGGCCTTGTTCGAGGTGCTCCACAGCACGCCCCACCACGTCCCGCCACTGGTCCACCAGATCTTGCTCTCGGGCTTCTGGCCCGTCGGAGCCGTCACGGTCGTTCCATAGGAGAAGTCGCGCGAGCCGACGTCCGCTGACGCAGGCGTCGCCGCCGCCAGCGAGAGCCCGACGAGAAGCACTGCTGCCGCGGCTCCCCGCCGCTTTGGGTCTGTCCGCAATCCGTTTCGTCCCAGCAGGCGCACGCTGTCTCCCAAGCCTCGAAGTCCTTTCGAAAGGCCTTCCCTGGCCCGTTCTCCTCACCGCCGTCCCCTGTCCGACTGCTACAACGCTCGACCTCGTGATCGGTTGGTCTGTGACCCGGATTTCTTTGAGTCGCAGGAACGGCAGCGGGCCATCGCTTTCAGGCGGCGACTGGCGTGGCGCTGGCGATGCCGCCGCGCCCGGCGTGCTCGGGGCGTCGCCCTGCAGGGATAGCTGTCACATGTTCACGTCCTGTTCACGACCTGCTGAGCGGACGATGAAAAACTCGACCTGCGGTGGAGGACTTTGCCCCGAGGTGCCTGCCGCGAGCCCCGTGCCACGTTTGTCCGCGTGAAGCTGCGGGGCCCAATCGTCTGGAGATCAGCCGTAGGAGCTTGTCCGTGCGCACGGGCCGGGGCGAACCCGCGGAGCTCCCCTGGCCGCGGGTTTGCCACTGCCGGCGTCGGCGCTGCGGCCGTGCGGCGCTGGATGCGCAACCGCCGGGATGTCGACGTTCGCGTCAGCCCAACAAGGAGCGCGTGCGCCCATGACCGGCGCCGCGTGCCGGGCCGGCTGCTAGAGAGCGTAGGCACTGCATGAGACGAAGCGTCAGCTTTGCGACGGCGACGCGCAACTACCGGATCTCACGATCGCTGACGGCGAGAACAGCTCATCCTCCGCGAAGAATCCCGAATATCCGGCGTTTGACCGGGAACCGGTGTACCAAGAACCGAAAGACTGTGTAACGATCTGACAACCAGGGTCGCATCGGGAACCGGGAGGGTCTCGTCGTCGCCGACAGGACATGCAAGATGTGTAGACGGGGTTTCTCTTGGAGTGGCGTCGCGGCGGCAACGGCGTGACGCTCATCGCTGCTGCGATCGCGCCGCGGTCTTCGCGAGCGGCAAGCGCCGGCCTCGCGCCGATCAGCATCGCACGCTTGGTCATTCCGAGACCGCAGGCCGCGGAGAACCTGGTGTGGTCTTGGCCCGCGCGGTGACCACGGCCCCCGCTCGCAGGTTCGACCGCCCTCGCCGCAGAATGCGCCAGCCGACGCGGATCGCGGTGATCGGTCGTCAGCGGGCGGTGGTCGCGTTGATCGAGGAGCTTGAGATCAACGCGGTCGGCGATCATTCGACCGTGGGGTGGATCGCTTCGGATGGTTGTGTGGCGGAGTTTCCCTCG
>DASVPU010000164.1:0-2444 GCA_036389475.1 Solirubrobacteraceae bacterium
GTAGCGCGGAAGGGGTGTGATGCTCCTATGTCAAGTGGTTGGCGTGAGAGGCCGTCGCGGTGTTGGTCGCGGCGGGCGTGGTGCATGGCGTCGGGTGGCTGGTAGCTGCGCTGCGCCAGGGCTGTCAAGGGACACCGCTGCGCGGCTCGCGTTGCGTCAGGTAGCCGAGGCGGTTGCCCGCCCCGGCTCCCACGGAACCGTGCTTGCGCTGTTCGCACACGGCTCCTCGGGACGGCGGGTTATGAACCCCGCCGTCGGCCGGTTATCGACCTCGATCTATCCCTGCTCCAGGGCCATGATTGGATGGGCAGGGGCGGTGATGGGCGAGCGCTTGTTGCGATGCAGCGTGGCCAGCGATGCCAGCCCGCGCGCGGCGAAGTACGCGTTGCGCAGGCCGTGATCGACGGCCGGGGCGTGACTGAGTGCCCACGTCGACTTCTTGCCGGCGTAGACCGCGCGCCACGCGGACTGCGGCTTGACGCCCAGCGCGATGAGGCGGCGAGCGATCGTTCGTTGACGTTTCCAGTGGTGCAGCACGATGGCTCGCAAGCGCCGACGGATGTGGGCGTCGATGCGGCGCATCTGTTGTTGCTCGTCGGCCGAAGCGATCCCGAAGAACTGATGCCATCCGGCCAGCCACACGTTGACACGGGCGATGCAGCTTTCCAGCGTGCCTCCCCACGTTCGCGGCGTGAGCTGAACGATGCGGTCTCTCGCGTTGCGCTTGGTGCGCTGTGAGAGCAGCACCTCCACGACCCTGCGGCGCCCCTGTTGGGCGACGCGCAGACTGAAGCCGAGGAAGTGGCGGTCCTGCGGGCAAGCCACCGCCGACTTCGCGTCGTTCACGTTCAGACGCAAGTGTCCTTCGATGAACCCGCGCAAGCTGGCCATGACCCTCACACCGGCACGTTCGCTGGCCACGTAGACGTTGCAGTCATCCGCGTAGCGAACGAACCGATGGCCACGCCGAGCAAGCTCTGCATCAAGCTCGTCCAGCACGATGTTCGACAGCAGCGGCGAGAGCGGCGAGCCTTGCGGCACGCCCTCGTCGACGCCGATCACGACACCGTCGGGCAGCACGACCTTGGCCTTGAGCATCCTTGCGATCAGCGCGAGCATCCGCCGGTCGCCGACTCGCCTAGCGAGCCTCGCGGTCAGGCGCTGATGGTTGACGCGATCAAAGAACTTCTCCAGATCGATGTCGACCACCCACTCGTGTCCATCGCGCACATGCGCCTTGGCCTCGGCGATCGCCGTGTGGCAACTTCGGCCGGGCCGGAACCCGTGACTGCTGGGATGAAACGATGGCTCAAACAGCGGTTCGAGAACCTGCCGCACGGCCTCCATCACGACCCGGTCAATCACGTTGGGAATCCCCAGCCCGCGCTGCCCGCCGCCCGCCTTGGGAATCATCACCCGGCGAATACCGCCCAGGCGATAAGTCCCTTCAAGCAACGCGCCGCGCAGCCTCCGGGCGATCATCGGCCACTGCTCACGCAGCACACCGACGGTCATCCCGTCCGGTCCGGGGGCACCCTTATTCGCGACCACCTTCTTCATCGCCAGATCGAGTCGATCGACGACCTCTTTCATCCTCGCCAGGGTGCTGTTCTCGTCGGTGACGATCGCCTTCGGCACCCTCGCTCGGCCTGCCCGGGACCGGTCCCGAGCCGCCTCGCGAGCGGACCCCACGGGGTCTTCTGCTGTCGCGATCGGCAGCGCAAGCTGCACCACTGTTTGCTCGACCGGGACCGCCTTCCCTTGCCCGCAGGCACCACCGCCACTGGGCTGGACGGGCATTACCCCGCCGTCGGGTACTACGCGGTCCTCCGACTTCTGCTGGGCCATCAGCCTTCGATTTCCTCCGGCCTACCGACGCCGAACGCGTCGGAGCCCAGCAGATCTCTCGGGGTAAGACGCTGAGATTTCGCAGCGATCACGTCGCCAATACGCCCCCGGCACCAACAGAAATCGGGCATCGCTGCCACGAGCCAGCTCACCCCACCAAAGGACGCCTTACGGCGCTTCACTCTCGTTCGCGACCACCACGCACCTACGGCTTCCTCCAGACCCGCCCTCACGGAAGCCCGCCCACGCCAACCAACAGCGCGAGCGGACCGCCCGGTCAATTCCGGGCCGCGCCCTTGCCTCATCAGTGTTGGGTTCCCCCTGTCAGGGCCCCAGGACAGGACTTCCACCTCCGATCTCATACGTCATGCCCGACACACGCGCTAGGCCCTACCGGGCTGCCCTCAAGCCCCCTTACGGGGATGACGACGGCTGCGCGCGCCGCTGTCCTCGCTCTCACATTCCGGGGGCGAGGTCATCCCGAAAAGCCTCTGGCGCATCCATATGAGCGTCTGCGTGGTCCTGCTCGACGGCTGGCGATTTCATCACGGCCAAGAAGATGGCTGAGTTCAGCGATGTTCTTCACGGGCGGCGCA
>DASVPU010000165.1:0-5696 GCA_036389475.1 Solirubrobacteraceae bacterium
TCCCATTTCGACGGTGGCCGCCCCGGCTCCTGCTTTGCTAGGACGTCTGTACGGTCGGGCTTCGCGCGCGGCGACCACTTCGCGCGCGGCGCGCTTCATCTGGTATTAACCCGCGGTTCAGCCTCCTGCCTACGCTGGTGATGTCATGTCGGAGCGTCCCCCCCGCGTGCTGGTTGTCGAAGACGATCAGGAGATCGCTCAGGTTCTGCTGCGTTCGTTGCGCATGGAGGGATACGAGGCGCGCGCGAGCTACGACGGCGAGGTGGCGCTGGCCGACGCTCGCGAGTTCACGCCCGATCTCGTCATCCTCGATCTCGGCCTTCCGAAGATCGACGGCATCGACGTCGCGCGCACGCTGCGCAGGGACGGCGACGTGCCGATCCTGATGCTGACCGCACGCGACGCGGTCGAGTCGCGCGTCGAGGGTCTCGATGCCGGTGCCGACGACTACCTCGTCAAGCCGTTCGAGCGCCAGGAGCTGCTCGCCCGGCTGCGCGCCCTCCTGCGCCGCCGGCCACCGCGCGGGAGCGCGTCGCTCGTCGTCGGCGACCTGCAGCTCAACCCTGACACGCACGAGGTGCGCCGCGACCAGCGCGAGATCGAGCTCACGCAGCGCGAGTTCGAGCTGCTGGAGTACCTCATGCGCAACGAACGCATCGTCGTGCCGCGACAGCGATTGCTCGAAGAGGTCTGGGGATACGATCCGTTCGCCACGACGAACACCATCGAGGTCTTCGTATCGAACCTTAGAAGGAAGCTGGAAGCCGGCGATGAGCCGCGACTCCTTCATACGATCCGTGGTGCGGGCTACGTTCTCCGCGCCTAGGCAGGTTCCGATCCGCTGGCGGCTGGCCGGCGGCTCAGCGTTGCTGACGCTCGTCATCCTGTGCGGCTTCGCGGGGGCAGTCGGCGGCCTGACCTCCAAGCGCATCCACGAGGACTTCGACCGCGAGGTCGCAAGCGCCGCGAGCGAGCTCGCCGCGAGCGTGACCTCCGACGGCCCCGCCTACGACCAGCGCACGGGCCGGACCTACCTCGACGGCCTGCGGCCCGATCTGAACAGCTTCACCCCCGGCAGCGGCGCGATCATCCGCATCGTCAACGGCCAAGGCGTGGAGCTCAACAGCACGCGGTTGAGCAAGAACTTCGGCGCGCCGACGCCCGACAAGTCGATCGAGAAGCAGGGCTACCGGGTCGTGACGCGGCCGCTGCGCCAGGCACTGGGCCAGCTGCCGCTGCTGTCGCGCTACTACGTCCAGTACGCGCGCCCGCTGGCACCCGTCGAGGACACCGTCGGGCGCCTGCGGCTCTTCCTCGTCATCGGCGTGCTGAGCGGCGCAGGCCTGGCGCTGCTCGCCGGGCTGATGGTCGCCCGCCGAGCGATGGCGCCGATCACCGAGCTCACGCTCGCGGCGCGCAAGATCGAGAAGACGCGCGACCCGGCCGAGCGGATCCCCGAGATCGAGGCCGACGACGAGGTCGCCGAGCTCGCGCGGACGCTGCAGGAGATGCTGCAGTCCCTCGACGCCTCGCGCTCGGAGACCGAGGCCGCGCTCCTGCGCCAGCGCGAGTTCGTCGCCGATGCATCGCACGAGCTGCGCACACCGCTTACGAGCGTGCTCGCGAACCTCGAGCTGCTCGCGGAGAGTCTTGACGGCGAGCAGCGCGAGGCCGCCGACTCCGCGCTGCGCTCCTCGCGGCGCATGCGCCGGCTCGTCGCCGACCTCCTGCTGCTGGCGCGCTACGACGCGGCGCGGCAGGCGCCGCACTCGCCCACAGACATCGGCCAGGTGCTGATCGAGGCCGCCGCCGAGATCGGCGTCATCGCCGACGGCCACGAGCTGTCGATCGAGGCACGGAGGGCGATCGTCGACGGCGCCCGCGACGAGCTGCACCGGCTGGCGCTCAACCTCATGGAGAACGCGATCCGCCATACGCCGGAGGGGACGCGGGTGCGAGCGGCGGTCGAGCGCGTCGAGGGCGTCGTGCGCCTGATCGTCGAGGACGACGGGCCGGGGATACCCGAGGACCTGCGCGACCGGGTGTTCGAACGCTTCGTCCGCGGCGCCGGGGATCGCGGCGGCTCGTCCGGCCTGGGACTGTCGATCGTGCACGCGGTGACCGAGTCGCACGGCGGGCGCGTCTCGATCCGCTCGCCGACGTCCAACGGAGCGACCCCGCCGTGCGGCACGCGCTTTGAGGTGACGTTGCCGCTGAGCGAAGAGCACTCTGCCGTGCCCGCCTGACGCTCGGCGGCGCGGCGGATGCTCCAGGATCAGACCTCGACGACGACTGGCAGCACCATCGGGCGGCGCTTGAGCCGGTCGTACACGAACGCTGCAAGGTCGTCGTGGAGGATCTCCTGGAGCAGGTCGATCTCGCGGATCTCCTCCTTCGCCGCTCGCTCGAGCGATGCCTCGACCGTCTTGCGCAGCTCGCCGAGCAGCTTGTCGGCCTCGTCGGCGAAGGGGACGCCGCGGAAGATGACCTCGGGCTCGGCGACAGAGGATCCGTCCTGCTCTGAGATCGTCGCGACGACGACGAAGATGCCGTCCGCCGAGAGCATCCGGCGGTCGCGCAGCGCGACGTCGGTCACGTCGCCGATGTCGACGCCGTCGACGAAGATCATGCCGGACTGCTCCTTGGCGCCCCAGCGCGCGCCCCTGGCATCGAGCTCGAGCGGCAGCCCGTTCTCACCCTTGAAGATCGCGTCCGGGGAGATGCCAACGGCCTCGGCGAGCTTGGCATGCAGGTGGATGCGCTTGTGGTCGCCGTGGAAGGGCATCACGTGGCGCGGCCGCGTGAGGTTGAGCATGAGCTTGATCTCCTCCTGGTAGCCGTGACCGGAGGCGTGAATCGGCGCGTCCTTCGTCGTGATGACGTCACAGCCGATGTGGTACAGGCGATCGATGGTCTCGTTGACGGCGCGCTCGTTGCCGGGGATCGGGGTCGCGCTGAAGACCACGGTGTCGCCGGAGTGCAGCTCGATCTGCGGGTGGTCGCGGTGCGCCATGCGGCGCAGCGCGCTGAGCGGCTCGCCCTGAGACCCGGTCGAGATGATGACGATGCGGTGGTCGGGGAAGTCGGAGATCTCGCGCGGGCCGATCAGTATCCCCTCGGGCATTCGGATGTGCCCGAGCGAGCGGCCGATGTTCGTGTTCTTGCGCATCGATCGGCCGACGAGGCAGACCTTGCGGTCCAGCGCCGCTGCGGCGTCGACGACCTGCTGCACGCGATGGATGTTCGACGCGAACGACGTCACGATGATCCGCCCCTTGCAGCGGCTGAAGACGTTCTGGAGGTTCGGCCCGGCGACCTTCTCGCTGGGCGCGAAGCCGGGCCTATCGGCGTTGGTCGAGTCGCCGCACAGCAGCAGCAGGCCCTCCCGCCCAAGCTCGGCCAGGCGCGTGACGTCGGCGGGAATGCCGTCAACCGGGGTTTGGTCGAACTTGTAGTCGCCGGTGACGAGCACCGTCCCGAGCTCGCACGTGAGCGCGACGGCGCTTGCGTCCGGGATCGAGTGCGTCATGTGGATCAGCTCGACGTCGAACACGCCGCAGTCGATGATCTCGCCGTCCTTGACGTCCTGGACGTCGATGTCCTTGGCGAGGCGGTGCTCGTCGAGCTTGGAGCGCGCCATCGCCATCGTCAGCGGACCGCCGTATACGGGTGGCGCGTCGTCGACGCCGAGCTCGCGCATGAGGAACGGCAGGCAGCCGAGATGGTCCTCGTGGCCGTGGGTGACGACGATCGCCTCGATGTCGCTCACGCGGCCGCGCAGGTACGCGAAGTCCGGTAGCACGAGGTCGATGCCCATCATCTCGGCGGTCGGGAAGCGCAGCCCGACGTCGACCAGCACGATCCGGTCGTCGTACTCGATGACCGTCATGTTCTTGCCAATCTCCCCCAGCCCCCCGAGGGGGAGAACGCGTAGCGATCCGCTCAAGCCGACGCTCCCGCCAGCAGGCCGCGGCGTTCGAGCATCGCCCGGATGGTGTCGGTCTCCTGGTCGTCGGCTTCGACGTACGGCAGCCGCGGCTTTCCCACCCCGAGCCCGAGAAGGTTGAGCGCGGACTTCACGCAGACGGCGGGCGGCGCGACGCTGAGCGCGGCGAATACCGGCAGCAGGCTCTCGTGAATCGCCGCACGCTCGCCGGGCTGGTCGACCATCCGCTGCATCTGCGGGCCGACGACGTGGCTCGCGACGAGGATCCCACCGGCGCCGCCCATGTCGAGCACGCGGGCGAGGAGGTCGTCGTTGCCGGCGTAGATCTCGAGGCCGTCGACGGGCGCGAGGCTGCTCTCGTTGGCCTGCTTGACGTACGCGATGTGGTCGAGCTGGGCAAGCTCGGCGAGCAGGTCGTTGGGGATGTCCGAGCCCGTGCGCTGCGGGATGTTGTACAGCACGATCGGCCGGTCCGCGGCGGCGACGACCGCGCGGTAGTGGGCCAGGATGCCCCGCCGGTTGGGCCGGTTGTAGTACGGGTTGACCGACAGCAGCGCGTCGGCGCCGAGCTCGCATGCCCGCTCGGTGAGAGCGACCGCATGACGGGTGTCGTTGGAGCCGACGCCGGCGACGATCGTCGTCCCCGCGGGGCGCTCGGAGACCGCGAGCGCGACGACCGCGATGTGCTCCTCGTCGTCCAGCGTCGACGCCTCGCCGGTCGTGCCGCACACGACGAAGCCGTCCGACCCGTTGGCGGCCAGGCGGTGCATGAGGTTGACGAACGCCTGCTCGTCGACATGGCCGTTGGCGTCAAACGGTGTGATGATCGCGGTGAGGATGGTTCCGAGCGGCACCCGGCCAGTATCGCAGGCAGGTCGGGCAGCTCAGAATGGCCTTGCTCAGGCGATGCGCGCATTCACCGCCCGTGGCGAGGCGGCGCTCGACCGCGCCCGCAGCCGCACGATGACGTAGACATGCAGCAGCATCGACACCGGAATGGCGAACGTCGGGACGATCACCATCGGGTAGCTCGTGATCGCGGCGTTCGGTGCGTTCAGGGCGAGTTGCTGAAACGCGCTCGGGGCGGTGAGGAACCCGCACGCGACGGCTACGACAAGGTCGGCGCTCCCGCGGGGCACCAGACGAGCGCGCTCGTGTGAGCGCGCTCAGGCCCGTTACACGTACGTGAGGTGACTGAACGATTCGCACTCGAGGCCACGCACCGCTCAGCGCTCCACCGCCGCCGACAGCGCCGCCAGCTCGCCGAAGAGGCTGTGCAGCCGCGGGCGCCCGAACTGGGTCTCCAGATCCCGTTGAACCCCCTGCCACAGCTCGAGCGCCTGAGCCAGCGCCTCAAAGCCCTCCTGCGTGAGCGCTGCCATCCGTACGCGCGCGTCGTCCTCGTCGGCGGACATCGTCACGAGGCCGCGCGCCTCTATCAACTTGAGGTTGCGGGTGAGCGTCGTGCGATCCAGGCGAGCGTCTCCGCCAGCTGCGTGATCGCTACGGCACCCTTGAGCCGCAGCGCCACGAGGATCGGCAGCTGCGTCACCCGCAGCCCGCTGCGCGCGAGCGCCGCGTCGTAGCGGTGGGTGATGCCGCGCGCGGCCTTGCGCAGCTGGTTGGCGGCACAGAGCGTTCGGGCCTCGTGGCATAGCGCCTGCTAACCGAATCGCCGGCTGATGACATAAGGTGTGTACACACGTAGACGGATACGCCGTCAAGATCTGATGCCAGACTTCGGCCGGTG
>DASVPU010000166.1:0-3408 GCA_036389475.1 Solirubrobacteraceae bacterium
AACAGGTCCGTATCGACGCCGGCATCGACGTCTACTTCTGCGACCCGCACGCCCCGTGGCAGCGCGCCTCCAACGAGAACACCAACGGCCTGCTGCGCCAGTCTTCCCCAAGGGCACCGACTTCACCACCGTCACCGAAACCGAACTCGACCGGGTCGCCGATGAGCTCAACGACGACCCCGCAAGCGCTTCGCGTTCGCCACGCCCACCGAACAGATCTCAAAGCTCCTGTTGCAATGACCGCCAGAATCCGCCGATCCGCTTACGCGATCGGCCGAAGGGGCCGGAGCGGACCGCGGCGGTCAAGCCGGCGTCAGTCGTCGTCGGGGACGTCGGGGTCGCGCAATGCTCGCCGAGCGCCGCGTAGGTCGGGGAGCGGAACTGCAACCGCTGCGAGCAGGAGCGTCGAACCAGCGCCTCGCATCGGGCCGCGAGGCGCTCAGGACCGACAGCTCCTACTCGGAATGCGCGCGCCGGATGGTCGTGCATGCGCTTGACGAGGCTCTCGCGCAAGCCGCGGGTCAGCGGGCGTGCGCCCCGCCGTGGTGCGCATGCACGACGGCATGACCTCTGCCGCGCGCGAGCAGCCAGCGGTTGGCCGGGTACGCCGCGGCGCCGGCGACGAGCAAAGCGCCGGCGAGAGCTGCCCAGAAGCCGACGTCGGTCAGCGATGCGTCCATCGCGCCCGGGATCGCGACCATGATCGTGTTGTCGACGATCTCCATGATCGTGATCGAGACCGTGTCCGACGCGAACGCCAGCGGGGCGACCGCTGCAAGCGTCATACCCGAGCGCAGCAGCGGCAGGCTCGTCAGGCCGTAGCCGAACACGAACGCCAGCGCGATCGAGAGCACGATCGTCGCTGCTGCGCTCCAGCCGAGCGCGGTCCCGATCACCATGCCGAGAACCTCGCCGATCGCGCAGCCGGTGAGGCAGTGGACGGTCGCGCTGAGCGCGAGCGAATTCAAGGATCGGCCGGTGCTGCTGCTGTCGCCGTGAGCAAGAGCTGTCATCGAAGTCTCCGTACATAGGTCATCGGAAGCGAAGCACACCTGGACTATACCCCATGGGGGTATCAGCGACTAGACCGAGACGTTGGGACTAGCCTGTCGCGTCGATGTCCGATCTTCCCCGGCAGGCCAAGCTCTGGGCTCAGAAGTACCGCTGGTATCAGCGCAACGAGCTGCCGTGGAATCGCGCTCGGATACATTGGCGGCTCATGCGCCGCGAGGCGTTCGCGCGCTGGCCGCTGCACGGCAACGTGCTCGAGGCGCTCGACGAGGGCCGGCTGCAGATCGGTCCCAACGTTCTGCTCGAGCCCGACGTCTGGATCACGGCGCCCGGCGGCGCCCGCATCAGCATCGGCGAGGGCACGTTCCTGAACCTCAACGTGATGGTCGCTGCGCAGGAGCTCGTAGAGATCGGTGCGCACTGCATGCTCGCCAACAACTGCTTCGTCACCGACGCCAACCACCGCTTCGACGATCCGCACAAGCCGATCACCTGGCAGGGCTTCACGACGAAGGGGCCGACGCGGATCGGCGACAACGTCTGGTTGGGCGCCAACGTCGTCGTCACCAGCGGTGTGACGATCGGCGAACGCTGCGTCATCGGCGCCAACAGCGTCGTGACCCAGGACATTCCGCCGTTCTCGATCGCGGCGGGCGCGCCGGCCAAGGTGCTGCGGGCCGTCACATACGACGACCGCGCGCAGCCCGCGTAGGTCCCGGAACTACCCCCCGAAGCGTCCGCGCAGCGCCAGCACGTTGTCGACGTAGCGCTTCGTGTCGTCGAACATGCCGCGCTCGCGCACAGACGAAAGCCCTTGGTAGTAGCCAGCCGCGGCCAGCCGGGCATCGCCGCCGGTCTCGCGCATCAGCCGTGCGAGGTAGAGCGATCCAGCGCGCACGTTGTCCTCCGGCGAGCGCGGGTCCAATTGCGCCGAGGCGAGGTTGTGCTGGACCCAGTCCCATGTGCCGGGCATGACCTGCATGATCCCGCGGGCATTGGCGGACGAGACCATGGCGTTGTTGAAGCCGCTCTCCTGCCAGGCGATCGCGGCCGCCAGCGACGCCGGAGCTCCGTGCTGGGCAGCAAGCTGCCGGACGCGGTCGGCGCTCAGATGGGCGGGCGTCGGGATCGGGTTTGCTCTGGGAACGACGCGCGTCGCCGGCAGCGGGGCGGACGCGTGGGCAGGCGCCGGGGCGCCGCTCGGGAGCTTCATGACCGTGCCGATGAGCAGCCGCGCGGTCTGCTTCAGACCATTCATGTACGCCATCTGCGCGACCGGCACGCCGGAGTGCGCGGCGAGGCCGCTCAGGGTGTCCCCGGGGCGCACGACGTAGGCACCTTGCGGGCTTGGAGCGCCGGGCGAGGTGGTCGCGACGATCATCCTGGAGGACCGCAGGATCGGCAGCGTCGCGCCTCTGCCGGCTGCGGCGAGCGCGGCGGCGCCCTCGGCCACCGTCGGCACCTTGATCTGCGTCCCGAGGATGACGTTGGCGTTCTCGGGGATCCCGTTGTAGGCAGCCACCGTCCGGGTGGTCAGGTTGTTCTGTGCTGCGATCCACCACAGGGTCTCGCCGGGCTGGACGGTGTGAAGAACATGGGCGCTCGCGGGCGGCGCCGCAAACGTCGCGGCGAGTGCCGCAAGCACGGTGATTCGCAGGGGACGCATGACTCCTCTTCCTTGGGGAGCCATCAAGATCCCCGCTCGCAGCGCCGCGCGCACGTTCGCGCGCACGATTACGTCACCCTGCAACGGCCGCTGCACGCCGTTGCACCCGAATCTTGCGGCCCTCTAACCCTTGGAGGTCATCACGATCAGGCCGAAGATGACCGCGGCCGTGAACAGCGCCGCGCCGGCGATCGCGGTCGTCGCGTGAAGGATCGCGAAAACCGTGCGCCCGTCGCGCTGGGCTTCGACCGCGCGCGCGCTGCCGTGG
The DNA here is from genome assembly GCA_036389475.1 of Solirubrobacteraceae bacterium. Lineage (GTDB taxonomy): Bacteria > Actinomycetota > Thermoleophilia > Solirubrobacterales > Solirubrobacteraceae > CADCVQ01. The sequence goes on from DASVPU010000166.1 coordinate 2,946, forward strand.
ATGACCAGGCCCCACGCGACGGTGACCGGCAGAGCGGCCAGCGGCGCGGCCCAGACGAGCTCGAGCAGCGCGTGGGAATCGACCATCCCGATCACGATTCCACCGGGGCGGCCGTCATCGCGGGCCCGCCGCGCAAGCGCTTGCCGAAGATCGCCGACATCAGCAGAAGCAGGGAGGCGAAGATGAGCACCGGACCGAGCGCCCCCGCCCCGAAGATGTGGCTCAGCCCGTACGTCACCGAGCCGACCGCGGCCGCCGCCGGCAGCGTCAGGATCAACGCGATGGCGATGTTGCCCGCCAGTCCCCACCGCACGGCAGACAGGCGCTTCGCCGCTCCGGCGCCGAGCACCGCGCCGGTGATCGAGTGCGTCGTCGACAGCGGGAAGCCGAGATGCGACGCGGTCAACAGCACCGCCGCGCCCCCGCCCTGCGCCGCAAAGCCCTGCGCGGGATCCATCTTGTA
>DASVPU010000167.1:0-4920 GCA_036389475.1 Solirubrobacteraceae bacterium
ACCTCTCACTTGTTGTGGCTGTGCATCGTGGGCATGTCGTCGTTGTCTTGACCCACAGCTCTAGACATGCCAAGAGTAGTTGACGATCCCGTTGGGCGGCGCAGCGTCTCGCGCAGCTCACCACCGCGGCGCTCGAACGGCTCGTCGGAATCCTTGAGCGCGCTCAGCTGCAGGAACCGCAAATCGGCTCCGTCGAAGCCCGCATCGCGCAGCAGGAGCAGGAGCGTGTACCGGCGAGCGTGCATGAGCGTCGGGAGCTCGAGCCTCTGCGGGATAGATATGCCAATGTATGGCCACAGCTCGCGCATCGAGTGGCGCAGCCGGCGGACGGCGAGGGCGATGAAGCGGTGCTCGGCGAGATGCTCCAGCGAGCACCGCACGCGCCGGCCGGAGAGCGTCGGGCTTGAACGTCAGCAGCGCGATCAAGTCAAACGCCGCGGTGGCCTCCCGCAGAAGCTTCGCTACCGTCGACCCACGCCTCTCGGAAGTAGAGCTCCTCTTCGAACAGCGCCGTTTCTCGGGGACGAGGGAGCTCGTCCCCGAGAACCGGCACAGAACGGCTTCCTCGTCACGCAGTGGGGAAGATGGCCGCGCAGTACCGCGGCGTCGGCCTCGGGCAACGGCGTTGAGCGCACAGCGACGTGTGCCGGGATGCTGATGCCGATCCCCTTCATCCCGGGCTGGGACGTGTATCGGGTGACGTGTGTGGGCGGCAGCGGCAGGGACCGCCCGACTGCTGCTGACAATCGCCGGTAGACGTCGTCCAGGCCGGCAACGTCGCAGAAGGCCACCAGCGTCTGGCGCCCGTCCTCGGCATGAACGCGTGCGAGGGCGCCGGTCAAACCGGATACTCGCCTACGCGTCAGCTCCTCGCGTCGCTGCTCCCCGGCGTGCAGCAGTGCTTCGACGTCGACAGCGAGCGCCTCGGCGAGATCGCGGGGCGTGAACGTGGTGACGTGGAACTCCGGCCTGCAGAACCAGTCACAACCGGCGACGTGAAGGCATCCGGGTAGATCGAGCTTGATCGGGAACACGAGCGACTCGTCGATCTCCATGAGCCGCACCGTACCGGCGACACAGCTACCGCCCGAGCACGACGCCGGCGCGATGCGCTGGCTCGGGAGCTGCGAGATGCGCTGGCTGCTGGTGCTCGGCTACGTGGCGTACGACGACAGCCGCGTGACTGCCATCCCACGGAGGGCCAGCGGGCGCGTGATCGTCATCACCCACCACCAGGGATAACGAGGTTCGGACCGCGCTGGCCGTCGGCGCCGTTGGTGAGGCGCCCGCCGTCCGCGGAGCCGCAGCGACGCACCCGCCGTGCATTCCGGTGCCTACGTACTGGCTCACGCTGATGACGATCCACCGATCCACCTCTGGCGCTGGCTTGGCCGATCAATTGCGCCGGTAGCGCGTCAGGTCGCCCAACTGCGGGAATCGGCTTGCTCGAGATTCGCCGACTCATCCGGCGCCGCCTGCACGCGGTAGCAGCTGAGCCCAGGTTTCGCGAACGTCGGGTACGGGGTAGGGAGACGCCGATCGAGGACAGCAATCGAAGGAGGCTCGGATGACAGACGAAAAGTCCATGGAGGGCGACGGACCCGAACCGGGCAAACGAGTGGGAGCCGGCCTCCCTGACGAGGGCATCGAGGGCACGGGCGAGGGGACCGGCAGCGAGGGCATCGCCGAGGGCGAGGCCGGCCCGGCTAGCGGCACCTCCGGGACCAATCCGGCGGCTCCCGAGGTTGACCACAATTGAGGCAGGCCGGACGGACACCGGCGCAGACCGCCCGACAGACCCTCTCGGCCACGCCGGGGGGGTCTTTCTGTATCCCGCGCTCACGGTCATACGCTCGGAGCCGACGACGAACTAGATGGTTGATTCCGAATTGCTGCGGGGCGAGAGCGAGGTTCCGCAGGGGGACATAACGAGGGCGCCGAAGGAGGCGTTGCTAATCGCAACGTCGACCTTGGAGGCCTCGTGCACGCCGACCTCGACGCCCTCGTCACGGCACTTTACGTGCGTGTTGACGATCTTTTGCCCGCGCGGCAGGGGCCGGGGCGTCCACCACAGATCACCGACGCCGAGCTCATCGCGCTGGCTGTCGCGCAGATGTTTCTCGCGGTCCTTAACGACCGCAAGTTTCTGGCCTTCGCTAGGTGGCGCCTGGGGCACCTGTTCTGCTATCTGCCCAAGCAGCCGGGCTACAACAAGCGCATGCGTGCCCTGGCACCCACGATCGCCAGGGTGCTGTCGCATCTGGCGACGAACTCGCCGTCGTTCTGTGACGGTCTGCGCCTGCTCGACAGCACACCCGTGCCGTGTGGGCAGTCGCGCGAAACCGCGCGTCGCAGCGAGCTGGCGGGCCAGGCCGGCTATGGCTGGTGTGCGTCGCACAGCCGCTACTTCTGGGGCTTTCGGCTGTACCTGTTGTGCGCACCCGACGGCATGCCGATCGCCTTTGAGCTCGCAGCCGCCAACGTCGGTGAGCGCGTCGTCGCCGCCGAGATGCTCCGACGCGTCGCGCTGGAGGGCTACACCATTCTCGCCGACAAGGGCTTCGCCGGCGAAGAGTTCGAGCAGATCATCGCCGACCTCGGCGCCCGCTTTCTGCGACCCGACCGCAAGGGCGAGGCGCGCCGCCACCGATCGCTGGGCGCGATCCGCCAATGGATCGAATCGGTGTTCTGGACCTGCATGGGCCAACTCACCCTCCAAGCCCACGGCGGCCGCACGATCGAAGGCCTCTGCACCCGCGTCGCACTCAGACTCTTGGCGCTCGCCGCAGGCCTGGTCCACAACCAAACAAGCGGTGATCCCGGACGGCACTTCGCCGCCTACGGCCACTAATTCGGAATCAACCATCTAGCGCGCTGCGGGAACTACGAGAGCGGCAGCGACCATCACCTTCCCGCACGAGTCCGGTTCCGCCGGATCTTGATCGTCTGATGAGCCCGGCCAGCCGAAGCCGTCAAGTGCAGTCAGGGGCCGAGCAGCGTGCGAGCCGCCCGTGAGCGCGCGGACGGGCGAGTCCGACGTGCTCGCGCCCGTGGTCGCGCACGAGCATGAGCACGTCGACCATCTGGCGCGCCGCCTCCGACGCGCCCACCTTCGCAGCGATCTGCTGCCAGAGCTCGTCGAACCAGTCGGGCCAGGTGCCGCGCTCAGCGCGCTTGGTGCAATGCAGCGAAGTACCCGAACATCAAAGTCCACTTCGAGGCGGCGGTCGCCAAGGGCTGGTCACGAGTCATGGTGCTCAACCGACGCGGAACAGATCCGCGTCGCGACCGTCTGCTCGCGAACATCCCGGGGCACGCTGGATTTAACCGCGACGAGTACCCGGTCGCGGTCGGCCGAGCCGACCCAACGGCTCCCAACATGGCCTCGTACGCGGCATCAACCCGATCGGCTGGTTGGCTGACGTCATGTACGTTCCCAGCAGCGAGGACCGCTCGCATGGCTTGTCGCTTGGGAGCAAGCTGCGCCCGTTCTGTGACGGCACCCGCTCCCCTACGTGTTCACAGCTGACGCGGAAATTGGACGGTGAACTTATAGGTAGTGGTCGGTCGCCCGACGACCCCGACCGACCGTGATCGCGCGAGTCTCGGCAGCGACGCAGGCCCCGGCAGCTGCCGGGGCCTGGTTGAGCAATCGCGGCTGCTACCGGTTGCCCACGTCGCTTGGCGTCGCGGGGTGACCCTGCTTGGTCTCCACGTCAGCCACGTCCTTGTCGGCGTGCTGGCCGAGTCCCTGCTCATCCTCCGCAGCGCCGGCTTCAGCAGACTGCTTCTCCTGATCGATCTTGGCGCCATCGTCGTCGTGCACGTGCCCTCCTCGTTCGGATACCCCGCGCTTACCCGTTTCGCACCGTCACGAGCACATTCGCCTGCTCAGCACCGGCCGCCGGCACCCCTCTGCCTTCGGCGTTCGGTCACCTCCCCGGTCTGCGGGCGCCGCCGACCTGTCGCAGCTAAGGATCCCCAGACGCGACGACAGAGAACCGCCCGCCTGATCGCCAGCCCAACGGCAGACACGGGATCCCCATACGCAGCCGCATAAACTCGTCTCGTATCCCGCGCCCAGATCGAGCCGCCCGCCCCCGTCAACGACGAGGCCACGGCCTTCAGTTTCCGTATAGCCCGATTGCGCGCGCACCCGACAGCCGCGGCTCATCGAGCTGCAGCTGGGGTCGTCTGGTCGGCCGTGAAGACGCGTGCGTAGCCAAGCAGCTGGGTCGCGCCGGCGTACGTATCGCTTTGCGCGATGGCGCGGCGGCTGAGACATTGATCTGAGATGCGGTTCTGAGACGTAGAGGCCCAGAGCCATTGAAGACGCCCGGTGCGCTCGGATATGTCTCACAGAGGGTCGTTTCTGAGACGGCAGCGCCGGTCGCGCACCGTCGCAGGGCTGGTCGTCGCGGCTCACCGGGGCGGGGCGAGCCTCCGGCGTCACACGGCCTTCCGCGAGTGCGAGGCGAGCTCGTGGACGGCCTGGTCGTAGATGTCGTCGCTCATGGTGACGCCTTGCTCGTTGCAGAGGCGCTCGCAGCGATCGGCCACTCGGCGGGCCAGAGCGAGAAGTGAGCCGAGGCGCACGTCGTCGAACTGGATGTGCATGTCTCGACGACAGCGGCGGCAGTGGCCGATCTGCGCGGTACGGTGGCCGCCATGACACTGGGTGCCGACGGCTGTTGCGCCCGGGCGACTACTGCCCTCGAACGGGGCGGCGGTTGAGATGGCGGAGACATCCGCCAAGGAGAGGCCTAAGGAGTGGCACAAGAAGGCTCATCCGTTTCTTCTGGCTGCTCTGGGTGCTGGCGCTTCCCTCCGTCGTTGTTGCGATTGCAGTGCCGGACAACGCTCCGGGCTACGCGCTGGAGTCCTCGTGGCTCTACCGCTTGGAGGTCGGTGGCGCGTTCT
>DASVPU010000168.1:0-2999 GCA_036389475.1 Solirubrobacteraceae bacterium
GACAGGCTCAGCGCATGGCCGTCCGTCCTGCTGGCCGCGATCGTCGCTGGCCTGGCCGTCTGGGTGCTGGCCGACGCGGCGGACAGCCGCGCCGGCGCACCTGTCTGACCCAACTCAGTCCTGACCGCGCTCGACCTTCACGCCCGTGAACTCGGTCTCGACCGGCTCTCCGAAGCGCTTTCCGTTGATCTCGTCGTGGCGCATGAACTTCGGCGGCTCGACGCGGATCTTCAGCGTGTACTCGCCATCGGCCGGCACGGTCCAGTTGCGGCCGTAGTGGTAGATCATCGGGTGCCAGAGCAGCGGATGCTCGTGCGTGCCGAGATCGTTGCCGTCGGGATCGATGAGCGTCCCGTACACCGTCAGCCCAGGCACGAAGCGACCGTCCGATCCATCGCAGACGGCGATCTCGACGTGCAGGTTCTCGTCCTCTGGCTCGTGCCAGACGAGCTCGCCGTCCTCCCACTCGTACATGCCCTCGGCCTCCTCGACGGCGTAGCCGATGAGGTACTGGTCCTTGGGCTGCAGCCCGCCGTCGTGCGCGACCTCGTTGGCCATGTACTCAAGCGCCTCACGGTAGGCCTCGCCTTGCTTGCGGGCAAGATCGAGCTGCTTGGCATCCGCCTCGCTGCTGGATGGGTCCATCGGGGGCGGCTTCTTCGTGGCCATGATCTGCTCCTCGCGCGTTCGTGATGACGCGCTTCGTGTTACCCGATGTCGCGCGACACCACGATGATTCTCAGATCGAATCGTCGTGCGCACAGCGCGCCGCTCCTCGTTCGTCCGCAGCGCGAAACGCAACCGCGGATCTGGCTGCTTTAACCGGCGAGCTTGTGCGTTCCGGCCGCGTCCTGGCCCGAGCTGAGCTTCAGCGCGTGCCCGAGCATCGGCCCGACGACGTCGAGGCATTCGCGGACGGCCTTCGGGCTGCCCGGGAGGTTGATGATGAGCGTGCGGCCGCGCGTGCCGGCGACCGCGCGCGACAACCACGCCAGCGGTTGCAGGCGCGCTGTCTCGGAGCGCATGGCCTCGGCGATCCCAGGCGCCTCTCGGTCGATCACCGAGCGCGTCGCCTCGGGCGTGACGTCGCGCGGGGCGAGGCCGGTGCCGCCGGAGGTGAGGACGAGGTTCGCCTCCTCGGCGAGCTCGACGATGGCCGCGGCGATCTCGTCCTGCTCGTCGGGCACGAGTCGCTTTGCGACGACCTCGATGCCGATGCCGTCGAGGATCTCGGCCATCAACGCCGTCGTCGTGTCCGCACGCGTGCCCGCCGCGCGGGTGTCGCTGATCGTCAGGATCGCCGCGGTCGGCATGAGGTCACATTGCCGCTGATCTGCCCAGGTTCGCTGCGTCGTAGCATCCGAGCATGGACGTTACCGTGCGACTCTTCGCGAGCCTGCGCCAGCATGCCGGAGCCGGCACCGTGGCGCTGACGCTCAGCGACGGCGCCACCGTCGCCGACGCGATCGCCCAGCTGCGCGACGGTGCCCTCTCCGGCCTGCCTCCGAACGCGCCGTTCGTCGCGGCCGTCGCACGTGAGTACGTCAAGGAGGATCACACGCTGACCAACGGCGACGAGCTCGCGCTGGTGCCCCCCGTCAGCGGCGGAGCCGGCACGGTCCGGCACGCCGAGGTCACCCGCGAACCGCTCGATCCCGAGGCGCTGCGCCGCCTGGTCGCCGACCCTTGCACCGGCGCGACGATCGTCTTCCTCGGCACGACGCGCGAGGTCCCGACGCTCGAGTACGAGGCCTACGAGGACATGGCGCGCGAGCAGATCCAGCGCTTGGCGCAGGCCGTCGCAGAGCAGCATGGGCTCGCTGCCGTCGCCGTCGCGCACCGCGTCGGCACCGTCGAGCTCATGGAGCCGAGCATCGTGATCGCCGTTTCCGCGGGGCACCGCGCCGAGGCGTTCGCAGGGGCGCGCGCGTTGCTGGACGCGATCAAGTCGCAGGCGCCGATCTGGAAGCAGGAGCACCCTGAGGACGGCCCGCCGGAATGGGTCGCCGGAATCCTGCCGCAGATCGGCGACTAGCGCTTTGCATGTGCCGCGTCCGATGGCGTGCCCGTGCCATCCTGCCGCGATGATCCGTCGGCCGGCGCTCCCTCTCATCCTCCTCGCTGCCGTGCTCGCGCTGTGCGGCTGCGGCTGCGGCTCCGACCAAAAGCGAGCCGCCGAACCCGTCACGGCTTCGGCGACCGCGCAGGCACGGCCGGCGCAGACCGGTGTCAAGCTCGTCGAGGTCGGCAGGTTCAACGCCCCGCTGTACGTCACCGCGCCGGCTGGCGACAAGCGGCGGATCTTCGTCGTCGAGCAGAACGGGGTCATCCGGGTCGTGCGCGGCGGCAAGCGCCTGGCGCGGCCGTTTCTCGACCTGCGCTCGATCGTGATGGCCGGTAGCGAGCAGGGCCTGTTGTCGATGGCCTTCGCGCCCGACTACGCCAAGACGCGGCGCTTCTACGTCAACTACACCGCCCGCGACGGGATGCAGGTCGTCGCCGAGTTCCGCCGCTCACGCGCCAGCCGCGAGCGCGCGCTCGGGGGAGGCCGGACGGTGCTGCGCTATGACGGCGTCGAGGCCAACCACAACGGCGGCCTGGTCATGTTCGGCCCCGACGGCCTGCTGTACATCGGCACCGGGGATGGTGGCGGCGCAGACGACCAGCACGGCGAGCGCGGCAACGGCCAGAACCTCAGCAGCCTGCTCGGCAAGCTCCTGCGCATCGACCCGCGCTCGTCCGGCGGGCGGCCGTACAGCGTCCCGTCGAGCAACCCCTTCGTCGGCCGCGCAGGTGCCCGGCCGGAGATCTACAGCTACGGCCTGCGCAACCCGTGGCGCTTCTCGTTCGATCGCTCAACCGGAGACCTGACGATCGGCGACGTCGGCCAGGACGCGATCGAGGAGATCGACTTCGCCTCCAAGGGCGAGGCGAGCGGCGCGAACTACGGATGGCGCCCGTACGAGGGCCGGCGGCGCAACTTCGGCGAGCCGGCGCCG
>DASVPU010000169.1:0-14592 GCA_036389475.1 Solirubrobacteraceae bacterium
GCTGGCGCAGCTCCGGCACGGCGCCGACGATCTCCGACGTCACGAGGTGCACGCCGCGAGGGCGCGGCTTGAGGGTGATCTCGCGCTGCAACCAGGTCATGGGATCGGGCCACCGTAGCGGCAGGCTTCATCTGTACCCCCATGGGTACGATCACGCCCATGACAATCCAATCAGGTACGCATGAGCTGGGCCCGGACAACGGCTCACTGAAGGTCAAGACGGGCAGGGAAGGCGCCGCAGCGAAGGCAGGGCACGATCTGGTCCTCGGCGTCAACAGCTGGTCGGGGAGCATCGACGTCGAAGGTGGATCGGTCGAGCTGACCGCCGATCCCGGCTCGGTCGAGGTGGAGTCGGGCTCGGGTGGCGCCAAGGCCCTGAGCGACAAGGACAAGGCTGACATCAAGAAGAGCATCGGCGACAAGGTCCTGGGCTCCTCGCAGATCAGCTTCAAGTCCGACAGCGTCGAGAGCAACGGCAACCAGATCACCGCCAAGGGCGATCTGAGCATCGCCGGAAAGAGCAACCAGGTCTCGATCCCGCTGAGCGTCAAGGACGACGGCACCGTCTCCGGCAGCGTCACGATCAGCCAGAAGGACTACGGCATCAAGCAGTTCTCGGCGATGCTCGGCGCGCTGAAGGTCAAGGATCAGGTCGAAGTCGTCATCGAGGCGAAGCTGCCGACCGGCTGATCGGCGCAGGACCTAGGCTTGCGGCAATGAGCCGCGGGCCGCGCACGCTGTGGGAACCCGGCGAGGCGTTCGCACAGCGCACGCGCCTGCGGGCGTACATGGGCTGGCTCGCCGCGGAGTGCGGCGAGCGGGTCGCCAACTACGACGACCTGTGGCGCTGGTCGGTGTCCGACATCGAGGCGTTCTGGTCATCGATCGCCGAGTACTTCGGCGTGCGCTTCCAAGAGCCCCCGCAGGCGGTGCTCGGGCGCCGCTCCATGCCGGGCGCGCAGTGGTTTCCGGGTGCCACGCTCTCCTATCCCGAGCATGTCCTGCGCGATCGCGACGACGGCGCCGTGGCGATCCGGCACGCCTCTGAGCTGCGCCCGCTCGCGGCGATGACCTGGGGTGAGCTGCGGAGGCTTGCGGCCCGCATCCAGCACGGCCTGCGCGAGCTGGGCGTGGGCCGCGGCGATCGCGTGGCGGCCTACATGCCGAACATCCCGGAGACGGTCGCGGCCTTTCTAGCAACTTCCGGTCTCGGAGCGATCTGGTCGAGCTGCTCACCGGACTTCGGCGCGCGATCGGTGATCGACCGCTTCGCGCAGATCGAGCCGAAGGTGCTGCTAGCCGTCGACGGCTACCGCTACGGAGCGCGCGACTTCGATCGCGGCGCGGTCGTCGCGGACATCCATGCGCAGGTCGGTGGGAGGCTGGTGCGCCTCGGCTACCTCGACGGCGGCGGCTTCGAGGCGGGCTTCCTCGGGCCGCCTGACGCCGAGCTGCAGCTGGCGCCGGTTGCCTTCGACCACCCCCTGTGGGTCCTGTACTCCAGCGGCACCACCGGGCTGCCGAAGGCGATCGTCCACGGCCACGGCGGGATCCTGCTCGAGCAGCTCAAGACGCAGAACCTGCAGCTCGACATGCACGCGGATGACCGCGCGTTCTGGTTTACGACGACGGGCTGGATGATGTGGAACTTCCTCGTCGGCGTGCTGCTCACGCCTGCCTCGATCGTGCTCTACGACGGCAGCCCCGGAACGTCGTCGCTGCAGCGCTTGTGGGAGCTCGCCGAGCAGGCGGGCATCACGTGCTTCGGCACGAGCGCGGCCTTCGTGTCGGCGTGCATGAACGCCGGGGTGCACCCAACCCAGGGGCGGGATCTGAGCTGGCTGCGCAGCGTCGGCGTCACGGGCTCGCCGCTGTCGCCGGAGGGCTTTCGCTGGATCTATGACCAGCTTGGCCCGGACGTCTGGTTGTTCTCCACCAGCGGCGGGACCGACGTCTGCACGGCGTTCGTCGGCGGCGTGCCGCTGCTGCCGGTCCACGAGGGCGAGCTGCAGGCGCGCGCGCTCGGCGCGGACGTGCAGTCCTTCGACGAGGACGGCAACTCGCTGACCGGCGCGGTCGGCGAGCTCGTCATCACCCAGCCGCTGCCGTCGATGCCGCTGTCGTTCTGGAACGACCCGGACGGCGCTCGTCTGCGTGAGGCGTACTTCGAGATGTACCCCGGCATCTGGCGTCACGGCGACTGGATCGAGATCACCGATCGCGGCACGGCGATCATCTACGGCCGCAGCGACTCGACGATCAACCGCGGCGGGATCCGGATGGGCACGAGCGAGATCTACCGTGCGGTGCTCGCGCTGGAGGAGATCGTCGACGCGCTCGTCGTGGACGTTGCTCGCGGGGGCGAGGAGAGCTGGATGGCGCTCTTCGTCGTGCTGCGCGAGGGCGCGCAGCTCGACGACGAGCTACGCCCCGCGATCGCTCGCCGCATCCGCGAGGACTGCTCGCCGCGCCATGTCCCCGACGACGTGTTCGCCATCGCCGAGGTCCCGCGAACGCTGTCGGGCAAGATCCTCGAGGTGCCGGTCAAGCGGATCCTGTCGGGCACGCCGCCCGAGCAGGCAGCGAGCCGGGACTCGCTCGCGAACCCGGCGGCGCTGGACTGGTTCGTGCAGTTCGCCGCGCAGCGTTGCTGAGGCCGTCATCGCCCGAGCGCCCCGGTACGCTCGCGGCCGATCGTGAGCAGGAGTCGCGCCAAGAAGAAGCAGCGCCAGCGGGCGCGAGCTGCGGCCGGCACGCTGGCGCCGGGCGGCGGGGCGCGCGCGGTTGGCGACCACTCCGAGCATTCGCCGGCGCAGCCCGCCGCCGACTGGCGACCATCGCGCCTGGAGGAGCGCGACGGCGTTGCGCGACCAGATCCGCCGTGGGCACCGTTGCCCCTCACCGAGATCGGCATGGCCACCGGCATCGTGCTGTTCGGACTCGGCTTCGTGAGCGGTGCCGCCAAGGGGCCGTACCTGCTGACGATCGGCGTCCTCCTGCTCGCCGTCGTCGTCGGGGAGCTGTGTTTGCGCGAGCACTTCGCCGGCTTTCGGTCCCACAGCATCCTGCTCGGCCTGCTGCCGGCGACGGCAGCGCACATGCTCGTGTTCTTCACGGTCACGCGCGACTGGACGGGCCCACTCGCGCTCGCCGTCGATCTCGCGGTGGCCGGCGCCCTCGCGTACTGGCTGCAGCGGCGCTTTCGGATCGCGCAGGCGCAGGCCCCGGAAGCCGTTCATCGCCGGCGAGCTTGATCTCTGCGTCCGACGTTTCCGCGCGCCACTCGTCTTCGGGCGTCGAGCGCCGACGAACAGCAATCGGCGAGCCCGCTCAGCGCGGGACCTCGTTCGGAAGCGATGTTCAAGCGATAGGTCGAACGCCGGACCCGCGCGAACGATGCACAGCAGACACCTGACGATGCGGCCCCACATGAAGCGTCGATCGTGGACCCTGCAGATGCTCAGGAACCGGCTGCCAGCGCCGGTTCCGCGTGAGCCCGTTGCCGTGGATCTCGCCCTGGTCGTTGCCTGGCCAGAGTCGATGGCGCCGCCGCCGATGCCAGGATCGTGTCGCCGCCCGCTTGACGTCCGTTCCCGCGTGGCCGCGCGGGGCTGGCCGCGCGCCTACCGCTCGCCGGGCGTCTTGCGCGGGTACAGCGAGACGGGAATCGAGAGGTCCAGCGCGGTCTCGACGATGCGCGACTGCTCGGCGACGTGGGCGGCCGGGTATCCCTCGCCCGGGCTCGCGCGCTCGGGCCGCCCGATGTAGCCGAACTTCAGCCGTTCCGGGAGGATCTGCATGAGGCGCGGGAACATGTGTGCGCGCGCGCCCATGTTGCGCGGCTCCTCTTGGACCCAGACGACCTCCTCCAGGTTGGGGTAGCTCTCCATGAGCTGGAGCAGGTCGTTCTCCGGGAAGGGGTAGAGCAGCTCCACGCGGCCGATGGCTACGGGCTCGTTGCCCTCGCGCATCGGATGGCCGACGAGGTCGTAGTAGATCTTGCCGGTGCACAGCGCGAGGCGCTTGACCTTCTCGATTGGAACCCGCGGCTCGCCAAGCACGGGGAAGAACTTCGTGTCGGTGAGATGCTCGAAGCGGTTGGTCGCCTGCGGCAGGCGCAGCAGCGACTTCGGCGTCATGATGATCAGCGGACGCTGCTTGGCGACGCGCGCTTGGCGACGGATGAGGTGGAAGTACTGGGCCGGCGTCGTGACGTTCGCGACGCGCATGTTGCCCTCCGACGCGAGCGTCAGGAAGCGCTCCAGGCGCGCGCTGGAGTGCTCGGGCCCAGAGCCCTCGTAGCCGTGCGGCAGCAGCAGCACGAGCCGTGACGTCTGGCCCCACTTCGCCAGGCCGCTGGCGATGAACTGGTCGACGATGACCTGCGCGCAGTTGACGAAGTCGCCGAACTGCGCTTCCCAGAGCACGAGCGTCTCCGGGGCTTCGGCGCTGTAGCCGTACTCGAAGCCAAGGCACGCGACTTCGCTCAACGGCGAGTTGTGCAGCTCAAACGGCGCGAGCGCGCCCGGCAGGGACTGGATCGGGCAGAACGTGCGGCCGGTCTTCGCGTCGTGCAGGACCATGTGGCGCTGCGAGAACGTCCCGCGCTCGACATCCTGACCGGTCAGGCGGATCGGCGTGCCCTCGGTCAGCAGCGACGCGAACGCCAGCTGCTCGGCATGTGCCCAGGTGATCCCGCCGTCCGGTCCGATCGCCTCGCGTTTGGCCTCAAGCTGCTTGACGAGCTTGGGGTGGACCGTAAAGCCTTCTGGGATCCGCAGCAGCTCCTCGTTGAGGGTCCGCAGCCGTCCCGCGCTGACGGCGGTCTTGACCTGCGGCGACGGCGTGCGATCGAGCTGGTACTCGCCCGTCGGCTGCTCGACCTGGCCGACCTCCTCTACGCGCCTGATCTGCGCCTTGAGCTGCTGGTGCAGGCGCGTGAGCTCGTCCCAGACCTCGTCCTTCTGGCGCTGGACGTCCTGCGCCGTCACGACGCCCTGCTGGACGAGCTGCTCGGCCCAGATGTCGGCGACGCGCTTGTGGCGGCGGATGCGGTTGTACTGCTCGGGCTGCGTGTACGCCGGCTCGTCGGCCTCGTTGTGGCCAAAGCGGCGATAGCCGATCAGATCGATCATCACGTCGTGTCCGAACTCGCGGCGGAAGACGAACGCCAGGCGGACCGCCGACAGGCAGGCCGCGACATCGTCGGCGTTGACGTGGATGATCGGGACGTCGAAGCCCTTGGCCAGGTCCGAGGCCCAGCGGGTCGAGCGCGCGTCGTCGGGATCGGTCGTGAAGCCGACCTGGTTGTTCTGCACGAGGTGCAGCGTGCCGCCGACCGAGTAGCCGTCCAGTGCCTGAAGGTTCAGCGTCTCGGCGACGACACCCTGTGCGGGCAGCGCCGCGTCGCCGTGCAGCACGATCGGCACGGCGGTGTCGGCATCGCGATGGGCGTGCGGTCCATGGCGCTGCGTCTGCGCGGCGCGCGTGGCGCCCGTTGCCACAGGCCCGACGTACTCCAGGTGCGACGGGTTGGACTCGAGGTTGACGAGGATCGCCGAACCGTCGGGCAGCTGATAGGAGCCCTGGGCGCCGTGGTGGTACTTCACGTCGCCCGTGCCGCCCTGCGGGATCGTCGTGACCGCTTCAAGCGTCGAAGCTCCTTCGAACTCCGCGAAGATCGTGTCGTAGGGCCGGCCAAGGTTGTGGGCGAGCACGTTCAGGCGCCCGCGGTGCGCCATGCCGAGAACGACCTCGCGGCCCCCGTGGGCGGCGCAGAGCTGTATCAGCTCGTCGAGCATCGGCACCGTCATGTCAAGTCCCTCGATCGAGAACTGCTTCTGGCCGAGGTAGGCCTTGTGCATGAAGCGCTCGAGCGCGTCGACCTCCACGAGGCGCTTGAGCAGCGCCTTCTGCTCGTCGGGGCTGAGCGGTCCGCGAAAGGCGCCGGACTCGATCTTCTCGCGCAGCCAGGTGCGCTGGCGGTGCGAGGCGATGTGCTCGATCTCGTAGGCGATCGTGCCGCAGTAGGTCTCGCGCAGGTGCGGCAGCGCGTCGGCCAGCGTCGCGCCCGGCACGTGCATGCGCAGGATCTTCGCGGGGATGCGGGCCATGATCTCGGGCGTCAGGCCCAGCGGCTCGGGGTCCAGGGCGGGATCGCCCTCCGGTGCGCGCCCGAGCGGATCCAGCCGCGCGGCGAGGTGCCCGAACGTGCGATGGGCCTTCAGCAGCGCGGTGGCGGCCTGGACGGCAGCCAGCAGCTCCTCGTCGGGCTCGGCGACAACGGCGGCGGGCGCTGCGTCCCTGGCGGCCGCAGCCGCCGCGGCGGGCGCGGGCGGCGCGGGCTCAGGTCCGAGCGTGCTTCCGAGCTCGTGGAAGAGCTGCTCGTAGAAGCCGTGCTCACCCTCGAGGTACTGCTCGACGACTGCGAGGAAGCGCCCCGACTCCGCGCCCTGGATGACGCGGTGGTCGTAGGTCGACGTCATCGTCATGACCTTCTCGGCGCCGATCATGTCGCCGATCGCGCCGATGCCGACCGGATAGTCGATCGCGCCCGTCGCGACGATCGTCCCCTGGCCGGACATCAGTCGCGGGACGGAGGCGATGGTCCCGATCCCGCCCGGATTCGTGAGCGTGAGGTTCGCGCCGACGAGGTCGTCGGCGGAGAGCGCGTTGTCGCGTGCGCGAGCGATGAGCGCGCCGAAGGAGTCGAGGAACTCGGGGAAGCTCTTGCGCCCGGCGTCGCGGATGACAGGGACCATGAGCGTCCGCGTTCCATCCTTCTTCTCGACGTCGACGGCGATGCCCAGGTTGACGGCGCCGTCGTCGACGCGGTGCGCCTTGCCGGCGACCTCTGCGTAGTGGTGCGCCATGACCGGCATCTGCTCGGTCGCTGCGCGGGCGATCGCGTAGGCGATCAGGTGCGTGAAGGAGATCCTGTGACCGATCGCCTTCAGCTCGGCGCGGCGCGCGGTCATCGTGGTGACGGTGATCGTCCGGAACGAGGTCGCCGTCGGGACCTCGCGCGACTGATCCATGTAGCGCGCCAGCATCGCGGCAGCGCCCTTCAGCTCCGTGTAGCCCGAGCCCGGCGGCGCCGCGGCGGGCCCCGGCGGCTTGAACGGAGCGGGCGCGGGAGCGACCTTGGCGGCGAGCACGTCTGCCTTGGTGATGCGCCCGGCCGGGCCGCTGCCGCGCAGCGCCGATAGGTCGATCCCCTCGACGGCCGCGACGCGACGAGCCACGGGCGAAGCGGACCCACCCGCGCCGCCGTTGCCGTAGGCGCCGTTGCCGAAGCCCGGCGCGCCCGCTGTCTGGGTCCTGAGCTCGGGCTCGGGCGGGGCGGCGACGGCTCCGTTGCCGGTTGAGGCCCGGACGGGCCGCATCCGGGCGATGACGTGGCCTACGTTGACCGTCTCTCCGGCCTCGGCGAGGATCTCGGCGATCGTGCCGGTGACGGGAGCCGGCAGCTCCATGTCGACCTTGTCCGTCGAAAGTTCGACGACCGTCTGGCCCTCCTCGACGCTGTCGCCGACCTTGACGGCCCACTCCATGATCGTGCCCTCGGTGACCGATTCGCCCCCGGCCGGTGTCACGATGTCGACGAGCGGGCTGGCTTGAGCCGGCGCACTCGCTGGTTCGGGGTCGGCCGGCGCGCCGCCGTTCGTCGCGATCTCGGCGAGCACCGCGCCGACGGCGACCGTATCGCCTTCAGCGGCGTAAATCGTGACGAGCGTCCCCGAGACCGGCGCCGGAACCTCGGCGTCGACCTTGTCGGTCGAAACATCGACAAGGGTCTCGTCCACCGCGACGGTGTCGCCCTCCTGCTTGTGCCATTCCAGGACGGTTCCCTCGCGAACAGACTCACCCATCGCCGGAAGCGTTACCTGAACTGTTGCGTTCACAGTCATGCTTACAGATCAACTGTAGACGACCCCAGGAGCTACGCCACCTCCTCGCACGGTTGGATGGATGGTCGCACATACCTTGCGTGACATCCGGCACGGTCGTATAGGAGCCAGGCAGTGCGCTCTCAGCGAGGCCTCCCAGCTGCACATCCCGGTGCGCCTCGCCGACCTGACCGCAATCGGCTACGCGCCGTTCACCCACGACTTTGCGTCCTCGGGCCGGATCCTGCGCAACGTCATCGACGACATCCGGGCAGCGGCGGGGCGGGCGCGTCCGGCTCCGGCGTGGTCCTGCTCGGCTGCCACCTCGACTCGGCCGCCGCGATCAGCAGCGCCTGACGATCACGGTGCGGGCGCCGCCGAGCTCACGACGGACGCCGCTTGACGGTCGTGGATGGCGCGGCGGCTCGCCCGGACGAACTCGAGCGATCCGATGAACGGGCCGATCCCGCCGAGCACCGCCACGGCGACGGCCAGGCGCAGGTCGATGACGCGCATGCGCAACGCGGCGATGCAGGCCAGCGACATCGCGATCCAGCCAAGCCCGTGCGCCATCCCGAAGACGGCTTCGTAGGGATGCAGTCCCGGGACGAGCCAGACCACGAGCAGCACGGTGTAGATCGCCGAGTGCGTGAACGACGCCCACTTCAGGCGCCCAAAGGTCAGCAGGCGAGCCATCTAGTGGATCACTAGGCTCCCGCCGCCAGCAGCGTCGCGATCCGCCGCAGCGGCTCGTCCGCCTCGTCAGGCCAGTCGCCGACCTCGGCGGGCCACCAGGCGTAGGCGTCGTGCTCGTCGTCCATCGAGACCTCGGCTCCCTCGGAGAGCCAGGCCAGCCCGACGATCATCACGAGCTGGTGTGGCAGGCGGACAAGTGCTTCGACCGTGAGCGAGTCGGGCTCGACGGACCACTCCTCGCGCAACTCGCGCGCGAGCGTCTGCGCCGGGCTCTCGCCGATGTCGACGGCGCCGCCGGCGCCGAGCGCCCAGCGTCCTGCCCACGATGCCAACCAGGAAGCGCGGCGTCCCGCAAGCCAGCGCCCATCGGAAGCGCGCGTGATGGTCAAGGCGGCCATCGAGTGCGAGGCATCCCCTTCGACCAAGCGCAGCGCCCAGCGGACGGGCTGAAGCTCGAGCAGCAGTCGGTCGCCCTCCTCGGCGTGGGCGACGAAGCGCGCGGCTAAGCCGTCGTGGCTGGGCGAGCCGCGCTCGCGCAGGGCGACGATGGCGGCATCGGCTGCCTCGGCGTGATGCTCGGGCGGTTGGTAGTGCTCATCGCGCCAGCGGGCGTCGACGCGCTCGACCGGCCAGTGGCCGCGCGCGAGGATCACGGGCGTCTTCATTGCGTCAACGATAGTTCGCCCAAACGGCGCCCGGGGGCGGTCGGCAAGCGCAGCTTTCCGACAAATGTCGGCGTGGCCGGTTATCGTGCTCACCGGGCAGCGTTCGCTTCGCATGAATCCTGCCGTGGCCGCAGGGCGGGAGGGCCGCCAGGCGCCGGCCGACATGACCATGATCTACACGCACCAGCCGAACCCTCCGACGCGGAGCGCCGACCATTGAGGGCGCTCGTCACCGGCGGCTCCGGCTTCATCGGCTCCCACGTCGTCGATCGGCTGATCGCCGAAGGCTACGAGGCGCGCGTCTTCGACCAGTTGCCCTGGCCCTACGATCCCAGCGACGGCTGCGAGATGTTCGTCGGCGATCTGCTCGACCCAGAGGCGCTCCGGGCCGCGGCGGAGAACTGCGACGCGATCATCCACTGCGCCGCCGCGGCTGACGTCGGGCTCGTCGCGAAGGACCCGGCCGGCGCGGAGACGCTCAACGCCCGCGGCACGCTCAACGTCCTGGAGACCGCGCGCGCAACCGGCGCGCGCGTCGTCTACGCCTCCACGATCTGGGTCTACTCCGACGTCGTCGAGCCCGAGGTGGACGAGGACTCCCGGCTCGCGTTGCCGTCGCACATCTACACAGCGACGAAGCTCGCAGGCGAGATGTACTGCCGCTCCTATCAGGAGCTCTACGGGGTGTCGACGACGATCCTTCGCTTCGGGATCCCCTACGGCCCTCGCGCGCGGCCGGCCGCCGTGCTGCCGATCTTCGTCAACAAGGCGCTCGCCGGCGAGGCGCTGACGATCGCCGGCGACGGGCTGCAGACGCGCCGCTTCGTCTATGTCGAAGATCTCGCCGAGGGCGTCGTCAACGCCTTATGCCCCCGAGCCTGCGGGCGCGTCTACAACCTCGTCGGCGACGAGGACACCTCGGTCGTCCAGATCGCCGAGACGGTGAAGTCGGTCGTCGGCGAGGTCGAGATCACCCACACCGAGGGGCGCAACGGCGATTTCGCCGGCGCCAAGGTCAGCGGCGAACGCGCCGCGCGCGAGCTCGGCTGGCGCGCACGCACCTCGTTCAGTGAGGGCGTCGAGCGCTACGTCGCGTGGCACTGCGAGCACGAGGCCGCCGTTGCACGCGCGGCCGGGGCGCCGCCGTACGCGCCGGCTCCGGCGCCGGCGCCGGAGCAGCCCGTCGCCGCCCTCGTCGCCGAACAGCGGGCGGCTCGCACTGCCAAGCGCCCGCGCTGGCTCGCGGTGCCAAGCGTCGTCGCCGCGATCAGCGGGCTCCTGGCGCTCGTGGTCTACGCCTACGTGCTGCACGCCGCCGGATTGGAGAGCGACGACGAGCACACCGTGCTCGTCGTGGCCGCGCTCGGTGTCGCGTCGACTGTGTCGATCGGATCGGCGCAGTCCCGGATTGCCGTCTGGGTTCTCGCGGCTCTCGGCGCCGCCTTGCTGATCCCGGCGCCGACGAGCGGCGCGCTCGATCTCGCGCGGCTGGACCTGCCGCTGCTCATGCTCGGGCTGGCGGGAGCCGGCTTTGCGATGCTCGCGGTCATGGACGGCCGGCGCCGCATCCTGGAGCCCTCGCTCGCAGCCGAGCAGGGCGACGCCTGACCAGAGTGCAGACATACGATCGCTTCGCGATCGGCTTCGACGCGCGCGATCGCGCTCGGCTGCACGAGCTGTGGGACGGGGTCATCGACTCCAACCGCTGGAGCGAAGGCGACCTGACCGCGCGCTTCGAAGCCGCCTGGGCGGCGCATGACGGCCTCGGGGCGGTCGCCCTGTCGAGCTGGACCGGCGGCGCACTGGCAGCACTCGAGTGGGCCGGCGTGCGTGGGCGCAGCGTCGTCGTGCCCTCGAACACCTTCATGGCGACGCCGCTTGCGGTCATCGCCGCCGGCGGCACGCCGGTCTTCGGCGACTGCCGGCGCGACGATCTGTGCTTGTCCGTCGAGGAGGTCGAGCGGCTCCTCCTTCGCCACGACCCGGCGGCCGTCTTCCTCGTGCACATCGGCGGCCACATCGCCTTCGACGCTCCCGCGATCGCAGCGCTGTGCCGCGAGCGCGACGTCACGCTGATCGAGGACTGCGCGCACGCCCACGGCGCGCAATACAACGGCGAGCGGCCCGGCTCCTACGGCGACGCCGGCATCTACTCACTCTATGCGACCAAGACGATCTCGACCGGCGAGGGCGGCGTGCTCGTCTCGCGCCACGCTGAGCTGCTGGACTTCACGCGCGCGTTTCGCAACTACGCGAAGCCCGACTACGCCGGGCTCGGGCTGAACTTCCGCATGAGCGAGTTCACCGCGGCGCTCGGGCTCGTCCAGATCGAGCGGTTGCCGGAGATCGTCGCGTGGAAGAACGCGGTTGCCCGCAGCGAGCTCGATCCACAGTACCCCTCGCGCCTGGAGCTCCCGGACGGCATGACCTCAGGCCTCTACAAGTACATCGTCTTTGACTGGCTCGAGCGCTCGACCGGTCGCGTCTACGACGAGCCGTGCCATCGGATCATGAACACCGGCGACGAGCTGCCCAACAGCGACTGGGTCGCCGCCAACCACTCGTGCGTGCCGCTGTACTACCGGCCTGACAGCGAGGAATGACAGCTCAGGCTCAGACCGCGACGGCGCGTAGGCCGCGAGCGCCGAGCTCATCCAGGATCCGCGGTAGAGCGGCGACCGTGCGACGCCACGAGTCGGGAGTCGAGTAGTGGTCGGCGTCGTGCAGCAGCACGACGTCGCCGGCACCGACCTTGCGCGTGGCGCGGGACACGATCGACGCAGGCGTGGCACGCGCGCGCCAGTCACAGCCCCAGGCCGACCACAGCAGCGGCGTCCAGCCGCGGCAGCGCGCCTCGTGCAGCGCCGCCGCCGAGAAGACGCCGTACGGCGGGCGATAGCGGTTTGGGGCGCTGCCACCGTGCTCGGCGACGAGCGCCGCACAGCGATCGAGATCTGCGCGCAGCGCCGCCGGCGTAACGCACGTCAGCGCGACGTGGCGGTCGCCGTGGACGGCGAGGCGATGACCGGCAGCCGCGACCTCGCGCACGATCCCCGGCTCGCGGCGCACCTGCTCGCCGACGACGAAGAACGTCGCACCGGCGCCGGCGGCGGCGAGCGTCTCGAGGATCGCCGGGGTGCCCTGCCGGTGCGGCCCGTCGTCGAAGGTCAGCCCGACGGCGTCTGAGCCGAGGTCCAGGCGCCGCGCGATGCCCAGCACGTCGCACAGCATGGGGACATGGGCGGCCGGCGCCGCCCCGGCCCAGGCCACGAGGCCGAGCCCCGCGGCGGCCGCTCCCAGCCTGCCGGCCCTCATCGCCGCCTGTGGCGGCCGATCGTGCTGACCGGGCTGCTGATCGCGCTGGCGGCGGCGCTGTGCTTTGAGCTCTCGTATGTCCTGCAGGCGCTCGAGGTTCGCGCCGTGCCGGCGATGCCTCGCCCCGGTCTCGGCGCGCTGCGACCGCTCGCGTCGCGGCCGCGCTGGATGCTCGGGATCATCCTCGGGCTTGCGGGCTTCGCGCTGCAGGTGCTCGCGCTGCGCCACGCGCCGTTGACGCTCGTCCAGCCCGTGCTGGCGAGCGGGCTGCTCGTCCTGCTCGGCTTCAGCGTGCTCGTGCTGCACGAGCGGGTCGGCAAACGCGAGCTGGTGGCGGTCGTCGCGATCATCGCCGGGGTCAGCGCGATCGCGCTGGCCGAGCCCGAGCGCGGCCAGAGCTCGAAAGCGATGGCGTTCACGATCGTCATCGTCGTCCTCGGGCTGGTCGCGGCACAAGCATTCGTTCGCCGCCACCCCAGAGTCAGCGCGCTACTCGCCTCGGCGATCGCCTCCGACGCGATCGCCGCACTGGCCGCGGCCAAGGCCGCGCGGTCGCTACCCGACCTCCTGCCGTCAGCCGGCTGGGCAGTCCTGGCTGCGGTGGGCGGCATCGTGACGCTGGCGGCTGAGAGCGCGGCGCTCCAGCGTCGCGGCGCGGCGCGGGTCGCGCCGGTCGTGATGGCGGGGCAGGTCGCGGTGCCCGTCGCGCTCGCGCCGCTGCTGCTCGGCGAGCGTTGGAGCTCGAGCCCGTTGGGAGCCGGGCTGCTACTCGGCGGGCTCGCGGCCGTCGTCATCTCAAGCGCCGTGCTTGCCGCGTCACCGGTGGTCCTCGCGACCGGCGCCGAGGGCGAGCACGAGGTCGGCGGCGGCCGGGAGCTCGGGGACGTTGCGGGGTAGCGGTCCGGCGGCGATCGCGTGTCGCAGCGCCTTGGACAGGGCCGGGCGCCCCCTCGCCACGCTCGCCATGCCAAGACGCTCGTAGGCTTGATTGTTCACGCGGATGTGGCCGCGGTGCCAGCCGTAGGAGATGACGCGACAGCCGCACATGAGCGCCTCGAGCACCGTCAGCCCGGCGGTCGAATGCACGAGCACATTGGCGGCGGCCAGCACCGTCGGCATCCGGTCGGTGAACCCCCAGATCTCGACGCGCTCTCCCTCGGGCTCGTAGGCCTCCTCGAGCTGAGCCTTGGCCTTGTCGTTGTTGCCGACGAGCACGATGAGCTTCGCCGCCCCCGACTGCAGGGCCGCATCGCTCGCGCCGCGCAGGTCGCCGACGCCCCAGCCGCCGCCGGAGACCACGACGAGCGGACGGCCGAGCGGCACGCCGAGCTTCGCGCGGGCCTCGTCGCGGTCCGGCGGGTCCAGGAAGCGCGGATCGGTCAGCCCGTGAACGGCGTCGACGCGCGTTCGCGGGCCGGCGATGCGCCGCACCTCCGGCTCGGATTCGGGGTGCGTGACGAGGTGCAGGTCGACGCCCGGATGTGCCCAGTAGTTCAGCGCGGCGAGGTCCGTGATCGCCGAGACGAGCGGCGTCTTCAGCGCGCCGTTCGCCCGCATGCCGCCGAGCAGCTGGGTCGTGATCGGGTACGTTGAGACGATGACGTCGGCTGGGTTGGCGGCCAGGAACGCGCTCGTCCGGCGGCGCATGATCGCGTCGATGAGTCCGGAGCCTGCGCGCCGCAGGGGCCCGAAGCGCGTGCCGAGGAAATACGCGAGCTCGAAGCCGAGGTTGCCGCTGGTCGTCTCCAGCGAGGACCCGCTCGCGACGACGGAGCGTGCGATAGGCCCGCCAACCTTCAGGCCGTCGACGATCTGGGTCCTCGCTCCGCGCTCGCTCAGGGCGGCCGCCAGCACCTCCGCCGGCAGGTCGTGCCCGGCGCCGATCGAGGCCGTGAAGATGAGGATGCGGAGGGCCATCGCAGGCGGGACTATCGCGCACGATCGTCCGCCGTGCGGGGCTGAGCCGTGTGCGGATCTGCACGACGGCCACTACGCTCATCGCAACATGCGCCGCCGCAAGCACTGGG
>DASVPU010000170.1:0-3702 GCA_036389475.1 Solirubrobacteraceae bacterium
TCGTGATGCTCGGGCTGCTGACCCTCGCAGGGCTGGCCGCGAACTTCGCCGCCGCGGCGCGGCCGCCGAGCCCCCGCGCGCGATACCGCGCGGGGGTCGTGCTGCTCGTCGCGCTCGCGCTCGTCCCCGTCGGCGTCGCGACGAGGCTCGCGCTGTCCGACAAGGGGTTGGCGGGTTCGATCTCCAGCGGCTGGAAGACGCTGACCGACCCCAACGCGCCGATCGCCGGCAACGGTCCCAGCCGCCTTACCGCCGCCGGCAGCGTGCGCGCTCGCTACTGGAACGAAGCTCTGAAGATCTTCGCCGACAACACGCTCGTCGGCGCCGGCGCCGGCGCCTACGCGACGGTTCGCAAGCGCTACCGCAGCGTCGATCCGGCCGTTCGGCACGCGCACGGCTATGTCCTCCAGACGCTCGCAGACCTCGGCCTCGCCGGAATGGGCGTCAGCTTGGTTCTGCTGGCGGTGTGGCTGGCGACGGCGATGCGCGCGACCGGCCTGCGCCGGCGCGACCGCGGGCGCCCGTACAGCGGCGAGCGCATCGGGCTGCTGACGCTGTGCGCCGTCGTGATCGTCTTCGGCGTGCACTCGTTCGTGGACTGGACGTGGTTCGTGCCGGCCACCGCCGCCATCGCGCTCCTGGCGGCCGGCTGGGTCGCCGGCCGCGGCCCACTGAGCGCGAACGAGGCGAACGATCCGCCGGCCGGTCCCGGCGGGCGGATCGGGGAGCGCGTGCGCGCCGGACTTCGGGAGCGAGCGCGCGCCGTCCTCGTGGGCGCCACCGCCGTGCTCGCGCTCGTCGCCACGTGGACGGTCTGGCAGCCGCTTCGCTCCGACACGATCGGGCAGCAGTCGATCGCAACGCTCGTGGCCGACGGCGCAGACGCCGCCCGCGGCCAGGCCGAGGCCGCACGCGCGCGCAACCCGCTGTCGGTCGATCCGCTGTTCGAGCTGGCGACGATCGAATCCGCGGCCGGGCGAAAGCGCGAGGCGAGACGCGCGTTGGAAGAGGCGGTTCGCCTGCAACCGGCCAACCCGGAGCCGTGGCTACGGCTCGCGGAATTCGAGTTGAATAAGCTCCACCGGCCGCGAGCAGCGCTCGCCGCCATCCGCCCGGCTATGTACCTCGACCCGCGCTCTTCGGAGACGGTTGCGGTGTTCCTAGCCGTTCGACGGCAAACTTCCGCCCAGTGAAACGACTCCGCCCCCTGCTCGCCGCCATCGTCCTGCTGGCGGCCCTCCCCTCTGCCGCGCCTGCGTCGCCGACGCAGGAGACGATGTTCCAGGACGACCCGCTGCTCGTGTACGCGGCGCCTGAGCGCGTCGATTCCACGCTGGACCGGCTCGCGCAGTTCGGCGTCGACCGCATCCGCGTCTCGGTCTTCTGGCGCATCATCGCGCCCGCCAACGACCAGATTCAGAAGCCCTTCTTCGACGCGACCGACCCGGCGGCGTACCCGGCGGCGCATTGGGAGCGCTATGACCGGCTGATCCGCGCCGCGCAGGCGCGCGGCATCCAGGTGAACCTGAACTTCACGTCGCCGATCCCGCGCTGGGCGGCCGGCGAATCGCCGCGCGCGGATCTCCAGGAGACCTTCGCCCCGAACCCCGACGAGTTCGGCAACTTCGTGCGCGCGGTCGCCAAGCGCTACGACGGCACGTACATGGACCTGCCGCGGGTCGACTACTGGTCGATCTGGAACGAGCCCAATCAGGCGGGCTGGATGACGCCGCAGTGGAGCCCTGACCCGCGCAACTCAAGCCAGATGATCGAGTCCGCTCCGACGATCTACCGCCGGCTCGTCGCCAGCGCCTGGGCGGCGCTTGCAGACACCGGCCACGGCAGCGACACGATCCTCGTCGGCGAGACGGCGCCGCAGGGCCAGAAGGGTCTGCGGGACGTCAGCCAGTCGATCGACGCGCTGCGCTTCGTGCGCCAGCTCTATTGCGTTGACGACAACCTCAACCTGCTGACGGGCACCGACGCGGAGGTACGCGGCTGCCCGGTCGGCAACCCGGGCCAGTTTGTCGCCGAGAACCCGGGCTTGTTTCACGCCAGCGGCTACGCGCACCATCCCTACGCGCTGCTCACTCCGCCCGGGCGCAAGTCCAACTGGCCTGACTGGGTGTCGATGTCGGATTTGCGCTCGCTCAGCCGCGAGCTGACGCGCATCTACATGCGCTATGGCCAGCAGATGCAGAGCAAGCGCGGAGTGCCGCTGTACCTCACCGAGTACGGCTACCAGACCAAGCCGGACCCGTTCTTCGCTGCCATCTCGCTGGCCAGGCAGGCGGCCTGGATGAACCAAGCGGAGTACATCTCCTTCAAGAACCCCAACGTGCGAGCGATGAGCCAGTTTTTGCTCGTCGACGACGGTCCGGCAGCCGGCTTCGACGTCAAGAAGGAGGCGCGGCTGGCCTGGCGGACCTTCCAGAGCGGGCTCGTGTTCGCCAACGGCAAGCGCAAACCCTCCTTCAAGGCCTACGTGACGCCGCTGTACGTCAAGCAGCGCGCCGTCCGGCGCGGACAGACCGTGGGCATCTTCGGCATGCTTCGGTCAGCCAAGGCAGGCACGCTGCAGATGGTCCGCATCCAGTTCCGCGCCAGGGGGCGCAAGCGCTGGCACACGCAGCGCACGCGCAAGGTCGGCGGCCCCCGCCATTACTTCGAGACGCGGGTGCGCGTGCCGGCGAGCGGTGACCTGCGCCTGCTCTGGAGAGACGGGTCGCGCCTGCGCATGAGCCGGATCGCGCCGATCATCGCGCACTGATCAGTCGACTCGCCGGGTGCCTACGTAGAAGGGCCCGAGCGCATCGGCCTTCTTGCGCAAGCGGATCGGGCCGTGGCCGACATCACCGGAGACCGTCGCGGGCGGGGCTGCGGGTGCGGGCGTTTCTAACCGGGACGCAGCGCCATTTCCGATCTGCCCGTCGACGTGGGTGGGCGCGCCGGCGCCCCAGTGCCCGACGAGATCGCGGTACAGCGCCGAGCGCCCGAGCAGCTCGTCGTGGGTTCCGAGCGTCAGCTTGGCGCCGTCGAGCAGGAGGATCCGCTGCGCGCGCAACGCCGAGCTGATGCGATGCGCGATGACGAGTAGGGTGCCCGGGCGAGCGGCGAAGGCCAGCTCCACACGCGCCTCGGCGGCCGCGTCGAGGTGGCAGGCTGCCTCGTCGAGGATGACGAGCGGCGCCGCAGACAGGTACGCCCTGACGAGCGTGACGAGCTGAGCCTCTCCGGCGGACAGCATAGAGCCCTTGATCTCGGCGTCGTAGCCGCCCAGCCGGTCCGCCAGCGACCGCATCCCTAGCGCGTCGACGGCGCCGTCGAGCTGAGCGATCGTCGCGTCCGGTCGCAGGTAGGCGAGGTTCTCGCGCAGCGTGCCCGCGAAGACGTACGCCTCCTGCGGGATCAGCACGCGCGATCGCGCGGCGACCCGTGGCTGGATCCCCCGCATCGCGACCCCGCCCAAGCGCAGCTCGCCGGCCTGCGGAACGAGCAACCCGCTGATCAGCCCCGCAAGGGTCGACTTTCCCACGCCGCTCGGGCCGACGATCGCAATGTGGTCGCCTTCGGGGACGGCGAGATCGAAGTCGCGGATCACCGGCTCGGGCGAGCGACCGTAGCCGAAGGTGACGCCGCCGAGGTGCACGTCGTGGCCGATCGGGCTGCGCGAGGGGGCCTGCTCCCCCGCCGTCGCCGCCT
>DASVPU010000171.1:0-10513 GCA_036389475.1 Solirubrobacteraceae bacterium
GTCGCCCAGATCGACATCGCGCGCAAGATCACCGCAGCGATCTGGCACATGCTCACCAACAACCAGCCGTTCACTCCATCTGCCGGAGGCTTCACTTTTCGTCTGGCCGCCTGACGGCCCTTTTGGACTTGAGCCCACGCAGCCGGCCTCCCATGACACCGAGTCCCCGACGCCAATCGGGCCATAGACAGATGAGCGCCGCTCCCACCACCCCGACAACCCCAAGCACCACGACCCAACCCCACCCCTATTTGACAACCAGCCCTTCTTCATAGAGACGAACAGGAGCACGCCAAACCCGGCCGTACCACCGCGGATCTCTGACACGGTCGTTCGACACGATATCGAGCACCCGCGAAGCGTAGGCCACGACTCGGGCTCCTCGACGGCTTGACCTTGCCGGTACGCTGGCCGCGCCCTGACTGGACAGTTGAGCGGCCGCTCGGCCTAGCCCGGCTCGAGTATCACCACCGGGATCTCGCGGTCGGCCTTGGCCTGGAACTCGTCGTAGGGCGCGCCAGTCGCGCTCATGATGCGCCACAGCTCGGGCTTCTCCTCGGCCGTGGCGACCCGCGCGCGAGCGGTGTGGTGGTCGGCCTTGACCTGCACGGCCACGATCGGATCGTCTTGAAGGTTGAGAAACCAGCCGGGTGGATCGCCGCCGCCGTTGGAGGCCACCACCAGGTAGTCGTCGCCGTGGCGTTGGTAGATCAGCGGCGTGGTCCGCTTGGCACCCGAGTTGCGCCCGGTGGTGGTCAGCAGCAACACCGTTGTGCCCTGCCAGTCGTGGCCGTCCTCGCCGTCGGTTTCGCGGTATCGGTCGACGTGCTCCTGACCGAACAATGGGACACCCATCAGCTGATCTTCTCCGCCAGCTCGACGATGATCCCGGCCGGGCCGCGCACGTAGCACAGCCAGTAGCTGTTCTCGTAGTTCACCAGCTCGCCGACCAGCTCGCCGCCATGCGCTCGCAGGCCGGCCAGGGATGCCTTGATGTCGTCGACGACGAAGAGGATGTGGCGGATGCCCGGGGCGTTGGCCGGCGCCGGCCCGTCGTCGCCCTCGTATGCGGGCGAGCGATACTTGGCCAGCTCGACCTTGGCGTTGCCATCCGGGGTGCGCAGCATCACGATATCCGCCCGCACGCCCTCGAGCCCGTTTATGCGGTCCACCAAGCCGCCCTCGACGGACGCCTCGCCCTCCAATTCGAGCCCGAGTGCAGCGAAGAACGCGGTCGCCGCCGCGAGGTCGTCGACGACGATCCCGATGTGCTCCAGGCGCAGGACGGTCATGAAGGTCCTCCGGCTAGCTCCGGCGGCGTGTACTCGTCGGGCAGCAGATACTTCGGCATCGTGGTCTCCTGGTGTCGTGGGCCGCGCCGCTCGCGGCCCTTCATCTGATGAGCGGAGCCGCTCAGCGCTTCTCGACACGCAGGCGAGTACGGCGATTGGAACACCTTTCCTGCCGCGTAGCCAAATCCCGCTTTTGCCTCGGCGCTATTCAGCCCACCATTCGCGCTGCCCCTCGACGTCTTCGCGGGGAGCCTCGCCGAGATTGGGCGCGCCGATGACGATGATCTCGAGGCCCTCCGGCCCGGCCTCGTAGCCTCGCCACGTACCGGGCGGCACGCGCACCGCATCCCATTCCTTGAGCTTGACGATCTCGTCGTCGAGCTTCATCCGCCCGCTCCCGCGCAGGACGACGTACACCTCCTCCTGTTTCTTGTGCGTGTGGCCGTACGGAAAGCGATAGCCGGGCGGGACGCGCTGGTAGCTCAGGCCAGATTGCTTGAGTTCGAGCGCCACGGTCGCCAAGCGGAACTCCAGGTCCGGCGGGCCGTCGAATCCGGACCCGACGTCCTCCAGATCCTCCTTGAGATTCCTGAGCGTGAACGGCACAGTCGCAATCCTATGCGCCCTGGCAGCTCGCTGATGTAGTGCGTCAAGCGCAGCGGCCGAGTTCGTTTTCCGGCAGCGCCCGGGAATAGACAGCCGGTACGGCTTCCCATGCAGAGCGCATCTTCAGCGTCGCCGAAGCGCTACTCCTTTCGCGTGGTGGCAGCACTCGAGCGATGTCAGCTTACGCTCGTATCGGACGAACTCATGCGTCCGCGGAACCGACGAGTTCTCGCCCCAGCTCACGGACCGAGCGAGCGCGTCCACACATAGTTACGCGCTCGGCAGGCCGCTAACGCCCGCGCCGCACCAATCCGCCCAATCCGGCGAGTTCCGCCGGCCGCGCAAAGCCGGTCACGAGCAGCAGCGCCGGTATCGCCGCCAGCGCCAGCGCGCGCGTGACGAACCCGGCCGCGCCGGCGGTCGGCAGCAGCAGCTCTCCGCCAACGACGACGACCGCCGGCAGCGCAACCGCATGCGCCAGCCGCACCCATTCGAACGGCACGACGAACAGGCGCCGCGTCAGCAGGTGCAGCACGACCAGCATGACCGCGTAGGCGACGACGAGCGCAATTCCGGCGCCGGCGATGCCCAGCGGCCCGACTAGGAGCACCAGCGCGATGACGTTGACCACGACGCCGGCGAGCGCCGCCGGGAAGGTGCGCGTCGTGACGCCGGCGCGACCGCCGATCGTCACGAGCACGAGGAACAGTCCGTACATCGCCCAGCCGAGCGCCACCCACGGCAGCGCCTGGTGCGCCGCGAAGTACTCCGGTGCGGCGAGCAGGCGCACGACCCACCGACCGAGCAGCGTGAGCCCCGCCACCACGAACCCCGCGACGACGACGAACCACGTCGTAACCGCCGCGTAGAAGCTGCGTGCGCGTTCGTCGTCGGCGATCGAGTACGCGAGCGGCGGCCACGCGAGCTGAAAGCCGCGGACGGCGAGGATGACCGCTGACGCGAGCTTCACCGACAGCGCGAACAGCCCCGCCGCCGCCGCGCTCTGCGTGCGCAGAAGGTATGCGCGGTCGACGACGTTCAGCGCGAAGACCGTCGCGTCGGCCGGTACCGTCGGCACCCCGAAGCGCAGGAGCGCGGCCAGCGGGACGCGGCCGCCGCCGCGGCGCATTCCGATCCGCCCGCGCAGCGTCCACCACAGCCCGACCAAGACGACCGCCGAGGCGACGTAGTTGCCGGCGAGGTAGCCGCGCGCACCCTGGTGCAGGCCGACGACGAGCGTCACCGTCAGCGCGACGCTCAGCAGCACGTTGCACAGCGACGCGACCAGATAGACGCGCCGCCGCTCGTCGACGCGCAGCAGTGCGTAGGCGATCTCGAGGTTCGTGAATGCCCACAGGCCGAGGACGGCGATGCGCATGAGCCCGGCCTCCTCGAAGCCGAGCAGCAGGCGGCTCAGCGGCGCTGCGGACGCCGCCGCGCTCAGCGCCGCGACCGTCGTCGTGAGAAGCACCGCTGCGGTCGTCGTCCGCGCGAGCCGCTCGCGCTCGGCGCCGTCCTCGGTCGCGCAGTAGAAGCGAACGAATGCCTCGCCGAGACCACCACGCAGCAGGATCGACGCGAGGATGATGAAGGTCAGCAGCGTCTCGGCGACCCCGAAGTCAGCTCGGCTCAGCGCGCGCGTGTACAGCGGCAGCGTGATGAGCGCCAGCGCCGCCGACAGCACGCTCGCTGCCTGATACGCCGCACCCCCCGTCAGCAGGCGGGTGAAGAGGCTGCGCATGGTGCGCCACGCTACTGTCCGCACGTGCCGGAGCCGCGCGCCCTCCTGCTGCTCCCCCGTCCGCTTGAGGGATTCATCCTCGCCGACCAGGCGCGTGATCTGCTGCGCGCCCCAGGCGTCGTAGCCGCCGATCCGCCGCGCGTGCCCTACGGTGCGGTCGCGCGGCTGCCGGAGCCGCTGCGCAGCCGTCTGGCGCGCGGGACCGCCAAACGCCTCTTGCGGGCGCTGCCCGGCGAGCTGCGCGCCGTGGCGATCTTCCACCCGGTCCAGTGGCCGCTCGCCCGCGCGCTGCTTGGCCTGCGACCGCAGGCCGAGCTCTGGTACGGGCGCTGGGACCGTTACGAGGTCGCCTACGACGCCTCGCCGCGGATGCGCTCGCGGGTTGCGGCGCTGCACGAGCAGGCGGCGTCGCGGTCGGATCTGACCTTCGTCGTCTCCGGCAGGCTCGCCGAGCTCGAGCATGAGGCTGGACGCGAGGCGCAGCTCGTCGGTCTCGCGGCAGACTCCTTCCCGGCTCCCGACCCGAGCGCCGCTGTCATAGCCATCTCGCTCGGACACCTTGGCTGGCGTACCGATTGGGCGCTGCTGCGCGCGGTCGCCGAGAAGATGCCGGAGCTCGTGCTGCTGCTCGTCGGCGAATGGCACGAGGACGAGTGCAAGGACGACCCAGACTTCGCGTGGTGCCGCACCGCCCCGAACCTCGTCTGGCTGGGCCGGCGCTCCGACGAGGAGGCGGCGCGGCTGATCCTCTGCGCCGACGTCGGGATCCTCCCCTTTCGCGTCGAGCCGTTCAACGACGCGGCGCTGCCCTACCGGATCCTGAAGTACGCGCGGCTTGGGCGGCGAACCGTGTCGCCCGAGCTCGCCGGCGTGCACACGTGGGACCGCGCCGTCACGACGGTCGCCGACGCCGACGCGTTCGTCGCGGCGCTGCGAGCGCAGGCGGGCGTTCGGCTGCGCCCGCACACGGATCTGCGCGCGTGGGCGCTGGAGCAGACGGCCGAGCGCGTAAATGCTCCGCTGTGGGAGCGCCTGAGGGCGCTCGGGCTCGCGTCACAGCGCTAGACGCTTAGGCGCGCGCGCCCGCGACACAGCCGAGCGCGATGAGAGCGGTGATCCGTTATGCGATCTGGCGCCGCATTGCTCGTACATTCCACTTCAGGAGGTTCAGATGCAAGGTAAGACGCTCGCTCAGATCTGGTCGCTGGCGCTCGGCGTTGTACTCGTGCTGGTCGGCATCGTCGGCTTTCTCGTCGAGCCGAGCTTCAACGTCGGTGACAGCGCGCAGCGCGGAACGCTGATCCTGTTTGACATCAATGGCTGGCACAACGTCGTTCACCTGCTGTCGGGCGTCGTCGGGCTTGCTATGGCCGGAACGGCAGCAAAGGCAAGGCTGTTCGCCATCGGCTACGGCGTGGTCTATGTGCTCGTCACGATCCTCGGCTTCATCGTCGGTGACGGCGGCCTGCTGCTGTCGATCATCCCGATCAACACGGCTGACAATGTGTTGCATCTCGTTATCGCCGTTACTGGCATCGCGATCGGCCTGACGAGCCCCGCGGCCGCCGCCGCGCGCCGCCCGGCCACGGCCTGAACGACGTTTGCCGGCCGGGGACACCAGTCCGTCCCCGGCCGTGCATAAGCCACCGCCAAGGCGCTTGTCGGCATCCGCCTGCGGCGCAGACCGAGGTACGTTTATGTTCGTCATCGCACATGCAGGACACTGGACGGCCGGAGCGCTCGAGTCCCTCCCGCTGCTGATCGTCGCCGTCGTCGTCGCTTGGCGCACGTACACCCAGCACGCCCGACACGCTCGCTCGAACACCCCGCCTGCCGGCAGCAGCATTCCTGAGGTTCAACCACGCTGAGAACGTGTCGAGGCGGCGGACTGCCGCCCGCGGCTGGGCGCGTCACGTAGCGCCGGCCTCGTGCTCGTGGGCGGCGTAGCCGACCCCGTGTATCCGGAGCCGGCCGTTGCCTACTTGACGTCATGCCAACGTCGGTATGACGTGGCTATTGCCGACCGGGTCGTTATGCCGACTGAGCGCTGAAAGTCCAGCAAAGTCGTGGTGGGCGCTGTGCGATCTTCATGATCGCGGCGGTCGCGCGGAGCTTCATCGCAGATGTGTCTGGCGCTCTGGTTGCACGGACTCCCCCAATCGCCCGGCGGCAAGTCCCCCTCGGATTTGGCGGGTGGATTGCGGCGGCGGCCGGTTGATGTTCACGACTGCGTCACGAGTCGGTCACCGTCGTTTGACGCGGCGCTGCGCGGGATGCGGCGCAATATGCGGTGATGGAGACGCTGCTGATCGCGCATCGCTGTGGGCGCGCCTACGGTCCGGACTCCTCTCGCGAGGCGCTGCGGGCGGCGCTTGCGGGGGGGCCACTTCGCGGCGTGGAGACTGACGTGTGCCTTACGCGCGATGGCGCGCTCGCCTGCCTGCACGACGCCTATCTGCCGCTCGGGACGACGCTCACGGGGTGGGCGCACGAGCGGTCGGCCGCTGACGTGCTCGCGGGGCGGTTGCTTGATCGCGACGGGCGAGTGAGCGCCGAGCGGCCGCTGCTCGTCGATGAGGTGCTCGACCTCGTCCCACCAGGCCTGACGGTGCAGGTCGACGTCAAGGCGCACGCCGACGCGGCGCTGGCGCGGCGCACGATCGACGCGCTCGCGGCCGTCTTGGCGCGGCGTCGCGACGCGGGTCGGGTCGAGGTCCTGAGCTTCCATGTCGCCGCGGTCGAGCAGGCGGTCTCGCGCGGGTTGGCCGGCCGGCTCGTGATTTGGGCGGATTACGCGCCCGCGGCGCTCGCGCGCTGGGCCGCCGACCTCGGCGTATGCGGCGTGTGCGTCGAGCACTTTCTT
The DNA here is from genome assembly GCA_036389475.1 of Solirubrobacteraceae bacterium. Taxonomy (GTDB): domain Bacteria; phylum Actinomycetota; class Thermoleophilia; order Solirubrobacterales; family Solirubrobacteraceae; genus CADCVQ01. The sequence continues at coordinate 6,503 of DASVPU010000171.1, forward strand.
CTGGGCGAGCCGCTTGTTGCGGCGCTGCGCGACGCCGGCCTGAGCCTCACCACGGGCACGGTCAACCACGCAGCGTTTGCGACGCGCGCGCTCGCCTACGCGCCTGACGCGCTTAGCAGCGACCGCCCGCACGAACTTGCGGCAGAACTGGTCGAGCGGCGGCCCCTGGCCGCCTGATCAGCCCTCCTCGAGTGTGCCGAGGATCCGCGGGTGGCCATCGATCTCGGGTGCGTCTACGATCTCGAACCCGCGCAGGCCGGCGAGCCGGCCAAGACGATCGAGGCTGGCCCGGCTAAAGCCCCAGTAGACGGCGTCGTCGCGTGCGTACACGTCGCCGCGCTCGTGAACGACTACGCACGGGTCGTCCTGCCCGCCGTGCACGCCGTAGGTCTCAAGGATGATCCGCCCGGCCGGCGCGAGACACTCGCCCAGCACGCGCATCAGCGTGAGGGGCGCCTCGACGCGGTGCAGAATGCCAAAACAGAAGATGACGTCGAACGTCTCGCCAAGACGATCGACGTCCAGTGCGTCCAGTCGCCGGTAGTCGACCCCGGAGCCCAGAAGCCCCGCGATCGTTCGGAACCCAACGCCCGGCTCGAGGTCGATTCCGAACCGCCTGCGAATCCAGGCGACGTACTGCTCGTTGTCTACGGCCACCACGCGGGCGGCGCCGCGACGCTCGGCCAGGAAGGCGTAGAACCCGTCAAACGCGCCAACGTCGAGCACGCGCGCGCCGGTGAGGTCTTCCGGTATCGCGCGCAGGCGGTAGCGATGATCCCGTGCGATACCCGGTGTGTACACGCCGATGTCGTTAAGGGCGAACGTGTGAAACCACAGCGGCACGCGCTGCAGCGCGACCCGCGCCTCCTCCAGCGTGGCGTCGATCGGCACGAGGTCCGCCACCGCCCGCTCCGCGGCGGTCGTCTCGGGCATGGACTCCGAATGCTCCGCCGGCGTGAGCGTCGCCTCCTGGGATGTCAACAGCTTCATACCGACGATAGCCGGACGCCGCCCGCCATCGCCAATCGCGCGCCGCCGACTGGCTTCCCACGATGCACTCCGCCGCGCCACATCTAGGTCCCGCTCGGGCACACAACGGGTCGTGCAACCTACGTCTCCTGATCGAGCCCTACGCCGACCGGCTGGCCATCTCCGGACGGGACATCGCGGTCGGGGGCATCGCGCATGCCCCCTCTTGGCGGATGCGAGCGTGTCTACCCGCGCGCCACAAGCGCCCGCCTCGGACGAAACGCGAGCGCCCCAACTGCACGTCGGGGCACGCGCGTGTTGCGCAGCCAAAGCGATAGCTGCCAGTGCAAGCGCACCTTGCGCTGACGCAGCCTCACAGGTTGATCAGCCTCGGCGGTAAGACATGTACGTCCGGTCTCATAGTCTGTATGTGCCTGCGTACGGGCATGTTGTGGCGAGAGGAGGTAGGCGATGTTGCGGTTGATGGCCGCGCAGGCGCAGATGTTGTGGGACGCGGCGTGGCCGACCGAGGTACGCGAGTTGCCCGCAGATCTCGCGGCGCTGGACCCGTCGTTGTCAGATCCGGGCGTGATGGCGCCGTCTATGGCGCATTGGCAGCGCGGGGCGTTGGCGTCGGGGGTCACGGCGACCGATCGCTTCGGCGAGCAGGGCGCCGCGGCGTTTCAGGACCGCTTCAGCGGTGCCACGCGCTTGCTCGGCGAGGACGACGCGGCCCGGGAGCGTTGACCGCATGAGGGTGGACCGGCTCGATCACCTCGTGCTCACGGTCGTGGACATTGACGCGGCGATCCGCTTCTACACCGAGGTGCTGGGTATGGAGGAGGTGACCTTCGGCCCCGGGCGCAAGGCGCTCGGCTTCGGGCGCTGCAAGATCAACCTGCACCAGGTGGGGCGGGAGTTCGAGCCGAAGGCCAGGCGGCCGACGAGCGGCAGCGCCGACCTTTGCCTGATCGTGGACGATCCGATCGACGCCGTGATGCACGAGCTGCGGAAGGCAGGCGTAGCCGTCGAGGAGGGCCCTGTCCGGCGCACGGGGGCCACCGGGCCGCTGGTCAGCTGCTACCTCCGCGACCCCGACGGGAACCTCATCGAGCTGAGCAACCCCGCCTGAGCGATGCCCTCGGCTAGCTACGGCCGACCCGCGGCGCCCGCGGCCTGCCGCGCGGCCTCATAGTCGGGCTCGGTCATCTGGTCGGCGACATACTCGGCGTGCACGATGGTGCCGTCGCCATCCATCACGAAGACAGCGCGCTGCAGCAGCCGCCATTCCTTGAGCAGGACACCGTAATCGATTCCGAACCGCTCGCTTGCGTGGGCGGACAACGTCTCGTGCTCGACGCCCTCGGCGAGTCGCCAGCGAGCCTGGGCGAAGGGCAGGTCCATGCTGATCGTGTACACGCGCAAGTCGGCCGGAAGGTCGGCACGCAACTCCTCCCAACGCCGCGTCTCGACGTGGCATACCGGCGTGTCGAGGGAGTTGACGACGTTCAACAGTCGGACTTGGCCTGCTGAATCGGCGAGGCTGACCTCCCGCATCTGCTCTGTCTCGGGATCGAGGCAGGCCAGGCGGAACGGCGGTGCGGCATCGCCCTTTGTAAGCCGTCCACCGACGACCGTCAGCGTTTCGTCGAGCTCGTATGCCTCGTCGCGGCGTTCGATGACACCGCCGTCTGTGTGTTCCATGTTCTCCCTTGCCGACCCTGCCGGGGTCGGCCGGGGCGCTCTACATCATAAGAGGGCGTCGAGCGGATCGGGCGATGCGAAAGCCCACGTCATCGATCTGAAAGGTGGGATGGCTGCCGCGTCGTACCGACGCGCGGCAGCTCCAGTGCTCGTCACTCCACCCGCCCCCTCGCAGAACTCGGTAGGAGCCGTAGATTTCGCTGTCATAGAGGTCCCAGCACCACTCCCAGACGTTGCCGAGCATGTCGTGGAACCCCCATGCGTTGGGCTGCTTGCTGGCTACCTCGTGCAGCGTGCCTGAAGCGTTGTCGCTGTACCAGGCGATCCTGTCGAGCTGTCCGTAGCGCGGACCGGTCGTACCTGCCCGGCACGCGTACTCCCACTCCGCCTCCGTCGGCAGGCGGTAGCCGTCGGCAGACATGTCGCAGCCGATGTTCTCGTCGCTCGCTGCAAAGGTGTAAGCCGGTGTCAGCGCCTCACGTTCGGAGCGTGCGTTGCAGAATCGAACGGCGTCGATCCACGAGACGCTTTCCACCGGAAGCTCGTCGCCGCACGCGGCACTCGGAGACCGGCCCGTCACCTCGGTGTACAGCAACTGAGTGACGGGCACAGCGGCGAGCTGGTATGGCGCAAGCGCGATCGTCCAGCTGCGCTGGGTTCGTCGATCCGTCAGGGTCACCTCGCCGGCCGTGACGGCGATCATCCGCTCGTGCTGAGCGTTTTCTGAAAACGGCACCCGATCATGCTGGTCCTTACTCACCAGATGATTGAATACATGATTCCTTGAACGGGCGACGGGATCGCAGCGACACGCCGGCGGGTCGGCCCTACGAGCAGTCGACGAACACCGAGAAGGGGCCCTGGCGCAGCGACGGCTCGCCCGCCGGCGGCTCGTTCGTGCTGCGCTTTACGCCGTCGGCGCGGCCGAATCGCCGCTCGAACTTCTCGTCCTCGACGATATAGACGGCCACGGCACCGCCCCGCGGGTCCTCGGCCCGTGACCGCACGCGTCGCGGACCGGCATCGAGGATCCAGCGGGCGTCGGGCACGAGTCGGTAGGTCGGAAACGTCAGGGCGCCGCAGCGCAGCCCGTTGTGCACGCGTGGCTGATCGAGCAGCGCGGACAGCTGCTCGTGGGTGCGGTGGATGAACCGCAGCTCGTCACGCAGGCGCGCGAAGCTCGACGCCTTCAGGACGAGGAACGCGACGCCGATCGCGAGCGTGCCGATCGCGGCGCGGCGCCAGCGTTCGCGTGCTCGGCCGGGTTTCATCGTCGCCCAACCCATGACCGCATAGCCCGCGAGAACGCAGAGGGCGACGGCCGGCACGGTGAGGTAG
>DASVPU010000172.1:0-1976 GCA_036389475.1 Solirubrobacteraceae bacterium
GAGCGCTTGGAGGTAGGTGTTCTTCGTCCGGGTCGCGGCCAGCGCGGCTTGCTTGAGCGCTTCGTTGAGCCATTTCGAGCCGTTACGGGTGCGCCCGGACCGCTGCTTGCCGGCCGATTGATGGTTGCCCGGGCACTGCCCCGCCCACGACGCGAGGTGCTTGTCGGTCGGGAAGACCGACATGTCGGTGCCGATCTCGGCGAGGATGTTCTGCGCGGAGCGTTCAGCGACGCCGGGGATCGTGACAAGCAGCGCGACGGCGCCCATGCCGAAGAGCTATACCCAGATGTTGTGGATGGGCTTGAGAACGAAGGCGGCGTACCTTCCCGGTTGATGAAGACCGATGCCGGTGTTGGCCGGCAGGAAGGCACGCCATGGTGGATGTTCGCAGGCTCCCCGTCGGGGAGGAGCACGAGCTTGCGGTCACGCTGGATGACCTCGCGCGTGAGGGCGCTCGGCGGATGATCGCGGCGGCGCTGCAGGCCGAGGCCGCCGAGTACGTCGCGTCGTTCGTCGACGATGTCGATGAGAACGGCAAGCGCCTGGTCGTGCGTAACGGCCGCGCGCGTGAGCGCAAGCTGACGGTCGGGTCGGGGACGGTGGCGATCCGTGCGCCGCGCGTCAACGACAAGCGCGTCGACGAGCAGACCGGGGAGCGCAAGAAGTTCAGCTCGAGGATCTTGCCGGCATACGCGCGGCGCTCGCCGAAGGTCACCGAGGTGCTGCCCGTGCTCTACCTGCACGGTCTGTCGACGGGCGACTTCGGGCCGGCGCTACGGGATCTGCTCGGTGAGGACGCGTCGGGGCTGTCGTCAAGTTCGATCGCGCGGTTGACCGAGCAGTGGCAGGGCGACCACGCCGCGTTCAAGGCGCGCCAGCTCGGCTTTCACCGCTACGCGTACCTGTTCGTTGACGGCGTGCATGTCTCGGTGCGTCTCGGCGAAGACGACCGGCTGTGTTTGCTCGTCGTCATCGGCGTCCGCGAGGACGGCGTCAAGGAGCTGCTCGCCGTCGCGGACGGCTACCGCGAGAGCACGGACTCTTGGGCGGCGGCGTTCCGCGACCTACGCGACCGCGGTCTGAATGAGCCCAAGCTCGTGACCGGCGACGGCGCGCTCGGCGCGTGGGCCGCCCTCAGAGACGTCTTCCCCGAGGCGACCGAGCAGCGCTGCTGGGTGCACAAGATCGCCAACGTCCTCGACGCGCTACCCAAGCGCCTGCAGCCCCGCGCGAAGACGATGCTGCACGAGATGATGGAGGCCCCGACGCGCGCCGACGCCCGTGTTGCCCGGGAGCGCTTCCGCTCTGAGTTTGACGCCAAGTACCCCAAGGCCGTCGCCAAGCTCGACCGCGACTGGACGCAGCTGACGGCGTTTTACGCGTTCCCCGCCGAGCACTGGCGTCACCTACGCACGACGAACCCGATCGAGTCGAGCTTCGCGACGGTGAAGCTGCGCACGCGGGTGACGAAGGGCGCGGGCTCGAAGAAGGCGGCGCTCGCGATGGCCTACAAGCTGCTGGACGCCGCGCAACAGCGCTGGCGCAGGTTCAACGGCCACGAGCTCGTCGCCGACGTGCTCGCGGGCGCAACCTACAAGGACGGCATCCTCGTCACCGATGACATCAACGACGATCAACTGACAGACGAGAAGGTCGCCGCCTGAGCGTTCTCACGCCACGTCATCCACAACATTTGACAATTGCTCGGCATCCGGCGCCGATAGCCGATCCTCCACCGCCGCCAGCGTCGACCATCAGAGCGCTCCGGAGCGCGAGGAGGGGTGCTCTGCGATCGCTGCGGGGGTCGGATGAGACCGCTCAGCGCGTCGCGACGTGCTCGCAGTCGCGCAGCTCATCAAACGTGTCGACCGTCGCGCGGTCGCGCTCCGAGCCGCAGGAGACAGCCTCGCTGACGGCGTCGCGTGCGTTGATCGTGTCTCGACCGGCGCCGCCAGAGATGCGGTCGCGGCCGCGTC
>DASVPU010000173.1:0-8294 GCA_036389475.1 Solirubrobacteraceae bacterium
CGCACGCGATCGAGGCCGCGATGCAGGTGCGCGAGGGCGGCGAGGTCGAGGTCGACGAGATCGTCGCGGTGACGATGGGTCCCCAGACGGCGGTGCGCGCGCTGCACAAGGCCGTCTCGCTCGGCGCCGATCGCTCGGTTCACCTCTCCGACGACGCGCTCGCGGGCTCCGACGTCGCCGCCACCGGCTACGCGCTCGCCAAGGTGCTCGAGCGCGAGAGCCCCGACCTCGTCCTGCTGGGCCAGCAGTCAGACGACGGCGAGTGCTACACGATCGGCGCCGTCGTGGCAGACCATCTCAAGATGCCCTCGCTGACGCAGGTCATCAAGATGGACGTCACCGAGGGCAAGCTGCGCTGCGAGCGCCAGGCCGAGTACGGCTATGACACCGTCGAGATCGAGCTGCCAGCCGTCATCTCCGTCGGCGACGCGATCAACGAGCCGCGCTACCCGTCGCTGAAGGCGATCATGGGCGCAAAGAAGAAGCCGCTCGACGCGGTCGGCGTCGGCGACGTCGGCATCGATGCCGCGATGGTCGGCGAGGAGGGCTCGAAGGTCGTCTGCGGCGACTTCAAGCCGCCCCCGCAGAAGGCCGCCGGCGAGATCATCGAGGACGAGGACACCAACGAGACGGTCCAGAAGATCGTCGCCTGGCTGGACGAGAGGAAGCTGTTGGCATGAGCGGGATCCTGGTTTTCGCGCTCCACTACGAGGGTGCCTTCAACAAGAACTCGCTCGGCGGCGTATCCGAGGCGGCGAAGCTCGCCGGTGAGCTCGGGACGGAGGCCCACGCGGTCGTCATCGGCGACGTCGCCGACGAGCTCGCCGCCACGCTCGGCAACTACGGCGTGACGAAGGTCTTCCGCGCCAAGGACGTCCCCGAGGGCCTCGCGCAGCCGGTCGTCGACGTCATGGCAAAGGTCATGGACGACAACGGTCACGACTACGCGCTCTTCGGCGGCGGCCTGCTCGGCTTCGAGATCGGTGCCGGGCTCGCGGCCCGGCTGAACGCCGGCGTGACGATGGAGGTCACCCAGGTCAACGTCGTCGACGGCAAGCTCGAGGCCGAGCGTCCGATCCACGGCGACTCCTCGATCTCGACGTCGAAGTACAAGGATCGCGGCATCGTCATCGGCCGCCTGAACGCCTTCGAGACGGCTGCGCCCAGCGACGCCAGCGCCGAGGTCGAGGACGTCGAGGTCGAGCTGTCGCCGTTCTCGACGAAGGCGACGATGGTCCAGCGCGGCGAGGCCCGCGGGGAGGACATCGACATCGAGGGCGCCAACATCCTTGTCGCGGGCGGGCGCGGCCTTGGAAAGCCCGAGGGCTTTGAGCTGTGCGAGGCGCTGGCCGATGCGCTCGGAGGCGCGGTCGCCGCGACGCGCGCGGTCGTCGACGCGGGCTGGTATCCGTACTCGACGCAGATCGGCCAGACCGGTAAGACGGTCTCGCCCAAGCTCTACCTCGCGGCCGGCATCTCCGGAGCGATCCAGCACAAGGTGGGCTTTCAGTCCTCCGAGAACATCGTCGCGATCAACAAGGACTCCAATGCCCCGATCTTCGAGTACTCCGATCTCGGCATCGTCGGCGACCTCAACAAGATCCTGCCCAAGCTGACCGATGCAGTGAAGGCCAAGAAGGGCTGAGCGTATGGCGGCAAGCAACGGTGGAGCGCCCGCACCGGCGCAGTTCCCGCCTCCCGTCGATCCGCAGGGCGAGTTCATCAAGCACGGCCTCGATCCGGAGGACGAGCTGATCGAGGTCGGCATCGCGATCGTCGGCGGCGGGACGGCCGGCCTGGCCTGCGCCAACCGCCTGCTGCAGCTACTCGCCGACGACGAGGAGTTGCTCGAGTCTCTGGGCGAGGTGCCCGTCGCGGTCATCGAGAAGGCCAAGACGTGCGGCGGCCACAATCTGTCCGGCGCGGTCATGCGTCCGGGGCCGCTGCAGGAGCTCTTCCCCGAGCTCTCGCGGGAGGACTGGCGCAAGGAGGGCTTCGCGTTCGGGGAGGTGGACAAGGAAGCCGTCTACATGATGCCCAGCGCCACCAAGGCTGTGAAGATCCCGACCCCGCCGCCGTTTCGCAACCACGGCAACGAGGTCGTCTCCGTCGCGGCGCTGGCGCGCTACCAGCAGCGGCTGGCCGAGGAGGCCGGGGCCTACATCCTCACCGAGACGGCGGCGTCGCAGCTGATCGTCGAGGACGGAGCGGTCGTCGGCGTGCGCTCGGGTGACAAGGGCCGCGGCAAGCAGGGCGAGGAGCTGCGCAACTTCGAGCCTGGGACCGACGTGAAGGCGAAGGCGACCGTGCTCGCCGAGGGCTGCTGGGGACATCTGACCGGTGCCGCGATCCGCGAGTTCGGCCTCGCCGAGGATCGCGAGCCGCAGGTCTGGGAGCTCGGGGTCAAGGAGGTCTGGAAGGTCCCCAAGCCGCTTGACCGGCTGATCCACACGATCGGACCGTGGCCGCTGAAGCTGTCGCCGAAGTACGGCCAGATCGGCGGCACCTGGCTGTACCCGATGAAGGACGAGAAGACCGGTGACGATCTCGTCTCGATCGGGTTCGTCATCGACCTCGAGTACGCCGACGCGACGACCTCCGCTCACGATCTGCTGCAGCAGTTCAAGATGCACCCGCTCGTCAAGGAGATCCTGGAGGGGGGCGAGCGCGTCGGGTGGGGAGCCAAGGCGCTGCCGGCCGGCGGCTGGTGGTCGATGCCCAAGCTCACGATGCCGGGCGCCCTGCTCGTCGGCGACTCCGCCGGCATGGTCGACACCGTCTCGTTGAAGGGCGTGCACCACTCGCTGCTGTCGGGCAAGCTCGCGGCCGAGGCGATATACGCCTCGCTGAAGCGCGGCGACGGCAATCTGTCGTCGTACGAGGACGCCGTCGAGAAGTCGCTGATCGGCAAGGAGCTCTACGCGGTCCGCAACACCCGCCAGCCGTTTCAGAAGGGCTTCTTGCGCGGCGGGCCGCTGGTGAACCTCATGATCATGACCAAGGGCCGCTTCCCCGGCGGACGCTGGAAGTGGCACCGCAACGACGAGCGCAAGGTCTTCATCGGCGACACGAAGGACGGCTATCCCAAGCCGGACGGCAAGTACATCTTCGACAAGCTGTCGTCGGTCTACATAACCGGCAACGCGACCCGCGACGACGCGCCCAACCACATCCGCGTGCAGAAGAACGTCCCCCGGGAGGTCGCCGAGACCTGGGCGTGGATGTGCCCGGCCGCTGTGTACGAGATCCCCGACGACGCTCCCAAGCACGGCCGCGTCGACGTGATCGTCAACTACACCAACTGCGTGCAGTGCGGTGCGATCACCGCCAAGGGCGGGCGGCTGACGACGCCCGAGGGCGGCGACGGGCCGCTGTACCAGAACACGTAGCCGAGCTCGCCGACAGGCGCGGCGCCCGCGCGTTCGGCGACGCGCCGAAACATCGCAACTTGGGCGTCCTCGGGCTGTCTTACTACGCGCGATGCTCCCGCTGACGATCAGCCTCGCCCTGCTCGCATTCGCCGCGCCGGCGGCTGTCGCGCAAGCGCCGCCGTCGCTGGACCGGCCGCCGCTGAGCGCCGCGCTGGACTCCTGTACCCCGAGCGTGCTCCCCGCCGAGCGCGTCGCCGTCTTCAGCGGGTCGATGCCCGCGCTCGACAGCTCCGACCGCATGTCGATGCGCTTCGACCTGGAGCGGCTGCGCCCCGGGGAGCGGCGCTGGCGCCGGGTCCCCGGTGCGCCGGCCTTTGGCCTGTGGGAGCGCTCGCTCCCCAACCGCGCCGGGTTCGTCTTTCGCAAGCGCGTGGACGGGCTGCAGGTGCCGGCGAGCTATCGCGTGGTGGTTCGGTTCCGCTGGGAGAGCGCGAATGGTCAGATCGTCCGGCGCAGGCAACGGCGCACCGGTGCCTGCCAGCAGCCCGACCTGCGGCCCGACCTCGTCGCCGAGACCGTGACCGCAATCGTCGATGTCGCCGGCCTCGTGCTCTACAGCGTCAAGGTCCGCAACGTCGGACGCTCCACCGCTGGACCGTTCACGGTCCGTGTCGGCAGCGCCAGCACAGAGATCGCGCAGCTCGCAGAGGGCCGGCGAACCACCGCGCTCGTGCTCGCGCCAGCGTGTGCGCCCGGGTCGCGCCTGCTCGTGCGGGTGGACGCCGACGCGCGCATCGACGAGGCCGACGAGCGTGGCAACCTGCTGCGCGGCGTTTGTCCAGTCCTCGGGCTGTAACGCTCCGAGGGGCCCAGGACCGGTCGATACACTCAGACGACCATGAAGACCGATATCCACCCCGAATACGTCGCTTCCCACGTGCGCTGCACGTGCGGCAACGAGTTCGAGACGCGCTCCACGCAAGCCGAGATCCACGTCGAGATCTGCTCGAACTGCCACCCCTTCTACACGGGTCGCCAGAAGCTCGTGGACACCGGCGGTCGCGTCGATCGCTTTAAGCGCCGCGCCGCCAAGCGCCAGGTCACCAAGTAGGGCAACAACTCGATGGCAGCCGCCGAGCAACCTGAGCGGCTGCCGGACGGCGGGCTCGTCACGAGCAAAGACGCCCCGGTCGGCGGCCAAGCGGTCCTCGAGGGCGTGATGATGCGCGGCGTCTCGACCTGGGCGGTCGCGGTGCGAACCCCCACGGCCGAGCAGATCAGCGGCGGTCGCCAGCTTGAGTCAGACGAGGCCGCGCTGGGCGAGATCAAGGTCCAGAGCTTTCCGCTCGTCTCGGTCCTCAAGCGCCATCGCTGGCTTCGCTGGCCGATCATCCGCGGCGTCGTCGCGCTCGGCGAGTCGCTGAAGATCGGCTTCAGCGCGCTGAACATCTCGGCCAACGCACGGCTGTCGGAGGGCGAGGAGCCGATCTCCAACGGCACGTGGGCCGGCACCGTCGCCCTAGCGTTGACGCTGGCGATCGGCCTGTTCTTCCTGCTGCCCGTCGGCGTCACGAGCATCTTCAAGGACGCGCTGCCCAACTCGCTCGTGTTCGTCATCGTCGAGAAGCTCATCCGCATCGCGGTCTTCCTCACCTATCTGTGGGCGATCTCGCGGCTGAAGGATCTGCAGCGCGTCTTCGAGTACCACGGCGCGGAGCACAAGACGATCTCCTGCTACGAGGCCGGGCTGCCGCTGACGCCTGAGAACGCGCAGCAGTTCAGCCGTCTGCATCCACGCTGCGGGACAAGCTTCCTGCTCGTCGTCATGATCGTCGCGATCGTCGTCTTCGCCCCCCTGGGCACGCCGGCGTGGTACTGGCTGTTCGCATCGCGGATCGTCGGCATCCCGCTCGTCGCCGGCCTCGCATTCGAGGTCATCAAGTGGTTCGGGCGCAACCGTTCGAAGCGCTGGGCCCGGGCGCTCATGCTGCCGGGGATGAAGCTTCAGCTGCTCACGACGCGGGAGCCCGATCTCGCGCAGCTCGCGGTCGCGATCGCCGCGCTGGAGGCGGTGCTCGACGTCGAGTCGCCGGCCGACGCCCGCGACGAGGACAGGGTCGGGATGGAGGTTCTGGCGTGACGAGGCTCAGCTGCCGAGGCGCAGCCGTGCGCGCTCGGACATGCCCGCCTCGTAGCTGACAACCCGGTTGCGTCCCTCGTCCTTGGCGCGGTAGAGCGCCTGGTCGGCGCAGCGCAGCAGGTCGTCGGCGCTCTGGCCGGGGGTGTGGGCGGCGACCCCCGCCGACAGGGACACGCCGTGGCGCCGCGCCAAGGACGTGTCCTCGGCGATCGCGGCGAGCATCCGTTCGACGACGTGCGCGGCCTCCTCGGCGTCGCAGTCGGGCAGGATCATCGCCATCTCGTCGCCGCCGTGGCGAGCGAGCACGTCGCCGGAGCGCATGACCGCTCGCAGGCTGTCGGCGAGGTTGACGAGCACGCGATCACCGGTGGCGTGGCCGAAGCGATCGTTGATCGCCTTGAAGCGGTCGACGTCGACGAGCATCACCGACAGCGCGCGCATGTGGCGGTTGGCACGCTCGGTCTCCTGGGCCAGGCGCTCGTCGAAGAAGCGCCGGTTGGCGAGGCCGGTCAGCGGGTCCGTGCGGGCCTGCGTCGCAAGCCGCTCGCGCGCGTGCGCGTTTGCGACCGCCACGCCTGCAAGCTGGGCGAAGCGAACGATGCGCTTGTCGTCGTCGCGTGGGAACTCGCTTGACTTCCGCAGCGCGGCGACCATGCCCCAGGCCCGGCCGTCGACGAGGATGGGGGCGGCGATGCGGTGGCTCAAGCGCGGCCCGTCGATGTTCGGCGCGACGCTGCGGCGCCGGACGGTCCGGCCGTCGCGCAGCTGGGCGCAGATGCCGTCGGGGAGCTGCTTGACGACCTCGTTGAGCCGCGGGCCCATCGGCTTGCCGCGGGCCCAGATGCCCATCGAGCGGTAGCACTCGTCGTCTTCGAAGCGCACGACGTACCCGGCGGCGGCTTTCAGCAGCCGCCCGACCTGCTCCGCCATGAGCGCGAACAGCACGCTGGGATCGTTCTCGCTGGCGACGCTCATGGCGACGCGCTGCAGCGCCGTCTGCTCGCGCGCAAGCGATTGCGCGCGGGAGGCGCTACGGCGCAGCTTGCGCGCGTCGTCGGCCTGCTCGATCGCCAGGCGCGCGAGGTGGATCGAGCGATCGACCACGGTCCGCTCGCGAGCATCGGGGCGCCGGCGCGCCGTGAAGTACATGGCGAACGTGCCGAGCAGCGCGCCGGTGCTGGAGTAGATCGGCGTGGACCAGCCCGCCAGGAGCCCGTGGTCGGCGGCGATCTGCCCCCAGGCAACGGTGAGGGGGTCGCGGGCGATGTCTTCGACGACGACCGGTTCGCCGCGGAACGCGGCGGTCCCGCAGATGCCCTGACCCTCCTCGGCGACGAGCCCTGCATAGGCGCCGGTGAACGAGCGCGGCAGCCTTGGCGCCGCGGCATGGCGCAGCTTCGGGGGAGCCCCGCGCCCGCGCTCGAGCAACAGGATCGAACCGAAGATGCCCGGCGCGTGCGCCTCCGCCGCGCGTAGCAGCGCGTCGAGGGTGCGTTGGAGCGGGGCGCGCTGCGCGATGAGCTCGAGCACGGCGTGCCGGTTGTCGCTCCAGCGCTGCTCGCGCTCGGCCTCGCTGCGCGCGTGATGAAGCTCGACCTCGGTCATCGCCGAGGCAGCCAACTCACCGACGAGCTCGATGTCCTGGATCGTCCAGTTCCGCGGGCGCGTATCGGTGACGCAGAAGCTTCCGACGACCTTGCCGTCGCGGTCGACGAGCGGAGCACCGAAGAAGGTGGCGCCGTCGCTGTCGCACTCGGGAAGTTCGGACTCGCAGCGCACGTCGCCGATCGCGTGCTGCTGGCCGGTGCTGACGATCCAGTCCGACAGCTCCGCCATCGGCGAGCCGGGGCTCGTCGTACTGGGTCCCGTCGCGCTGGCGATGTACTGCCGCTTGCCGTTGACGAGCGTCACGATCGCGCCCGACGCGCGCAGTGCCTTCACTGCCCAACGCGTCAGCCGGTCCAGCGCGGCCGTCGCATGACCATCGAGCTCGGATCCGCCACCGCCGTCTCGCTCGCGTAAGCCAATCGTTCGTTGAAGCTCCACCTTCCCTACATCGGTCGATCGGCGAGCGATCTTGAGTGCTTTAGGACGCGAACGAAAACACGACGGATGTTCGATTTCAGAGCTGCTCGATAGCTCCGCTCGCCCGGACGGCTCGCGGCCCTGCACCAGCGGTCGGTCCTGTAAGTCCGCACCCGTTTGGACCGGCCACTGATCACCGCCTGGCGGCGTCCTCGGTCGTCGATGTGCCAGAGGCACACCTTCCTGGGTGGGTGGGTTCGAGCCTTGCCAGACGGCGCCAGCAACCGCCCAACGGCAGACGGGCCCACAGGACGAACCACTAGCGCTCGTTGTACGCCCCGCCCGTCCAGCGCCTCATCACCGAGCTCGGCAAGCTGCCGGGGATCGGGGCCCGCACCGCCCAGCGCCTCGCGTTCCACATCCTGCGCGCCTCGACCGAGGACGCGACCGCCCTCGCGGAGTCGATCCGCGAGGTCAAGGAGCGGATCGGGCTCTGCGAGGTCTGCTTCAACCTCGCCGAAGGGCCGCGCTGCACGATCTGCCAGGACGAGCGCCGCGACGCCGCGCTGATCTGCGTCGTCGAGGAGCCGGGCGACGTGATCCCGATCGAGCGCACGCACGAGTACCGCGGCCGCTACCACGTGCTCGGCGGCGCGCTGTCGCCGATCGACGGCGTCGATCCCGCGGACCTGAAGATCGCGGAGCTCTACCGCCGCGTGACGGAGGGCGGCATCCGCGAGGTCGTCCTGGCGACGAAC
>DASVPU010000174.1:0-11325 GCA_036389475.1 Solirubrobacteraceae bacterium
GCACCTCAAGCTGGCTCGCGGGGACACCCGGGTCGGGCGCGGCATCGATGATGACGCCGACGCCAGTCTTGTTCAGCGTGTTGCCCTTGTAGCGCTCGGTCGACCACGTCGAGGACTTGATGTCGTCCACGAGGGCGCTCGTCTGGTCCGGGTGCTCCCCGTCGCCGCCGATCGGATCAAAGTCCGACGCCGCCCGTTGCGGCAGCGCGACCTCGACGACCCCTGGCCTGGGCGGCACGTCGGCGCGCTTGCCGGTCCCGCGCTCGGTGTTGTCGGCGGCGACGTAGGCAAGGATCCCGGCGAGCCCGATCGCTGCGGCGATCAACGCGAACAACGCCTTCGTCGAGCGCCGGACGCGCCACGGCACGCGCCTGCGCGTCTTGGCCGGCAGCGACTTGATGACCGCCGTGGCCTCGCCCGTGACCTGGCCGCTGCGGGCCGTCTCGATCGCGAGGACGTCTTCGAGGTCGGCGATCATCGCCTGCGCGTCGGGATAACGGCGGTCAAGCTCCTTCGCCGTCGCGCGTTCGAGCACCGCTGCCAGCGCGGCGGACACCTCGGGGCGGCGCAGCTGCACGTCGGGCAGCTGGTCGCGGACGTGGCGCATCGCGACCGCGATCTGATTCTCGGCCTTGAACGGGACGTCGCCGCTGAGCATCTCGAAGAGCACGATCCCCAGCGAATAGAGATCTGACTGTCCCGAAACGGCGTGGCCCAGCGCCTGCTCGGGAGATACGTAGTCGGTCGTGCCGAGCACGCGGCCGTCGGCGGTCAGGCCCTCCTGGTGCAGCGAGCGCGCGATGCCGAAATCCGTCACCTTGGCGGCGCCCTCGCCGTCGACGAGCACGTTCTGCGGCTTGACGTCGCGGTGGACGATGCCGCAGGCGTGGGCGGCGCCGAGACCGCGGGCGATCTCGATCGCGTAGGCGATCGACTCCGGCACCGGCAGGCGGCCGTTGCGCCGGATGCGTTCCTTGAGCGTCTCGCCCTCGACGTACTCGAAGACGATGTAGGGGGTCGGATACTGCGGATCACCCTCTTCGCCGGCGTCGATGACGCCGACGATGTGCGGATGGTTGAGCTGGGCCACGGCGCGGGCCTCCCGGCGGAAGCGCTCGAGCTGGTCGGAGTCGCCGGCGATCTCGCGGTGCATGAGCTTGATCGCCACCTGGCGCTCCAGGACGGTGTCGAACGCCAGGTACACCGTCGACATGCCGCCCGACCCGACCTGCGCGTCGAGGCGGTAGCGCTTGGAGAGCAGCGTGCCGACCGGAGATGCCATCGTTCTATTGTGCAGTCGAGTGCCCGTGGTGCACGTCAAGTACCTCACCGATCCCGCCTGTCCGCAGTCTGAGGCGCCGGAACCGGCGTAGCGGCCGATGCAGATCCGGTTCGCCGATGGGGTCGCGATCTCCTACATCTTGGACGGACGCGCGCGCAAGATCGATGAGTCGCAGGACATGCTGCGGCGCCTGAACGCGCCGCCCGGGCGCCCCGTTGTGGCAATCTCCCGAGCCTCATGAGCACGTCGGCCCTCAGGACGCTGGAAGAACGCATCGTCGAGCTGGAGCGGCGCGTGGCCGGTCTGGAGTCCGAACGGCTGGCCGCCAGATACCAGGCGCCACCGCGTCCGCCGGAGGACACGACGCCGCTGGAGGGACACACGAGCGTCGTGCGGGCGATCGCGTTCTCGCCCGGCGGGCGCGTGCTCGCGAGCGCGAGCAACGACGGCACGGTGCGCCTGTGGGATCCGGGCAGCGGTCGTCAGACGGCGATCATCGAGGGTCACACCGGCCGCGTGCGCGCCGTGGCGTTCTCGGCGGACGGGCGTATGCTCGCCAGCAGCGGCGACGACGGCACGGTGCGCCTGTGGGATCCGGGCAGCGGTCGTCAGACGGCGATCATCGAGGGTCACACGGGGCGCGTGCGTGCCGTCGCCTTCGCGCCCGACGGGCCGACGCTCGCCAGCGCCGGCGGCGATGGCACGGTGCGCCTGTGGAATCCCGCGACGTGCGAGCAGACGCTGCTGCTGCAGGGTCATACGGGCCGCGTGCGCGCGATCGCGTTCGCCCCCGACGGCGCCACGCTGGCCAGCGCCGGGGGCGACGGGACGGTGCGGCTGTGGGACACGACCAGCGGTGAGCAGACCGCGCTGCTGGAGGGGCACACGAGCTGGGTTCGCGCGGTCGCCTTCTCCCGCGACGGCGCGCTGCTCGCCAGCGGCGGCGACGACGGGACGGTACGCCTCTGGGACCACGCGACCGCCACGCACAGGGGAACCCTCGAGGCCCATGCCGACTGGGTGTCGGGCGTCGCCTTCTCGCCGGACCGCCGCACGCTCGTGACCTCCGGCGAGGACAAGACCGTGCGCCTGTGGGACTGGGCGAGCGGCCTGCAGACGGCGATCCTCGCCGCCCACACCGACGCCGTCTCCTCGATCGCCTTCTCCCCCGACGGCAACCGCCTGGCCAGCGCCGGCGACGACACGACCGTGCGCCTCTGGAACCCGGCGACGGGCCGCCTGACGCGCACGCTGGGCCAGGAACGCCGCGCCCCGTAGGCGCTACACCCGGTCCTCGAGCCAATCGGCGAGCGGGCCCTCGGCAACGTCCGCAAATCGCGGTTCGAGCTCGGCGCCGGCGTCGAGCAGCCGCTGGACGACCGCCACGTAGTCGCGGCCCTCGCAGGAGTGCCACTGCGAGCCGAGCGCTGCCCAGGCGATCGGGAGGTCGAAGTCGGCGCCCGAGGTGGCGAGCGGATCGGCGCCACGGTCCAGCAGCCGCCCGACGACATCGAAGTCGCCGACCCAGCTTGCGTGGTGCAGCATCGTGCCCGGAGGGCCCCCGCCGACGTGGCCGAAGAAGTTCGGGCCGAGCGCGTCGACGGCGAGGTCCTCGGGCGCGACCGTCGTGTCGGCCCCGAGCTGCACCAGCAGGTCCGCGATCTCGACGCGGTTGCGCATGACGGCGTTCTGGTAGGCGGTGCGGTACTGCTCGCGCGGAGTCGACCATTCGCCCCCTTTGCGATCGAGCTGCGCCCCGTGCTCGGCGAGCAGTCCGATCATGTCCGCTCCGCAGCCGCGCCGGACGGCGTGGACGAGCAGCGCCCAGCAGTCCTCGCTCGGACCGGCGCCGCTGCTCAGCAGCAGACGGACGTGATCGAGCTTGTCGTCGTCGATCGCATGCGCGAGCGCAGCCGTGCCGGCCGGGTTGGCTGCGCCTTGCAAGAGGACCTGCAGGCAGGCGGTGTCGGCGGCCTCGGCGGCGTGGTACAGCGACTCGCCGTCGTTGGGATTCGCGCCGGCGTCGAGCAGGAGGCGCGTCAGCTCGGGATCGTGGACCACGCCGGCCGCTCCGTAGATCGCCGACATCTCGCCGTACTCGTTCGTGAACGTCGAGTTCGGGTCGGCGCCGCGCGCCAGGAGCTCGCGCGCCAGCTCGACCGACGCATAGCAGGAGTGCGTCACGTACAGCAACGGAGCCCAGCCGCGCGGGCCGCCGGGCGCCGTCGCGTCACCGTCCCAGCCCTGCCCGAGGACGAGCCGCGCCCACGGGTCGCGCGCGATCTGCGGGCGCGCGTCGAGCAACCGCCGGGCACGGCCGCAGCGGCCGTCGGTGGCTGCGACGACGAACGACTCGACCGTCGCCTCCAAACGGTGGACGAGCGCCGGCCAGCTCGCGAAGCCCGCCTCACGAGCGACGACCAGCTGTGCGCTGGCCAGCCGCACGGGCAGGTCGCCCAGGCGCGCGACCGCCTCCTCGTTGCCCTCCCGGGCCGAGCGGACAAGTTCCTTTGCCTGCTTGCGAAGCTGCTCGAGGTTCACGATGACCGCCTCCCATGGGCCCGTGTCCGCGGCGGGCGGGAAGGATGTCGGTCAAGCCGAGCGGTGAACGACGTGAAAGGTGGGCTCAGCCCTTCCCGCGGACCGGGTGCGCCCCTCAGCGCGCGGCGCAGTCTACGGGGCCGCGTTCGATGCTTGCAGCACGGTCGGTGACCGTGCCGATGCGGGCGCTTCCGGGGTGCCTGGCGGCGACGAGCTCGACGGCGCCGGCGGCGTGCGCCTCGGGCACGACGGCGACGAAGCCGCAGCCCATGTTGAACACCTCCCACATCTCCGCCTCGGCGACGCCGCCCAGCCGCGCGATGAGCGCGAAGAGCGGCGGGACGGGCAGCGGCGCCTCGATCGCGAAGCCGACGCCGTCGTTGAGCCGCAGGAGGTTGGTGAGACCGCCGCCGGTGATGTGGGCGAGACCATGGACGTCGACGTCACGGCAGCGCAGCAGGTCGAGGGCGGCCCGGACGTAGATGACCGTCGGCTCGAGCAGCGCGTCTGCGACCGTCGCGCCGCCGAGCTGCGGCGGCGCGTCGTCGAGCGCGAGCCCGCCGTCGCCCAGCAGCGCGCGGCGGGCGAGCGTATAGCCGTTTGAGTGCAGCCCGCTCGACGGGATGCCGACGAGCGCGTCGCCGGGAGCGATCGCCGCGCCCGTGACGATCGCGTCGGGCGCGACGATCCCGAACGCCGCGCCGCACAGATCGAAGCCATGCGGGCTCGGGTGTCCGCGGATGAGCTCGGGCAGCACCGCCAGCTCGCCGCCTGGGATCTCGATCCCGGCGTCCTCGGCGCCCGCCTTCAGCCCCTCGGCGATCTGCGCGAGCGCCGCCGGGTCGGGCTGCTCGACGGCGAGGTAGTCGAGCATCGCCAGCGGCTCGGCGCCGACGCAGACGAGGTCGTTGACGTTCATCGCGACGCAGTCGATGCCGACCGTCTGCAGGCGCCCGGTCTGCTGGGCGACGACGAGCTTCGAGCCCACGCCGTCGGTCGACAGCGCGATCGCAAGATCGTCGGCGACGCGCAGGACGCTCGCGTAATGGCCCGAGCCGAGCAGCGACCGGCTGGGTCGCCCGGGATCGATCGTGCGCAGGACGTCGACCAGCGCGCGCACGCCGGCGTCGCTGGAGGCGATCGAGACGCCCGCCGCTGCGTAGCTGTCGCTCATCTGGGCTCGAACCTAGCGCAGCGCTTGACGGCAGATCAGGTGTTCGTCGCCGCTCGCAGCTTCAGTTGATCTGACCGCACGCGATGCGCGCCTAGACGCGGGCGCGTACCGACGCGGCGTGGTCGTGATCGCGGAGGGTGAGGACGCAGCGCCGGCGATGCTCATCGCGAACCCGGCTGCACGCGGGGTCCCGCCCGCCCCAGCCGCAGCATCACGAGGGCGGCCAGCCCCAGCCGGTACGCCGCATATGGCATGAGCGACCGCTGCTCGACCGCGCGGATGATCCGGATCGACACGAGCGTCGCGGCGAACGATGCGACGATTCCGGCGGCGAACGCGCGCGCAGTGCCGCCGGGTAGGCCGCGGCGCACCAGCCGCGCGCCCTTCAGGGCGGTCGCGCCGACGATCACCGGCAGCGCGGCGTGGCGCGAGAGCACGCACGAGTCCTCGCGCGCGAAGCCGCGCAGGCGGGCGGCGGCGAGCGTCGCGCCGTTGCGCGACACGCCGGGCGCGAGCGCGCACGCCTGCGCGATCCCGAGCGCCAGCGCGTCGACGGCTCCGCTCTGCTCGCACCGCCGGTGCTGCGCGCCGGTCGCGTCAGCCGCCGCCATCGCCACCGAGCCGGCGATCAGGCCGGCCGCGATCGTCGCCGGCGTGCCGAGGTGGCGCTCGATCGGGCGCTCGAGGACGAAGCCGGCGACGGCCGGCGGCAGCACGGTCAGGACGACGAGCTGCGCGCGCCGCCGATCCAATCCGCCCCGTGCCGCAGCGGTCAGCTCCTCGCGCAGGCCGACGAGCAGCGCCGCCGCCGTGCCCGCGTGCAGCGCGACCTCGAAGGCCTTGCGCAGCTCGCCATCCAGATCGCCGTAAGGCCACGCCAGCAGCCATGGGACGAGCGCGACATGGCCCGAGGAGGAGATCGGCAGCAGCTCGGCAGGGCCATGCAGCAGCCCGAGCGCGATCGCGTCGCGGGTGCGCAGGCGAGGTTCAACGCCCGGCGGCATCGGCGGCCGGCTCCGAGGGGCCGACCCCTCCGCCACGCCGCCACCTGACGATGAGGTACGCGGCGGCGGCGACGATGCACGCGATCACGAAGTAGTCGACGTAGTGCAGGGAGTTCTTCCAGTCCTCCCATCGCGCGCCCACCTGCTCGCCGATGAACGCGAGCCCGAAGACCCACGGCAGGCAGCCGGCGAGCGTCAGTGCGGTGAAGCGCCAGAACGGCATCCGCGCGACGCCGGCGGGCAGCGAGATGAACGTGCGGATGATCGGCAGCATCCGCGTGAAGAAGACCGTCGCGTTGCCGTATCTCTCGAAGTAGCGATCGGCGGCGCGCAGGTGCTCGGGCTTGATGTGCAGCTTGCGCCCGTGCCGTTCGAGGATGTCGACGCGGCCGTAGTACCCGACCGCGTACGCGATCCACGAGCCCACGAGGTTGGCAAACGACCCGACGAGCGTCACCGCGATCAGGCTGTACTCGCCCTTGCTCACGTTGAAGCCCGCGAACAGCATCGTCGCCTCGCTGGGAATCGGGATGCACGCGCTCTCGAGCAGCATCAGGACGAAGATGCCCGGCAGGCCCAGGTCGGCGACGACGTTGGTCGCGAACTCGACGATCGGGTCCGTCAGGGACGCGTGGACGACGAACACGAGGGGGGAAGGCTAGACGGTGAACCACTAGATGGTTGATTCCGAATTCGCGCACCGCGGATGACAGGCCAGGATCGGCGCCGGATCGCCACCCGCACGCTCGCAGGTACTACCGGTACCTGCTTCGCATCCGGGCGGCGCCCGGCATCCGCCCTGACCTGCCCCCGCATGCACGCGAATTAGGAATCAACCATCTAGCGTGGGCGCCCGATGCGCGTCTGGGTGGACCTCACGAACAGCCCGCACGTGCTGGTGCTGCGTCCGGTCGTCTCGGCGCTGCGCGCGCAGGGACACGAAGTCCAGATCACAGCGCGCGATTTCGCGCAGACGCTCGGGCTGCTCGAGCGCTTCAGGATCGATCATGCGGTCGTCGGCCGCCACCGCGGCGGCCGGCTGGCGGCAAAGGGTGTCGGGCTCGTCTCGCGCTCGACGGCGCTCGCGCGCTGGGCCCGCCCGCGCGGCTTCGACCTCGCGCTCGGCCACGGCTCCAACGACGTGACGGTCGCCGCGCGACTGCTGCGGATCCCCTGCTCGACGATGTTCGACTACGAGTGGGCGAGGGTGCAGCACACCCTCAACTGCTGCCTCGCGCAGGCCGTCGTCGTCCCCGAGGCGATCCCGACAACCCGGCTCTCGCGCTACGGCGCGGCCGGCAAGATCGCCGCCTACCCCGGCTTGAAGGAGGAGTATTACCTCACGGACTTCGAACCGGATCCGGCGGTGCTCGGCGAGCTCGGGCTCGACGCGGCGGAGCCGATCGCGGTAATTCGCACGCCACCCGCCGTCTCGCTGTACCACCGCTTCGAGAACGACGTGCTCGGCGGCGTGCTCGAGCGCCTGCGCGGGCGCCAGGTCGTCGTCCTTCCGCGCACGCCGCGCCAGCGCGCGGAGCTGCGCGACCGCGGCTTCATCGTCCCCGAGCAGGCGATCGACGCACAATCGCTGATCGCCTACGCCGACCTCGTGATCTCCGCCGGCGGCACGATGAACCGCGAGGCCGTCGCGCTCGGCACCCCCGTATGGACGACGTTCCAGGGGCGGCTGGGGGCGGTCGACGAGCAGCTGATCGCCACCGGACGCATGCGCTCGCTGGAGCGCGTGGAGGACGTCGTGCTCGTCAAGCGCGCACCGCAGGCGGCGCGCCGGGAGCGCATCCGGCGCGACCCGGCGCTGCTCGCCGAGCTGCTCGCGTCGCCGGCCCGCCACTGAGAGGACCTGGATCCGCCGGCTGGGGACGCCGAGCCGGCCGCGGCGCGCCATGGCTGCGGGCGCTCTCGCCGCACCGAGCCCTACAATCTGCCCCGATGCGCCGACGGATCCGCCCGGCGGCCTTCCCCCTACGCCGCCACTCGCTGCTTCAACTCGCGGTCGACGGGGCGTCGGTCGCGCTCGCGTACTGGCTGGCCTACCGGCTGCGCTTCGACGGCCCCTTGGGCGTCCCGACGCGCTACCAGCATCTCTTCGACGCCACGATCGTGCCTGTGGTCGCCGGCTCGCTGCTCGTCTTCGCGCTGTTCGGCATGTACGGAAAGTGGTGGCGCTACGTCACGCAGCGCGACTACACGACGATCGCCCAAGCGGTCGTCATCGCGACGTTGCTGCTGCTCGTCTACATCGCCATGGCGAAGCCGGTGACGCAGCCCTCGGGCGCCGCGGGCCAGGCGACGGTCACCGCCCCGAGCGGCGTGCTGGCGCTCTTCCTCCTGCTCATGCTCACCTTCGTCGCCGGAGCGCGCTTCGTCGCCCGGTCGGTCTACGAGCGGCCGCTGCGCGGCTTTCGCCCGCGCAAGGACGCGCGCGGGCTGCTGATCGTCGGTGCCGGAGACGGCGGCCGGCTCGTCCTGCGCGAGATCCTGCGCAACCCCGAGCTGCGGCTCAAGCCCGTCGGCTTCGTCGACGACGATCCCACCAAGCGCCGCCTGCGCATCGACGGCGTGCGGGTGCTCGGAACGACGAGCGACCTCGGCCGGATTCTCGACGAGACCGAGCCCGACGAGGTGACGATCGCGATTCCCTCGGCGCCGGGAACGCTGCGAGCCGCGGTCGTGCGCGCCTGCCGCGAGCGCGGGATCCCGGTGCGCACGCTGCCGACGGTGTTCGAGCTGCTGCAGACCGGCGGCAACTTCGTCAAGCAGGTCCGCGACGTGCAGGTCGAGGACATCCTGGGCCGTGAGCCCGTGCGGATGGAGCTCGATCGCGTCGGCGCGTATCTCAACGGCGAGGTCGTGCTCATCACCGGCGCGGGCGGCTCGATCGGCAAGGAGCTGTCGCGCCAGATCGCCCGCGTGGCACCGCGGCGGATCGTGCTGCTCGACCACGCCGAGGACAACCTCTTCACGATCCAGCGCGAGCTCGAAGACGACCGCCATGTGCACCCGTCGACGC
Organism: Solirubrobacteraceae bacterium; assembly: GCA_036389475.1. Taxonomy (GTDB): domain Bacteria; phylum Actinomycetota; class Thermoleophilia; order Solirubrobacterales; family Solirubrobacteraceae; genus CADCVQ01. The sequence goes on from DASVPU010000174.1 coordinate 9,033, forward strand.
TGGACGTGGTTCTCGCCGACTGCAAGGAGGAGGAGCGGATGCGCGAGGTCTTCGGCGCGTACCGCCCGACGGTCGTCTTCCATGCGGCCGCCTACAAGCACGTCGGGCTCATGGAGTCCAACCCCGTCGAGGCCGTGCGCAACAACGCGATCGCCACGCGCCTGATGGCGCGCGTCGCGGGGCAGCATGGGGTCAAGGCTTTCGTGCTCGTGTCGACCGACAAGGCCGTCGCACCGGCGACGGTCATGGGCGCTTCGAAGGCGCTGGCGGAGTTCGCGCTGGAGGCCGAGCAGGCGCGCTTTCCAACCACGAGCTACTGCGCGGTGCGCTTTGGCAACGTGCTCGGCTCGTCGGGCTCGGTCGTTCCGATCTTCCGCCGCCAGATCGCCCTCGGCGGACCCCTGACCGTCACCGACGAGCGGATGACGCGCTACTTCATGACGATTCCCGAGGCCGTGCAGCTAATCATCCGCGCGGGCGGCCTGTCGCGGTCAGCAGGCCTGCCGGCGACGGCGCGCGCGGCCGGCGGCGGCGAGATCTACGTGCTGGAGATGGGTGACCCGGTGCGGATTCTCGAGCTCGCGCAGACGATGATCGAGCTGTCCGGGCTGGATCCGGATCGCGACATCGCGGTCGAGATCATCGGCCGGCGCCCGGGCGAGAAGCTGCATGAGGAGCTATTCAACCCCTACGAGCGTCCGCAGCCCACACCGGCCGAGAAGATCCTGCGCGCCGAGCGCGAGCCACGCGTTCCACAGGTCGTAGACGATATGTTCGACCAGATCGGCCTGCTCGTGCTCGAGGGGGATGCCGCCGGCCTCGCGGCGAAGGTGTCCGAGCTATCCGCCGTTCCGGATGGCAGGCCGTCTAGGATCCTGCGTTCGTAGCAAGGACCGTGTTCTGACCTTCGTTATCGACAATTTGAGCGCACAGGCGTGATGGCCGGTCAGATCGTCGCTGCCGTGGGCGTGGACACCGTGCAGACGGCCGGCGCCTACGCCGGACTCGCCGCGGTCGTCGGGCTCGGTGTGCTGTCGCTCCTGTACTTCTCCCAGGCGCGCGAGGTCAAGCGCCTGCGCGAGTGGGCCGGCCGAGCGCCGGAGCGTGCGATGGAGCTCGAGCAGCGCGTGCAGGCCGACGCCCAGCGCCGCGTGGTCGCCCAGCCGCTGGCCCCGGCGACCGTCGCCGCGCAGAACGACGCCGCCCGCCAGGCGGCCGCGGCAGCAGAGCTGTACGCGAAGCTGCCGCCGCCCCCGCCCCCGCCAGCGCCGCTGATCGGGCCGCCGGGGCAGCTCGCGCGGCCTGCCACCCCTGCGGCGACGGCTACGCCGGCTCCCGCCGCCGGTGCCACGGTGCCCGCGCTGGAGAGCGTGCCGACCGAGACGCCGGTCCCGACCCCGACCCCGACCCCGGCGCCCGGGTCGCCCGCCAAGCCGGCACTGCCCGGCGCCGCCCCGGCCGCGAGCGCCGGCGCCGGCGCGGCGTCCCCAGCCGCGACGACGTCGAGCCCGACGACCGCCGCCGCGGCCGCTGCCGCCGCGGCGCGCCAGGCCGCCGCGTCGTCACGCGCGGCCTCGCCGTCGACGAGCAGCAACGGCGCCGGCCAGGACACCCATGAGTCCGACGCGGCTCGCCCCTCCCCGCTGCCGGACCTGCCCCAGGCTCCGGCGTCCGACGGCGACGAGTATGTCGGCTTCTCGGCCGTCCGGATCGCCGCCATCGTCGGCGGTGCCGTCGTCGTGGTGCTGATCGCCGTCGTCCTCATGATCTCGCTGACGGGCGACGACCCCAAGCCCATGCCCAACGACTTCGGCACCTCCACGCCGGCAGCAGCGACGCCGTCGGACACGAGCGCGGGGCCGGCCTCGCCCCCCTCGTCCAACGGCTCGCCCGCGCGCGTCAACCGCAAGGCGATCAAGATCGCCGTGCTCAACGGCACGAGGCAGACGGGCCTTGCCCGCGGCGTCGCGGACAAGCTCGGAGAGAGCGGCTTCACGATCGGCACGGTCGGCAACAACGCCGATCAGCAGGTGCCGCAGACGATCGTCTCCTACAGCCCCGGCAACGAGCGCGCCGCGCAGACCGTCGCGGAGCTCATCAAGGTCGACCGCGGCTCGGTGCGGTCGATCGACGCGAACACCTCCGTCGCGGCCGACGCGGACGTCGTCGTCACCGTCGGCACCAACCAGATCGGATAGCCCGTAAACCAGGGCTCTGCATGGCCGGCTCGAAAGAGGTTCTGCTCGTGCGCCACGGGGAGACCGACGACAACGCGGCCGATCGCTTTCAGGGC
>DASVPU010000175.1:0-2091 GCA_036389475.1 Solirubrobacteraceae bacterium
GCCTCCACGACCTCCCGCGCCTGCTGCGCGCTCAGCACCGGGCTCATCGGCAGCGCGAGGTGCGTGCGGGCGAGCTCGTCGGTGGCGGGCAGCTCGACGCCGCCGGCGAACGGCGCCATCGCCGGTTGGCGATGCACCGGCAGCCGGTAGTAGGCGCGATTGCCGATGCCACGATCGCTCAGCCCAGCGCTGAGCTCGTCGGCGCGCTCGTGGCGCACGACGTAGAGATGCCAGGCGGGCTGGGCATCGGCTGTCGCCGGGCGTGGCGGCGCGACGAGCTCGCTCAATCCCGCCTCGTCGTAGGCCCGCGCCGCCGCCCGCCGCCCGTCCGACCACTCGTCCAGATGCGGGAGCAGCACGCGCAGGATCGCGGCCTGCAGCTCGTCAAGGCGCGAGTTGTAGCCCACGTGCTCGTAGGTGACCTTGTCCGTGGAGCCGTGGAAGCGCAGCATCCGCGCGCGCTGCGCCAGCAGATCGTCGCTCGTGAGAATCGCACCGCCGTCGCCGAAGCAGCCGAGGTTCTTGGACGGGAAGAAGCTGAACGTTGCCGCGGTCCCCAGGGCGCCCGGCCGGCCATCGGCGGCCAGCGCCCCGGCGGCCTGCGCCGCGTCCTCGAGCACCGGCACGCCCAGCGCTTCGATCTCCCGCACCGGCGCGACGTTGCCGAACAGGTGCACGACGACGATCGCCCTCGTCGCCGGCGTCAGCGCGGCCGCGACCGTCGACGCCGTCATGCAGCCCGTGTCGACGTCGACGTCGCAGAACACCGGCCGCGCGCCGGTCGGCGGGATCGACTCGGCGCTGGCGTAGAACGTGAACGACGGCACGACGACGTCGTCTCCGGGGCCGACATCCATCGCGCGCAGCGCGATCGTCAGCGCCTCGGTCCCGTTCGCGACGCCGACGCATGCATCCGCGCCGCAGTAGTCCGCGAACTCCCGCTCGAAGGCGCCGACCTCGGGTCCGAGGATGAAGCGCCCGGAGTCGAGCACTGCGCGGATCGCCCCCTCCAGCTGCGGGCGCAGCGCAAGCAGCGGCGTCTGCGTGTCGAAGAGCGGGACGGCCATCAGCGGCCGTCAGCCTAGGCGCAACCATGCGCATTAGCATCCCGGCGGCATGCAGCTCCTTGCGGATCCTGACTTCTGGCGGGACCGCAGGGTCCTCGTCACCGGTCACACGGGCTTCAAGGGGGCGTGGCTCACGTTGTGGCTCGGCAAGCTCGGCGCGCGCGTGACCGGCCTGTCCAGGGGGGTTCCGAGCGCCCCATCCCTGTACGAGCTTGCGTGCGTCGGTGCTTGCATCGAGGAGGTCGAGGCCGATGTGCGCGACCGCGCTGCCGTGCTGGAGGCCGTCGCCGGCGCCGAGCCGGAGATCGTCATCCACATGGCAGCCCAGCCGATCGTCCGCCGCTCCTACGCCGAACCCCACGGCACGTACGAGACGAACGTCATGGGCACCGTCAACGTGCTCGAGGCGGTCCGCCGGACGCCGTCGGTTCGCGTCGCGCTCACCGTCACGACGGACAAGTGCTACGCCAACGACGCGACGCGCCCGTCGCGGCCGTTCGTCGAGGACGACCCCAAGGGAGGACACGATCCGTACTCGAGCTCCAAAGCCTGCGCCGAGCTCGTGGTCGACGCCTACCGGCACTCGTTCTTCGGCGTCGGCGAGCCCGGCTACGACGGCCCCCGTCTTGCCTCCGCACGCGCCGGCAACGTCATCGGCGGCGGTGACTGGGGCGCCGACCGGCTCATCCCGGACATCATGCGCGCCGCGCTGGCGGGAACGCCTATCCCGCTGCGCAGCCCGGCGTCCGTGCGTCCCTGGCAGCACGTGCTCAACCCGCTGTCGGGCTACCTGCGGCTCGTCCAGTTGCTGCACGCCGATCCGGCACAGCAGGGCGGCTGGAACTTCGGCCCGGCGCCGGACGACGCCCGCCCCGTGCGCTGGATCGCCGATCGGCTGTCGGAGCTGTGGCGCGACGAGCTGCATTGGGAGCTCGATCCGGGACCGCATCCCCAGGAGGCGGCGTTCCTGGCCTTGGACTCCTCCAAGGCGCAGGAGCGCTTGGGCTGGGTACCGACCTGGGGT
>DASVPU010000176.1:0-5333 GCA_036389475.1 Solirubrobacteraceae bacterium
GAGCTCATGGCTATACGGTGGCATCGGAGAGGCGTGCAGCCAAGGCCGAGATGTTGTCGATGAGCGCAAGATAGTGACGCTGCCGCAGCGCTGGCAGTGGTTCCTTGCGCGAACTCGGGTTTGGGTGGTGCTTTACGTCGCAGGCCACGCGGCTGGTTACCGGCGGTGTCCAGCGCGCGGCGAACGCACGCACGTCTTCACCGGATCGCTGAAGCTGAACGTGTCGAAGCGCAGCATGACGGCTCCGCGCACGAGCTTCGCGCTGTACCAGTAATGACCCGTGGGGGTGCAATACGTCGATGCCGCGCCGGCCTGCGTGGCGATCAGCCCACCCGCCGCGACGGTGCCGATGAGCGCGAGCAGGAGCCGCCGCATTGGCGGCTGATCCTACAAGTGCATTCGGGCGCCACCGATTGCGACGTCCGCATTCTCCGCGCCGGCCCTCGTCAGGAGGTCGCGGCCTCCCAGCGCGCGAACGCCTCCTCGACGGCGCGCTTGGCGCCCGCGTGGCGCTTGGAGGACTCCGTCGAGCGCTCGGGCGTCGACCATGCCGCGGGATCGGCGAGCTCGGCCTCGAGCACCTTGAGCGCGGACTCTGCCTGCTCGATCTGCCGCTCCAGGTCGCGGATGCGCCGCCGGGCGTTCTTTGAGAGTCCCTGCTCGTAGCCGCCACCGTTGCCGGCGCGCGCGAACTCGGCCGCGGTCGCGGCGGCCATGCGCTCGCTGGCGCAGCCGGGAGCGGCGACCGGCTTTGCCTTGGCCTTCGACGGCGAGCCAGGGCGACCGGACTTCGCCCGGCTCGCCGGCGCGGCGCGATCGGAGGCGACCTCACGCCGCTGCACCGCCGGGTCGCGATCAGCCTTCGACCCGCCGCGCTGCGACACCTTGCCATCAAGCTTGGCAGCGCCCGCGCCCTTGGCCTTCGACGGCCGCGCCGCCGCCCGCTTCTCCTCGCGCACGCGCACGAACTCCTGCCAGCCGCCTTCGTAGGAGCGCAGCGTCCCGTCGTCGATTGCGACCGTCCGGGTGCCGACCGCCTCCAGCAGCGCGCGGTCGTGCGAAACGAGCAGCAGCGAGCCCTCGAACGCCAGCAGGGCGTCCTCGAGCGCCTCGCGGCTCTCCAGGTCGAGGTGGTTCGTCGGCTCGTCGAGGATCAGGACGTTCGCGCCCGAGGCGACGAGGATCGCCAGCGACAGCCGCCGCCGCTCGCCGCCGCTCAAGCCGTCGAGCGGCTTCTCGGCCTCCTCGCCGCTGAAGAGAAAGCGTCCGAGCAGCGCGCGCGCCTTGTTCGGCGTCAGGCCGGTGTGCACGGCGCACGCCTCAAGCACGGTCCGCGCGCGACCGCCCGGCCCTCGGCCAAGCTCGTCGGCGTGCTGGGAGAGGTGGCCGAGCTTGACGTTGTGGCCCGTCGACAGCTTGCCAGCCGCGAGGGGCCGCTTGCCGGCGAGCGTGTCGATGAGGGTCGTCTTGCCCGCGCCGTTAGGACCGACGAGTGACACGTGCTCACCGCGCTCAAGCCATAGCTCGGCATCGTCCAGCAGCCGCCGGGCAGGGTGAGAACCGACTTCGACCCGGCCAGCCGTCATCTCGAAGACGACCCGCCCGGAGCGCTCCGGTGCCTTGAAGTCGAACTTCATGGCCGCGCGGGCTCGCGGGTCGCGCTCGATGCGCTCGATCTTGTCCAGGCGCTTGACTCGCGACTGCGCCTGCTTGGCCTTCGTCGCCTTCGCGCGGAAGCGCTCGACGAACGTCTCCAGGCGAGCGATCTCCGCCTTCTGCTTGTCGATCGCCCGACCGAGGGCGATCTCGCGCGCGGCCTGCTCCTTGCGCCATGCCGTCCAGGTACCCGGGAAGAAGCGCGAACGGCCGGCCTCCAGCTCGAGCACGGCGGTGCCGACCGTCTCGAGAAACCAGCGGTCGTGAGCCACGAGCACGATGGCGGCGTCGAGCGACGTCAGCGTCTTCTCCAGCCACTCCAGCGACTCGATGTCGAGGTGGTTGGTCGGCTCGTCGAGCAGCAGCAGGTCGGGGTCGCCCGCAAGGGCGCGAGCGAGTGACGCGCGCGTGAGCTCGCCGCCGGAGAACGTCTTCAGCGAGCGGTCGAGCTCGGTGTCGGGATCGAAGCCGAGGCCACGCAGCATCGACGTCGCACGATCCCGCCACGTCCAGCCACCGGCATGCTCCAGGCGCGCCTCCGCGCGCGCGTACTGATCAAAGGCAGCCTCCTTGCCCTCGGCCATCGCCTGCGCCAGGCGCGTGAGGTCGGCCTCCAGTGCGACGAGCTCGCAGCAGCCGCCGAGGATGTAGTCGCGCAGCGTCAGGTCGCGGTCGCGTGGCGGGCGCTGGTCGTGCAGCGCGATGCGGCAGCCTTTCTGGAACGCGAGCTCGCCGCCATCGACCGACGTCTCGCCCGCGAGCATCCGCAGCAGCGTCGTCTTGCCGGCTCCATTGCGCCCCGCAACGGTCAGTCGCTCACGCCGTTCGAGCTTGAACGACACGCCGCGCAGCAGCGGCGAGCCCGCTATGTCCTTGCTCAGATCAGAGGCGATGAGGACTGCCATGGCTCCATGGTAGGAGCAGGCGTCGCATAACCGTCAAGGTGTTGATGGGGGGCGTGTAGCCGCATGGCATCACCTGGGCCAAGTTCAACGACGCCGTCGACACCAGTTCGCGTGACGAAGCGGTGGGAGGCTGCGACGCATAGTCATCTGTCTCGCTCCGGATACAGTCGGCGTGCACCGCCGCCTGAGACAGCCATGAAGAAGCTGATCGTCGTCATCGTTCTCCTCGTCGTCCTCGTGGGCGGTGCGCTGACGATCGTGAATTTCGTGCTGGACCACAGGACCGTCAAGACGCACACGGTCGCGCAGACCGTCCGCGGGATCGTCGTGAAGTCCGGGAGCGGCCACGTCGATCTCATTCCCGCGAGCAGGCGGATCACGGTACGTGAGACGCAGCACTACGTCTTCAACAAGCCCAAGCTCGAGCAGAGCGTCCACAACGGCGTGCTCACGCTCAACAGCGACTGCAACGTGGCGGTGATCAAGTGCTACGCCGACCTGCGGATCGCCGTTCCAGCCGGCATGCAGGTCACGGTGCAGGCGGATTCGGGCGATGTCGACGCGCGCGAGATCGACGTGCGCAGCGGGCACATGGGCAGCGACTCGGGGGACGTCAGGCTCAGTCTCGTAGGACGCCAGCAGCTTGTGTGGGCGCACACGGACTCCGGCTATGTCGAAGTGATCGCCGCAGACGCGCGCGCCGTCGATGCCCAGGCCGACTCGGGTGATGTCGCGGTTGATGTGTTTCGCCGCGCGCCACGCCGCGTCCTGGCACGCACCGACTCAGGCTCTGTGCAGGTGCTCGTGCCAAAGGGCGACTACGCGGTCCAGGCGCACACCGACTCCGGCGACGTGAAGATCGCCGGGATCACACGCAACGACCATGCGCCGAACTCGATCCAGGTGCAGACGGATTCGGGGAACATCGCGATCCGCGCTCGCTGACGGGCGCCGGACGATGCGCACCGAACGGTGCCTGCGAGCTCGCCCACCGTCCAGCGCGCCGACCATCCACTGGCCACCGCGGTGGCGTTCGCCGACGATGGACGTCGTGTCGCGACCGCCGGCGGCGACGGGACCTTGCGGGTGTGGGACTGGCGTGTTCCGCGGATCCCGACCACCGTCCTGAGCCGTGACGCACCGTTCGTCACCGCGATCGCGTTCGCCGGCGACGAACGCCACCTGGCCAGCGCGGGCAACGACAAGCGCGTGCGGGTGTGGGACTGGCGGCGCCCGCACAGCAAGCCGATGGTCCTGCGTGGCGACCACCAGGGGCCCGTCCGCGCGCTGGCGTTTGCCCCCGACGGACGCCACCTCGCCAGCGCCGGCGACGATGGGACGCTGCGGGTGTGGGACTGGCGCGCGCCGGGCTCCGCGCCCACCCTTCTGCGCAGTAGCCAGCGCCCGGTTAGGGCCCTGTCGTTCGTCGGCGACGGGCGCCACCTCGCAAGCGTCGGCGGCGATGGGACCGTGCGAGTCTGGGAATGGCGCCTGCCACGCTCGGAGCCCACGATCATGCTCGGGCAGCACAGCGGCCCAGTCTTCGGAATCGGATTCAGCCCCGACGGACATCAGCTCGCCAGCAGCGGCGACGACAACCTCGTGCGCGTCTGGGATCGGCGCTCGCCGCGAACTCCACCCGCCATCCTGCGTGGCAGCCGCCAGCCGTTCATCGACGGGGTCGCCTTCACGGACGACGGGCGCCATCTCGCCAGCGCGGACACCGATGGAACCGTGCGCATTTGGGACCGGCGAACGCCCCGGTCACCACCCACCGACCTGCCGGGCAACAAGCCGGTGAGAGCGATCGCGTTCGCCGCCGATGGACGTCATCTCGCCAGCGCAGAGGGGGATGGACGCGTTCGCGTGCGGAACTGGCGCGCGCCGCGAGCCGCCCCCGGCCTCATGCGCGGCGCCCCAGCGTCCGTCCAAGCGGCCGCGTTTGACGACGACGGATACCGCCTTGTCAGCGCCGACGACCATGGAACCGTTCGCGTGTGGGACTGGCGCGCGCCGCAAGCCCCGCCGACCGTCCTGCGCGGCAACCAGCCGCTTACGACATCGATGGCCTTCGAGGCCGGCGGACGCTATGTCGCCGGCTCGGGTCACGACGGGACGATCCGAGTGTGGGACCTGCTCAAGCTGCGAAGCGCACCCATCGTCCTGCGCGGCGACAGATCCCTCGTCGCCTCGGTCGCGTTCGCCGGCGACGGACGCAATCTCGCCGGCACCGGAAGCGACGGAACGGTGCAAGTGTGGGACTGGCGCGCGCCGCGGGTCCCACCGACCGTGCTGCGCGGCGATCGCCTCGTCGTCACCGCCGTAGCGTTCGCCCACGACGGACGCCTTCTCGCCGGCGCCGGAAACGACGGGACCGTGCAGCTGTGGAACTGTCTGCGCTGCGGCGACATCGAGCACGTGCGGAAACTCGCACGGGCTCGTGCGCCACGGGAGATCAGGCCCTGACGAGTGCAGAACGACGGTCGAAAGACAGCTGCCGACCGCGACCACGGCGCGCCCGCGGTCGCGGGCACAGCCGTGGACGTGAGGCGCGATCGCGACCGAGACGTCCGCGAGCCCACGACCGCGGGGAACTCGCCGACGAACATCTCAGGCACGCCCGCGACCGCGCCAGCTCCGCCGACTCAACTAACTGACATCCAATCGCCCGATCGCTGACATCCAAGTGTCCGAATCGGTGACATCCTTGCGTCCGCCCACAACAGCTGGCTGAGTAGCCGGTCTCCCCCCCAGCCGTCTCGGGGCGCGGAT
>DASVPU010000177.1:0-12791 GCA_036389475.1 Solirubrobacteraceae bacterium
CGCTTAGCCCGTGTGGAGCCCGTTGTGGCCGACCAGACGTCAGGCGATCGTCCCGTCGATTTCACGAGCGGGCCGATCGAGGGACAGCATCACAGCAAGACCCGCGTTTCAGATCGAGCGCTGCCAGAAGCCGCCTTAGACAGGGATCTGACGGGCGTCGACGCAGATCAGCTGGTGGCCGATCGCGATCGGGCCGTCCGCGATCGTGATCCGGCGTTGGGCGCCGACGCAGCCGTGCGCGAGTTCAGCCGTGATATTCGCCGCCGTGCCGCGCGCCAGCGCGAAAACACCGCGCGTGCGCGCTTGGACGCCGCTGCCGAGCGTGACCGCATCGCGAACGCCCGCGACCTCGCGGCGCTCGCGCGAGACCAAGCTGCCGCGGCACGCGATCTGGCTATGGCGCAACGCGATTTCGCTGACGAGCAGTACGCCGGCGTACGAGCGATCACCGGTGCCGAGATCGTCATGCGCGCCGCCGCAGAACGCAGGCGCGCAGCGGAGCGACGTGCGCAAGCCGCCGCGCATCACGCGCTGGCCGCGCAGGATCGCCTAGCCGCAGCCCAGGACCGCGAGCAGGCGGCCCGTGAGCGCGAGCAAGCTCTTGCAGACCGCGAGTCGCTCGCGCGCCAGCCTGTAGTCGTCGCAACGGACGCGCTGACCGGAGCACGTCCGCGGGCGGCGGGACTAGTTGACCTTGACCACGAACTGCAGCGCTGCAGCCGAACCAGCGGCCTGCTGGTCATCGCCCTCGTTGACGTCGTCTCATCGACGACTCCCGATGATAGCCAGAATCAGGTCGCCGACGATGAGGTGCTCGTACGCGTCGCGACGCTCATCCACGAGCACCTGCGGGCCTATGACCTGATCATCCGGCTGGGCGCCAGCGAGTTTCTGTGCGCGATGTCGAGCATGACCTTGCCCGTCGCGCGCGATCGCTTCGCCAAGATCGCGACAGCGCTCGCTGCTGCGGCTCCCGGCAGCGGCACGATCGCGGCCGGCTTCGCCGTGCTCACGTCCCACGAGAGCGCGCCGGAGCTCATCGCTCGCGCGGACAGTGACCTGTTTGCCACCCGCCGCATGAACTCCACAACCTCGACGATCGACAGCAGCCCACCAGCGCCATGAGGCGATCAGGCGCTCACCGTATGGTCGGTGGACGGCTCATGCCCCGGCGCGCGTCGGCCCGCGCATTGCAGCGCCGGTTTAGTGTTTGATCGGGGCGAGGACGAACACAGCGATCGCGATATCGGGATCGATGTGGTTGTCACTCAGACACGCGATCACGGACCGCTGCAGGATCTGCTCGATGCCGGCGATCAGCTGCTCGCTCATCACCTCGTGGAATATCTTGCGTGTCGCGAGCACGATCTTTGCACGATCATGCTCCACGAGCGTGAGCTCGGCCGTGGTCAGCATATCCTGTAACACGACGACCACCACGTCGTCATCGATGAACGTGCGCGCCTTGCTCGGCCCGCGGCCGGTGTACTGACCGAACAGCCCGACCGTCAACGTGGAGATCGCGGCCAGCCTCGGACCCTTGTCAGACGGTTGCGGCGCGTTGGAAGCGGTCATCGCAACCAGCCACCCCGTGGCCGAGCGCAGCTGCATATGAGGTGGCGCATCTCGGCCCTCATCCCGTCGCGCCGGTCTACCGAACCTCGTAGCGGCTTTGCAGTCAGAGTCCGTAACATCGCCCAGCCATCGGCCTGGCCCGTGGAGAACTTGAGCGCGGTCTCCGAAACCGGACGTGCTGGGTCTGATTCGCCGGGATCGGCCTCCCCCCGGATCACCGCAGTTGGGCCGTCCGGGCGCCTCTACGAATTTTGGGCCGCTAGCTCGCAGTTGGCGCCCAGCGATTGCTCAATCGGCCGGACTGGCGCGGTCGGAATCTTCACTCAGAGCTTGCGCCTGCACCGTCGTGGGCGACTGACTGTCTGAAGAAGTCCTATCCCTCACGTCACACCAAGTCCATGCTCGGAGCGTCGCAGTGGTTCGGATCCGATCGTCTGTGAGTTACCGCCGACCGCGATCTGCACGACGTGCGCCCGGAACGATCGTCGCCGGCCTTCTGATCGCGCGTCGGAGCCGAACGGCATGCCTAATCGCTGGCGCGGCTGGGTCATGGTGCGCGCAGGAACGGTTTGACGGCTTGTGCGACGGTTGTCGCGCCGGTGTAGTGCGCCATGTGCGCGCGCGGCCGCACAGCCGATCAGCACGTCATCACCCGACGCCGATGGCAGCCTGGCGGAGGGGTGGATCGCGGCCGATTTGTTATTCGCTCTCGACTGGCTTGACGGCGCCCAGGAGCGCCATCTCGCGCCACTTCCAGTAGCAGTCGACGTCATCAAATCCCAGTTCTCGCAGCCACGCCAGCTGGCTTTCGACGTCGAGCAGGCGATCGGACGGATCCTCATGCTCGAGCGGCTCTCCGATCGCCGCGAAGAACGCCAGATGCAGGCGCCGCGTCGGCGAGGCGACATGCTCGAAGTTCGCGAACACGCCGCCGGGCTTGAGCAGATCGAACACTTCGCCATACAGCGAGCGCTTGCGCTCGTGCTCGAGATGGTGGATGGCGGCTGAGGACACGACAGCGTCAAAGCATCCAAGCTCTGGCAGCGACTCATCCAGGTCATGCTTGATCAGTTCGACGCGCTCGTCAGCGGCGAAACGCTTGCGGGCCGCCGCAAGCATGAGATCAGAGACGTCAAGCCCGACGCCGAGCATGTCGCGGCGATCGATCCGCAGAAGCGCCAGCAGCCGCCCATCGCCTGTCCCGAGGTCGAGGATGCGCTCCGCGTCGCGCGGCACGAGCTCAAGCAGGACGCTCTCTCCCTCAGCTCGACGCGGGTACTCGTCGGCGAGCGCGAGATAGCGATCGACGTGCTCGGTGTCGGTGGTCCACTCCTCGGCGGGCATCACCGCGCATTGTGATGGAAAGCCTGTAGCGTGCGGCGGCTTCGCGTCAGGTGTTCGGCGCTGTCGGTCGCGATGATCGCTCCAGTGTCGTGATCGCGATTCGCCTGCGCGACGTCGACCAGCGAGCTGGACCTCTCGACGGTCACAGGATCGTGGGTCCTTACTTCCTGACGGCTTGCGGTGCATGGAAACCTCCACGGTCTGCTTGTGGCGGCTGCCGGGCGCGGGTATCCACACGCCGCCGCCAGCACCCGGCCGTACAAGCGACGGAAATCCGGCGCGGTGTTCGCATACAAGCAAGCCGCTGCGGGGATGTTGAAATCCTGTGAAGCCCGCAGCCCCCGAGCGTCCGTCCGCGACGACGCACCCCGTGCACGTCGTCGTGCTTGCCGCGGGGCGCGGCAGCCGGCTCGGCGAGCTTGGCGACTGCACGCCGAAGTGGCTGCTGCGCGTCGGCGATCGCACGATTGCCGATCGTCAGCTGGAGGGCATCGCGCGGTCGTCCGGTGCGGTGGAGTCCGTGCGCGTCGTCGTCGGCCACGCCGCCGAGGCGATCCAGGCCGAGCTCGCGCAGCGCCCGGACGACGTGGGCGTCGTCGCGAATCCGGAGTACGCCGACCTCAACAACTGGTGGTCGCTGCTGCGCGCGCTGCGCGAGCTGCCGGCTGACGGACCGGTCGTGGTTGTCAACGCCGATCTGCTGGCGGATCCGCGTGCGGTCGCCGCGTTCCTCCGCGACGCTGCCGAGGGCGACGCGCAGGCGCTGCTCGCCGTCGACTTCGACAAGCGGCTCACGGACGAGTCGATGAAGGTCTCCGCGCACGCCGACGGGACGCTCGCGCGGATCGGCAAGGTCGGCATCGACGGCGCCGTCGGCGAGTACGTCGGGATGCTCGCCATCCGCGGCGAGCCGCTGCGGCGCGTGCGCGCGGTGCTCGAGAGCTTCGTCGGAAGGCCAGGCGCATCGAACGAGTGGTACGAAGGGGCCGTCGGCCGCACGGCCGCCGACGGCGCCGCTTGGCATCTGTGGGCGATGCCGGCGGGCGGCTGGGTCGAGATCGACGACAACGCCGACCTCGAGCAGGCGCATTCGCTTGGCGGAGCGTTCTGATGTCACCACGGCCGCGCCAGGTCGAGATCCCCCGCTTGCTGCACGTCGGCGCGGGCTGCTTGAGCGCTGTCGCCGACCTACTCGCCGACCACGACTTCGACCTCGGTTGTGTCCTCGTCGGCAGCGGGCCCGGTCCCTCGCGGACCTTCGCCGAGGGGGTGCTCGCGGATCTGCGCGGGCACTGCGTACGCGTGCTGCACATGCCCAACCTGCACGGCCGCCTCGACGAGGCCGCGGCAACCGCCGGCCGGATCATCGAAGACGGCGTGACGACGGCGCTCGCCGTCGGCGGCGGGCGCGTCATCGACTCCGTCAAGCTCGCCGCCGCGCGCACGGGCGTCGACTTCGTCAGCATCCCGACCGCGGTCTCCCACGACGGCATCAGCTCCCCCGTCGCCTCGCTCGTCGGAAGGAACGGCACGCGCTGCAGCCACGCCGCACGCATGCCGTGCGGGATCGTCGTCGACGTCTGCGCGATCGGCAGCGCCCCGCCGGCGACGATCCGCGCCGGCGCCGCGGACCTTCTCAGCAACCTCACTGCCTGTCTGGACTGGCGCTTGGCCGGCAGCAAGGGTTGCGAGCACTACGACGCCTACGCGGCGATGATCGCCGAGACGGCGGCACGGCCAATCCTCGACCTGCAGGAGCTGGCGTCGCCGGCGTCGCACGAGGTCGTCGCGCAGGGCCTCCTGCTCAGTGGCTTGGCGATGGCCGCAGCCGGATCCAGTCGCCCGTGCTCGGGCGCCGAGCATCTGATCTCGCATGCACTCGACGTCCAGCTCGGCCCGCGCGCAGCGCTGCACGGCGAGCAGGTTGCGCTCGGCTGCCTGATCGCCGTCGCGGCCTACGACTCGGCGCAGACACCGGACCTGCTGCCGACGTTCACCCGGCTCGGGCTGCCGACCGCGCCGGAGGATCTCGGGATGTCGCGCGAGGAGCTCGTCGACGCTGTCCTCGCCGCGCCGGCCGTTCGCCGCGACCGCTGGACCATCCTGTCGGACCGCTTCCGCACCCGCGCGGCCGCCGAGGAGCTCATCGCGCACGCGTTCGACGTCCCGCCGCCGGTGTTGAAGCGGTTGCCGCTGATCGAGGCCTAGCGCGCCTTCGCCTCAGCCTCCGTGAGCAGGCGACCGAGCAGGCGATCCAACACGCGGTCACCGGCGTGGCCGTCTTCGAGGTGGCAGAACTTCGCGCGAAAGCGGGCGAGGCGCTCGGCGTAGCGCTCGGTCACTGCCGGTAGGTCGCGCAGCGCGTCGAAGACCTCCTGGCTGGTCTGCAGCAGCGGGCCGGGCGCCTCCGGCGCGAAGTCGAAGTAGAAGCCGCGCAGCCGGCTCTCGTACTCGGCGAGGTCATAGGTGTAGAACAGCATCGGCCGGCCCGTGACTGCGAAGTCGAACATCGTCGAGGAGTAGTCGGTGACGAGGACGTCCGACGCGAGGTACAGGCGGCTGATGTCCGGGTCGTAGGACACGTCGCGCACCGCGGCGTGCTCAACGGGGCCCAGGCGGCCGGTGAGCATGTAGTGCAACCGCAGCAGTAGCACATGGTCATCGCCGAGCTGCTCGGCGAAGCCATCGACGTCGAAGGGCAGCCGGAACTCCTTTCCCCCTTCCGCGAACACCTCGTCGTCACGCCACGTCGGCGCGTAGAGCACCGCCGTCTGGTCGGCTTCGATCCCGAGCTCGTCGCGCACAGCGGCGCGGATGTCGTCGCGCCCGCGCCCGCTGAGGACGTCGTTGCGCGGATAACCCGACTCCAGCAGCTCGCCGTCGTAGCGAAAGGCGCGTCGCAGCAAGGGCGTGCTCGCGCGGTTGGGCGACAGCAGCAGGTCCCACCGCGCGACGTCGTGCGACAGGCGCTCAAGTCGTCCCGGCGGCGCCCACAGGACGTCCCAATGGATGCGCTTCAGCGGCGTCCCGTGCCAGGTCTGCAGGTACAGCGCGCCGGGCCGCTTCGTCCACGCGACATCGGTGTGGGTGTTCGCGATGAGGACGTCGGCGGACTCGAGCGCGGTGCGACCCTCCGGCGTGCCGTACGACGCGGTCTCGATGTCAGCCGGGAACGCCCGCTGGTGCGCCGGATTGGCGAGCCACACGTGCGTGTCGTCGCCGCCGCGGCGCTGCAGCGCCTCGTAGAGCGCACGCGGGCTGTCGGAGTAGCGCCCCTCGAAGCTGTTGTAGACGAACTTCACCGAGTGCAGTGTCTCGGGTTCGCTGGAGCCACAGCGAGTTCGTCCCAGCCTCGCCGGGGGTACGGGTCGATCCCCGGCAAGGAGCAGCACCGACGATGATCGCACCACGGCCGCTGAACGAGCAGACGCTGCACCACCACGCGGCCCGCGTATCGGTGCCTTCCTACGACCGGGCCGCGCTCGCGCCCGGTGTCGTGCACCTGAGCGTCGGGTCCTTTCATCGGTCGCACCAGGCGGTCTACTTCGACGCCCTCGCCGAGCGTGGACGCGGCGACGGCTGGGGCGTGACGGGCGTCGGCTTGCGCCGCCGCGACATGGAGCGTGCGCTCGCCGCGCAGGACGGGCTGTACACCGTCGTCTCGCGTGGCCGCGAGGGAGACATCGCTCGCATCGTCGGCGTCATCACGCGCTACCTCTTCGCGCCGCAGCAGGCGGCGCGCGTCCTGGACGCCCTGGCCGACGAGCGCATCCGCATCGTGACGCTTACGATCACCGCCGCCGCGTACAAGGTCGATCTGCACACAGGCGCGTTCGCGTCCAGCGATCCCGACATCGTCGCCGACCTCGCGGACGCCCGCCATCCATGCTCAGCGCTCGGCTACCTGGTCGAGGCGCTCGACCGGCGCCGGCGCGCTGGCCACGCGCCGTTCAGCGTGCTGTCGTGCGACAACATGCCCGGCAACGGCGCGATCACACGGATCGGCGTCGTGGCGTTCGCGCGGCTTCGCGACGAGCGCCTTGCGCGCTGGATCGACCGGCACGTCGCGTTCCCGAGCAGCATGGTCGACCGGATCACGCCGAAGACGACACCGCACGACCGCGAGCTCGTCGCCCGGGCGTTCGGCGTCAGCGATCGCTGGCCGGTGATCACCGAGCCGTTCTCGCAGTGGATCATCGAGGATGAGTTCTGCCACGGGCGGCCCCCGCTGGAGGAGGTCGGGGTGCAGTTCGTCGGCGATGTCGCGCCATACGCGCTCATGAAGACACGGCTGCTGAACGCGAGTCACAGCGCGCTCGGCTATCTCGGTTCGCTCGCCGGCCACGAGCGCATCGACGAGGCGATGGCCGATCCCCCGTTCGACGCGTACGTCCAGCGCGTCATGCGCGACGAGATCGCGCCGCTGCTGCCGCCCGTGCCGGGCATCGACCTCGTCGTCTACCGCGCCGCGCTGCTCGAACGCCTCGCCAATCCCGCGATCGGCGACCGCCTCTCGCGGCTGTGTCGCAACGGCTCGACGAAGATGCCCCGACACGTGCTGTCGACGATCCGCGAGGCGCGCGCCGCCGGCCGGCCGCATGGACTGCTCACGCTCGCGGTCGCCGCCTGGTGTCGCTACCTGCGCGGGTTCGACCACCGCCACCGGCCGATCGCGCTGGACGATCCGGCCTCGCTGCGCCTGCAGATGCTCGCGCTGGCAGGCGGCAGCGACCCGCGGCCGCTGCTGCGCGAGCGCGATCTGTTCGGCTCGCTTGCCGCCGATCTCGCGTTCGCCGAGGCGGTCGAGCGCGACCTGCGCGCACTGGACGCCCACGGCGCCCGCGCCACCGTCTGCGCTCGCGTTGCCGCGGCCTCCCAGCAGCTTACGGCCGCGTGAGCGGCAACGCGCTATCGGCGCCGGTCGATGCGGCCGCCGTGAAGGTCTTGCTGTGCGACGCCGACGGCAACCTCTTTGCGTCTGAGGAACCGGCCTTCGCCGCCTCGACAGTTGTAACGAACCGGCTGCTCGAGCATCTCGGGATCCAGCGGCGGTTCACGGCGCTCGAGCTGCGGCGCCGCGCCGTCGGCCGCAACTTCCGCGCGACCGCGAGCGAGCTGCTCGCCGAAGCCGGCGTCCGGATCAGCGCGTACGAGCTCGAGCGCTGGGTGCTGCGCGAGCGCCACGAGGTGACCGCGCACCTCGCCTCGGTGCTGCGGACCGACGATGACGTGCTCGAGCCGCTCGGCATTCTCGCGCGGCACATGCGCCTGGTCGTGGTCACCTCGAGCGCCCGCACGCGGCTGGACGCTTGCTTGGCGGCGACACAGCTGGACGAGCTGTGTTCTCCCAGCGTGCGATTCAGCGCCGAGGACTCGTTGCCGGTGCCGACGAGCAAGCCGGATCCGGCGATCTACGCGTTCGCGGGCGCCAGCTTGGGGATCTCACAGACAGAGGGCCTCGCGGTCGAGGATGCCGTCGCAGGGGTGCGCTCGGCCGTGGGAGCCGGCTTTCAGACCGTCGGAAACCTGCAGTTCGTGCCCGCTTGCGAACGCGACGCCCGGGCCGCTGAGCTGCTCGCGGCCGGGGCGTGCGCCGTCATCCCTTCGTGGCGGCACCTCGCCGATCTGCTCTGCGCTGAGACGCATTCCGCAAAGTGAGGATCACGCGTTGATGCGATCTGTGCTCACGGACGGCACCCGCAGACCGACGGCAGTACGCAGTATGGACTGGCGTGAAGCACCGCAGCCTGCTCACGCCATGACACCGATGAGCCCGGCTTGCGGCGAGCTGATCGCGTTCTTCGGGCCGTGCCTGCTGGTAGCCCAGCGATGCGATGAGCCTCGCCGTGTGGCCTGAGGTGAACAGCACGCGCGGGACCCTGGACGTCAAGCCAGCCGTCGGTGTAGCGCCGCACGTCAGCGATCGGTGGCGTCCAGAACGCGCGGTGGCGTCGAACGACGCCACCATCGGCAGCGCCTGCAGCCGCGTAGCGAAGTAGAACGAGCGCGGGCGCTCGTGGCTGTACTGCGTCGGATGGCGTGTGAGGGTCGGCACCCGCGCATGAGGTGCGCGGGTCGAGGGCCCAGGAATCGCCTGCGCCCTGGCGCGGTTACAGGCCAAGCCAGATCCGGCACAAGCACTGGTGTTTCGGAGATGGAGCTAGGGGGACTCGAACCCCCGGCCTCCTGGGTGCGATCCAGGCGCTCTCCCAACTGAGCTATAGCCCCGAGGACGGACAGTGTACCGGGGCTCTTATTGAGCCGTAGCCCTACGGAAGTGGCCCGAATGCGCCGATACGCTCATCACACGTGAGCTTTCGCAATCGCCTCGGGCTGTTTTTCATCGTCATCGTCATCGTGCCGATGCTGGCAGTGGCGTTCCAGTTGTTCGGCCTGATCGGCGAGAGCGTTGAGGGGCAGGCGAACGCAGGGGTCGTCGCGCGCCACAAGGTTGCGACGCAGTTGTACGAGCGTTACCGCAGGGCTGCCGCGGTCGCACTAACGGAGGTCGCGACGGACGCGCGCATGAAGAAGCTGCTGCTCGTCGGCAACAAGAAGGCGGCCGCCGAACGTGCGCGCCAACTCGTCAAAGGCCAGGCGATCGAGCGGATCGTGCTCGTCAAGGGCTCGAGCATTCGCTTCAGCCGCGGCGACACGACGGCGATCGCGCCCGCGGTCCGCGACGTGGTCTCCGAGCAGGGGACGACCTTGACGAACTTAGGTGCGCTACAGGTGTCCGTCGTCGATGCCGGGAGCTTCGCGCGCGAAACCAAGAGCCTCACCCGCCAGGAAGGGCGGCGCAAAAACGGCCGTCTGCTCAAGGGCGAGAAGGACGTTCCGGGCCTGGACATCGTCGTACGCGACGCAGAGAAGGTGCTGGCCAGCACGGTGCCCAGCGACATCGCACGGTCGCTTCCCACGAACGAGACCGAGGTCTCCGTCAAAGGACAGAAGTTCCTCGCCCTCACCTTCGAGGATCCATGGGGCTTCGCACGCCAGAAGCTGAGCGTCACCACGCTCGGCTCGTTGGAGGCCGTCGGCGCCAAGATCACCAGGAAGCGCCTCGAAGCCGGCGGGATCCTGCTCGGCTTCTTCCTCCTGGCGATTGCCTGCGGCGTGCTCGTCTCAAAGGCGCTCGGGCAGCAGATCGCGGGCTTTTTGACCGCCGCTCGCAGGCTCGCCGCCGGCGACTTCTCGGCCAAGGTACCCACCGGGGGCAGGGACGAGTTCGCAGCTCTGGGCGACGAGTTCAACAAGATGTCGCGCGAGCTCGAACAGCGATTGGCCCAGCTCGCCCAGGAGCGCGTGCGCGTCCAGGATTCGATGCGCCGCCTCGGCGAGGCCGTCGCCTCGAACCTCGACCGCGACACGCTGCTCGAGCTCGTCGTGAGCACCGCGGTCGACGGCGTCGGCGCCGACGCCGGCCGCGCATGCGTTCGCGGAGTCGACTCGACGACGCTGCAGGAGCGCTCGCGCATAGGAAACATCAACGGGCTCGAGCCCGCGGTCGAGTCCGTCGAGGCCGACGCGTTTCGCAGCGGCAGCCCGCGCGAGGTGGCAATCGGCGACGCCTACGCGATCGCGCACCCGCTGCGCGGCGCCGTTGGCAACGAAGCGGTCGTCGGGGTCGTCTCCGTGGGCCGCTCAGGGCGTCCGTTCGCGCCCAGCGATCGCGATTTGTTCAGCTACCTCGCCGGTCAGGCCGCCCGTTCCATGGAGAACGTCCAGCTGCACGAGACCGCCGCGCGTGAGTCTGTCACCGACGACCTGACGGGCCTCTCCAACCGCCGCGCCTTCGACGACGCGCTCACCGCGGAGATCGAGCGCTCCAAGCGCTTCGGCACCGAGCTCGGCCTCGTGATCATCGACCTCGACAACTTCAAGCACGTCAACGACACCTACGGCCACCAGCAGGGCGACCTCGTCTTGCGCGAGGTGGCGCGTGTGCTGCGCGAGAGCTCGCGCGAGGTCGACCATCCCGCTCGCTATGGTGGCGAGGAGCTGGCGCTCGTGCTGCCGGGCACCGACCTCGAGGGTGCCTACAACCTCGCTGAGCGTGTCCGCGAGCGCATCGCGGAGCTGCGGATCCCGCGTACGGACGGTGCCGGCGCGATGAGCGTCACGACGAGCTGTGGCGTCGCCGCTGTACCGACCACGGCGGCCGACGGGCGCGCGTTGCTGGCTGCCGCCGACGCTGCGCTGTACGAGGCCAAGCGCAAAGGCAAGAACATGTCCGTACGGGGGAGGTAGGCTTGTGCCTCGATGGGACTGCTGGACGATGCCATTCGAGAGCATCTAGAGCTCAAGCGACGTCGAGGAGCCGACGCCGTCGAGATCTCGCGGCTTGAAAGCGAAGCCCTGGGGCCGGTTCGCCGCTCACCGGCGGGCGTCCCGAACCTGTCTGACTCTGCCGCTGCGGAGCCTGCCGCTGCCGAGCCCGTTACTGCCGAGCCGCTCGCTGAAAGCGCTCCCGCGGACCGGCCGCCCTGGCAGGACTTCACCGCCGCACATCCGGCGGGTGGGCAGGACGACCCGACCTCGCCTCCGTCCGCCTATCAGCCGCCGCCGGCCCCACCGTCCGCGCCGCCGTCCGCCCATGAGTCGCCGCCGGCCTCACCGTCCCCGCCGCCGTCCGCCTACCCCGGCTCGGTGCCCACTCCGCCGCCCGCGGCGTACAAACCACCACCCGTCTTTCCCGCCTCGCCGCCGCCGCAGCCGCCGCCGACCTCGATCCTGCGACCGCCGCCGACTGCTCCCAAGAAGCCTCCCGAGCCCGAGGAACCGGCCGCTCCCGCCGCCGAAGAGCCCACGCCGTCGCTGCTGTCTCGCTTCAAGCCCACGCGTCGGCGCCACGCTCGCGAGTCCACGCGAGACGAGTCCCCGGCCGCCTTCGTGTCGCCGGAGGCACCCGCGCTCGACGACCACGAACCGGGGCCGCCGCATGCCACGCCGCCGCCCGCCGCTCGCGAACCCGACAGCGTGGCCGCCGAAGGCGAGCCAGATCCCGAGGACTTGCTCGAGGAGACGCCGGAGTTCCTCGAGGAGACGCCCGAGCACGACCGCCTCTGGTTCGAGCAGCGCCCACCGCGCGACTTCGACTTCGACGGCTGAGCACTCGGGGTGCGCCGGCCGGTCACCTGGCTCGACGTCTTCACGTCGGTGCCGCTGACGGGCAACCAGCTCGCGGTCGTCGACGATGCTGACGGGATCGATGACGAGACGATGCTCGCGTTCGCGCGCGAGACTCGACTGTCTGAGACGACCTTCGTGCAGAGCGCGACGCAGGACGGTGCCGACTACCGAAACCGCATCTTCGCGGCGCCGCGCGAGCTGCGCTTCGCCGGCCATCCCTCGCTCGGCACGGCGGTCGCGGTTGCCCGTGCGCGCGGGGAGCGCAGCGCGGCGTACGTTCAACAGACGCACGCCGGCCTGCAGCCGATCGAGGTCGAAGTCGAGGCTGACGGCGACGCCGCGCACGCGTCGATGCTGCAGGAGCCCGCCAGCTTCGGTCCACAGCCCGACCCGGCGACGGTCATGGCCGCTGCCGGGCTCACGGCTGCCGACTTGCATCCCGATCTGCCGCCGCAGGTCGTCTCCACCGGCCAGCCCCACCTCATGGCTGCCGTCAGCGATGCCGCCACGCTGGACCGCGCGCAGCCCGATCGCGCGACCATGAGCTCGCTGCTCGAATCGCTCGGCGCGCTGGTGCTGTACCTCGTCGCGGTCGACCCGCCGGCTCAACGCGCCGGCGCCCGTGGCTTCTTCGTTGACCGCGGCGCGGTCATCGAAGATCCCGCGACCGGCTCCGCCGCCGGACCGCTGCTCGCCTACCTGCGCGAGCGAGCCGGAACCACCGCGCTCACGATCGAGCA
>DASVPU010000178.1:0-14158 GCA_036389475.1 Solirubrobacteraceae bacterium
GTGACGATCGCGGCGCTGCGCTGGCTGCCCCGCAAGGAGGCGGCCGCCGATGTCGCGGTGGCGCCCGGGCGGCCCGCGCTGGCGCCGCTCGTCGCGCTCGCGCTGGCATCGGCGGCGCTGTCGGCCGCCCTGTTCCTGCTCGTGATCCTGCTCATCGAGGGCTGGCGCCACTCACCTGCCGAGGCGGCGCTGACGGTGACCGTCATGCCGATCGCGGCGCTGATCGCCGGGCGCTGGGCGCGCCGGCGCGACGGGCTGGCCCCGGCGATCGCCGGCAGCGTGCTCGTCGCCGGTGGTCTCGCCGCGCTCGGCCTGCTGCCCAGCGCGCACGCCTACTGGACGCTCGTGCCGCAGCTGGCGATCGGTGCGGGTCTGGGTCTGGCGCTCGCGACGTTGATCGCCGCGACCGTCGGCGACGCCGGCTCTGAGGCACGGGAGAGCACTCCCGCCGCCGTCGCCGCCCCAGCCGCGTGGACGATCTCCGCTCGCCACGCGGGCATCGTCGCCGGCCTGCTGCTGCTCACGCCGATCTTCACGGCCGACCTGGAGACGATCCGCCCGCCCGCCGAGCGCGCGGGGTTCTCCCGCGTGCTGGACGCGCGGCTGGGGCTCGGACCGAAGATCGAGCTCGCGCGGCGGCTGGACCGCCAGGTCAAGGATGCCGCGGCGCAGGAGCTGCCCGACCTCGACAAAGCGTTCGCGGGGCTGGACGTGAAGAGCTCAGACCGGCCCGCGATCGCTCGGCTGCGCGCGCAGCTGCACGACGAGCTCGACCGCGCCGCGACGAAGGCGTTCAGCCGCTCGTTCGTCGCGGCAGCGATTCTGGCGCTGCTGGCCGCGGCTGCGGCGGCCCTGGGGGTGCGGCGCTCGGCGCTGGGAAGCCCGGATTCGAACGGCAGCCCGCCGGGTCACGCAACGCGGCTGGCGGTCGCGTTGCCGGGCGCCGTCGCTGTGGCAGCCGCGATCGTCGCCGCCTACGTCGCGTTGGGCGGCGGCTCCTACGGTCCCCAACCCGTCGCCGATGCGTGCAAGCCGCGCGACCGGCCGGCCGTCGAGAGGACGCAGCTCATCGCGCTTGCCGCACTCGACGGCGCCGCCTGCAAGCTGCGCACGCCGCGCGAAGAGCTCATGCGCAGCCTGCTCGACGGCAAGCTCCCCAAGGACGTGTCGATTGCGCAGCTCAACGGGGCGCTCGTCGCCGGCGTGGACCGCGCCCAGCGCGAGGGCGCACTGGGCTCGATCGCCGCCACGGGGCTGCGCCTGGCGCTGAAGACCGGCGGCCCGCTGGCGATCATCAACCTGCTGCTCGGCCAGCGGTGATCGGCGGGCGGGAAGGCGCCGCAGCGCACGGCCGGACGCGGGCGAGCGGCATACGGGGCGCAGCGACTACATTGGGAGGACGATGGGCAAGCGCAACCGCGGGGCGGGGCGAATCTCGGCGGCGACGACGGACTACCGCGACGCGGACGGCAACGTCCTGACGTTGCGCGGCTCGATGTCCGCCCTGACGCGCCGCAAGTACGCCAGCGTGCTGCACGACCAGCACAAGACGACCGACGACTCCTGGCAGCGTGCGGTCGAGTTCCTCTTCGAGCGCCTGGTCGAGCGCTGGACGATCTACGACGTCCCGACCAAGAGCCAGAAGGAGCTGCTGCAGCGCTTTCGCATCGCCAGCGCCGATGAGCGCCGCTGGATCCGCGACGTGCTGCGCGAGCACCTCGAGACGAACTTCCCCGAGCTGCAGGCCCCTTGACGATC
This sequence comes from Solirubrobacteraceae bacterium, assembly GCA_036389475.1. GTDB lineage: Bacteria > Actinomycetota > Thermoleophilia > Solirubrobacterales > Solirubrobacteraceae > CADCVQ01. Next base: position 1,759 of record DASVPU010000178.1, read on the forward strand.
AGCATTCCACCAGGCACCGACATCCCCACGCGGCTGCTCCTGGGCTCTGGGCCGAGCCCGGTCCCCGAGCGTGTGCTCGCGGCGCTTGCGCAGCCGACGATCGGCCACATGGACCCGGCGTTCGCCGTCATCATGAGCGAGACGATCGGGCTGCTGCGCGAGGCGTTTGTGACCGACAACCGCGCCACGCTGGCGATCTCCGGCACCGGCAGCGCGGGCATGGAGGCACTCGTCGCGAACTTCGTCGATCCCGGCGACCGCGTCGTCTGCGGGGTAAACGGGCTGTTCGGGATGCGGCTGGCCGACGCTCTGGCCCGCGCCGGCGCCGATGTCGTCCAGGTCACGGCCGACTGGGGCCGGGCGATCGCGCCCGAGCGGCTCGTCGCAGCGGCGGGGGGAACGACGCTCGACGCGATCGCGGTCGTCCACGGCGAGACGTCGACGGGCGTCGCGCAGCCGCTCGACGGCCTTGCCGACGCCTGCCGCGAGCGCGACGCGCTGCTGCTCGTCGACTGCGTCACGTCGCTGGGCGGACACCCCCTGCGCCTGGACGAGGCCGGGATCGACGCCGCGTTCTCGGGCTCGCAGAAGTGCTTGAACTGCCCGCCGGGGCTGGCGCCCTTCAGCGCCGGCGATCGCGCGCTGGCGAAGCTCGCCCATCGACAGCAGCGCGGCCGCTCGTGGTACTTCGACCTCTCGCTCGTGCTCGGCTACTGGAACCCCGCAGAGTCGTCGGCGACGGGGCGCGTCTATCACCACACGGCGCCGATCAACATGATCTACGCGCTGCGCGAGGCGCTGCGGATCGCGGTCGGCGAGGAGTGGCTGCCGACGACGTGGGAGCGCCACCGGCGCGCTCACCACGCGCTGCGTGACGCGCTCGCCGTGCTCGGCTGCGAGCGACTGGCGCCCGACGGCGAGCAGCTGCACCCGCTGCTGGCGGTGACGCCGCCGGAGGGCGTCGAGGAGGCGGAGGTTCGCAGCCGGCTGCTGCTCGACTACGGCATCGAGATCTCCGGCGGCCTGGGACCGCTTGCCGGCAGGCTGTGGCGGATCGGCGTCATGGGCTCCGGCGCGCGGCGCGCGCCCCAGGAGCGTCTCGTGGCCGCGCTCGCCGAGCTGCTGAACGCCGACGCCGCCGAACCGCTCGCCGCGCTCGACGAGGGCTGGCGGGCGTAGTCGCCGGTCGCATGGCCCTCGACGCCGCGGCGTTCGCCGACCTGCTCTGCGGCTACTGCCTCGCGGTCGAGCCGGGCCAGGAGATCCTCGTGCGCTCGACGACGCTCGCCGCGCCGCTGCTGCTTGAGTGCCAGCGCGCGATCCTCGCCCGCGACGGCTGGCCGCTGCTGCGCGTCGAGCTGCCGGGATCGACGGCGGCGTTTCATCGCGACGCGCGCGATCGCCATCTCGACACATTCCCCGAGGTGGCCTGGGCAGAGGCGAAGAAGGCCCATGCTCAGCTCGGCATCCAGGCGCCCGAGAACACTCGCGCGTTAAGCGGCATCGATCCCGAGCGACTGGCCCGCGCCGCCCGCGCCCGCAAGCCGCTTCGGGAGCAGACCCTGCGCAAGCGCTGGTGCTCGACGCTGTGGCCGACGCAGGCCGGCGCCCAGCAGGCCGGCATGAACCTCGCCGACTTCGAGGCATTCGTCGAGCGCGCGCTGTTCCTCGACCAGCCTGATCCGGTGCGCTCGTGGGGCGAGCTGCGCACCTTTCAAGCGGGGCTCATCGAGCGCCTGCGAGGCGCAGCCGAGCTGCACATCGAGGCGCCGGGCACGGATCTGACGCTGGCCGTGAAGGGGCGCACATGGGTGAACTCCGACGGCAGGCGCAACATGCCCAGCGGCGAGGTCTTCACCGGGCCGCTGGAGACGAGCGCGAGCGGCCGGATCCGCTTCGACGTGCCCTCGTCGCCCGCGGGCGTGGACGTCGCAGGCGTCGATCTCGAGTTCCGCGACGGAGTGGTGGTCGCGGCGTATGCCGACCGAGGCGACAGCTATCTGCAGCGGGCTCTGGCGACCGACGGGGGCGCACGGCGGCTGGGCGAGATCGGGATCGGCACGAACTTCGGCATCGACCGCCCGATCGGCGCGACGCTGTTCGACGAGAAGATCGGCGGGACGGTGCACCTCGCGCTGGGCCGCTCGTATCCGGAGACCGGCGGGAAGAACGAATCAGCCGTGCACTGGGATCTCATCTGCGATCTGCGCACCGGCGGGCAGCTGACGGCCGATGGTGAGACCATCGTGCAGGACGGGCGCTTCGCGCTGCCTCCGGCCGGCACCCGCTGAGCCTCTCGAAGCCGCTGCGCGCGGGATGCGCACGTCGCGCCCAGTACCGTAACGCCGTGGGCCGTCGCACGAAGATCGTCGCCACGATCGGTCCCGCGTCGCGAGACCGAGAGACGCTGGCGCGGATGGTCGAGGCCGGAATGGACGTCGCGCGGCTGAACTTCTCGCACGGCGACGCCGAGCAGCACGCCGATACGGCCCAGCGCGTGCGCGAGGCCGCCGGCCGCGCCGGCCGCCCCGTCGCGATCCTGCAGGACCTTCCCGGGCCGAAGATGCGCATCGGTCCGCTCCAGGACGACATCGCCGAGCTCAAGCCGGGAGACGCCGTCACCTTCGCCTGCGGCGACAGCGCCATCGGCACCGCGCGGCGGATGTCGGTCGCGCACCCGGAGCTCGTCGTCGCGATGGCTCCCAACGACGTCATGTACCTCGCCGACGGCGCCGTCCGGCTGCGCGTGACCGCGATCCGCGCGGGCGACTACGAGATCGATGCCGAGGTCGAGATCGGCGGTGCGGTCGCCTCACGCCAGGGCCTGAACGTCCCGGGGCCGCTGCACCAACTGGCATCCGTGCCCAAGGAGGATCTCGAGCACCTGCGCGTCGGCGAGAGGATCGGCGTCGATCTCGTCGCGCTGTCGTTTGTCCGCAGCCCCGACGACATCGCCTTCCTGCGCGAGCACACGCGGCTTCCGCTGATCGCGAAGATCGAGAAGCCGCAGGCCGTCGAGCGCGCCGAGGAGATCATCCGCGCCGCCGACTGCGTCATGGTCGCGCGCGGCGACCTCGGGATCGAGTTGCCGATCGAACGCGTGCCGATCGTCCAAAAGGAGCTGCTCGCCACCGCCGGCCGACTCGCTCGCCCGTCGATCACCGCGACCCAGATGCTCGATTCGATGGTCGCGTCGACGCGGCCGACCCGCGCCGAGGTTGCGGACGTGGCCAACGCGATCCTCGACGGGACCGACGCCGTGATGCTCTCCCAAGAGACGGCGGTCGGCCACTACCCGGTCGATTCGGTCGCCATGATGGCCGCGATCGCGGAGGCGACCGAGCCTGCGGCGCCCTTCGCACGCTGGAACGAGCAGCGCGTGCATCGCGACGCGCGCGATCCCTCCTACACCGTCGCCTACGCCGTCTGCCTCGCCGCGCGCGAGCTCGAGCTCGATGCGATCGTCGTGCCGACGCTCTCGGGGCGCTCGGCGCGGCTGGTGTCCGCGCATCGACCGACCGTCCCGATCTTCGCCCTGTCGCCTGGCCGCGAGACCGTGCGCCGCTGCGGGTTGATGTGGGGCGTGCGGGGCGAGTTCCTGCGCCGCCACGAGGTCACCGAGGAGCTTCTGCTCGACGCCTGCCGGCGCGTCGTCGAGCTGGGCTGGTGCAAGCCCGGCCAGCGCGTCGTCGTCACGGCCGGGCTGCCCACCGGTGCGCCGGGCTCGACATCGCTGTTTCAAGTGCAACAGCTCTGAAGGCGAGGGATCGTCGGCGGGTCCATGGCGGCCCGCCTTCGTGCGGCGCAGGTAGCGGCGTCAATGCACGGCGCTGCGGCTGTCGCGCCGCAGCGCGACGAGTCCCAGCAGCGCCATCGCCACGAGCGTCGCGACCGCGACGATCGCCTCCGGCGAGTCGAGATTGTCCAGCGAGCCACCCAGCGCGGTGTACGCGAACGCCCGCGGCGCCACACCGATCGCCGTCGCGACAGCGAACGCGCTGAGCGGCACGCGCGTGAGCCCGGCCACGTAGTTCACCAGCGTGTACGGGACGCCGGGCGCGATCCGCGCATAGAGGACCGCCCAGAAGCCGCGCCGCTCGATCCAAGCCTGGAGGTTGCGCAGGCGCCGGCCGGCGAGCGCGTCGACGGCGTCGTGCGCGACAAAGCGCGCGATCGAGAACGCGATGACGGCGCCGAGCGTCGCGGCTGCGATCGACACCGGCGTCCCGAGCGCGGTGCCGAACAGCAGGCCGCTGGCGGCGGCCAGCAGCGGGCCCGGAAACAGCGCGCACGTCAGCAGGGCAGACACGACGACGAAGGCCGGCACCGCGGCCGCCCCGAGCGGGTCGATCAGCGAGCGCACGCGCTCGGGTGAGAGCGAGCCCGTGACCGCGACGAGCACGAACAGCGTCGCGATGCCGGCGGCCAGCGCCGTGAGGCGCCAGCGCGCCGCGAGGCGGGTCACGCGCTAGCGGTCCACTACGCGGCGCCGCGCAACACCGCGACCGGCGGGTGCGCGGCGTAGAACTCGGCCTCCTGTCGGCCAAGCTCGGTGACCGGCGGATCGCCGTAGATCCACTCGCGTGCGATGCGGTGCCAGTTGCCGCGCGCGCGCAGTTGGCTCATGACCGCAAGCGTCAGCATCTCCAGCCGGCGACCGAAGAGGTGGTCCGGCGGCAGCGTCTCGTGGCGCATCTTCGCGAAATGCGACGAGCGTGGGTCCGACATCTCGATCATGACCTCGGTCGCGACCTCCGGCGTCAGCGCGACGTCCGCGTCGACGGCGTACCACCACGTCATGTCGTGCAGCTGCTCGAGGATGCCCTCCGGCGTGTAGAACTCGGGCTTGCCGATGAAGCCGCCGCGGTGCAGGTGCGCGATCAGCTCCTCGCCGTCGCCCGCGATGCCAAGTCGCGCGATCTGCAGCTCGAACGCGGCGATCGAGGCCGGGATGCGCTTGAACAGCCCGAAGTCCAGGAAGGCCATGCGACCGTCGTCGAGCAACAGGGAATTGCCCGGGTGCGGGTCCCCCGAGAACTGATGGTGGCGGTACATGCAGCCGAAGTAGAAGCGATAGACGATCTCGCCGAGGCGGTCGCGCTCCCGTTGGGGCAGCTGCTTGAGCTCCTCGAAGCCGCGGCCCGAGACGAACTCCGTGACGATCACCTTCTCGTGTGACAGCGAGGTGATGACCTCTGGGACGAAGATGAACGGATGGCCGCGGAAGATCCGCGCCAGCGTGCGCTGGTTCTGCGCCTCCAGCTCGTAGTCCAGCTCCTCGTCGATGCGCGAGCGGATCTCGTCGCCCATCGCCTTCGGATCCAGGCCCGGCGCGACACGCTTCATCAGCCGCAGGATGAGCCCGAGGTTCTGCATGTCGGCGCGGACCGCCTGCGCGACGCCCGGATACTGGACCTTGACGGCGACGTCGCGCCCGTCGTCCAGGCGCGCCTTGTAGACCTGCCCGATCGAGGCGGCCGCGATCGGCACCGGGTCGAACGTCGCGAAGACGTCCTCGATGCGGTCGCCGTACTCGTCCTCGATGACCTTGCGCATGTCCTTGAAGGCGACCTTCGGCGCCGCGTCGCGCAGCTCGGCGAGCTTGGCCTGGAACTCCTCGCGGTACTCCTCGGGCACGAGGCCCACGTCGAGGAACGACATGACCTGGCCGAGCTTCATCGCGGCGCCCTTCATCGTTCCCAGCGCGGCGACGATCTGCTCGGCGGTCTCCAGCTGGCGCCTGGCGAGCGCCTTCTGCTTGCCCTCGTCCGAGCGCGCGACGTTCGTCGCCCGCGTTCCCATCTGCTTGGCCGCCTGCGTCGCCGCCAGCTTGCCGACCTTCGACGAGCGGCTCAGGCGCGAGGTCGGGATCGCATCCTTCTTCGCCACTTCCGCGTCCTAGTCCCGCTCGACTTGCGAGCCGGGAACGATGTCGTCGCGGCCGTCGGGCCATCGGACCCAGGCCTTGTGGCCGCCGTCGTAGTCCTCGCCCCATACGACGAGGGTCGCCGGCTCGCCCCCGACCTTGACCTGCTCGTCGCCCTCGGGATCGAGGCCGCGCCAGACGCGGATGAAGGCGTTGTGCTCCCACTCGTCGCCGATCGTCGTCGGATCGGTATGGCCGGGGTGCACCTCGGTCGCGTGGTCCAGGCTCATCAGCCTGTCCATGATCGAAGCCTTGATGTCCGCGTAGGAGGTGCTGCCCGCCGCACGAACGCCGCCGATCGAGCGCTTGAAGAGCGTGTCGCCGGTGAACACGTGGCCCGCGACGGTGAAGTTGAGCATGCCCTTGGTGTGCCCCGGGGTGTGCACGGCGTCGACGTGCACGCCGCCGATGTCGATCGGGTCGAACGGCTCGGCCTGAATCGGCTCGTCGGGGTGGGCGAGCACGGTGATGTCCGGGTAGCGCTGCTTGACGCCGGCGAGCGCGCAGACGTGATCGTGGTGGTGGTGGGTGAGCAGCAGGTGGGTCACCTCGATGTCGTTGCGCTCGGCTGCCTCGAACAGCGGCTCCATCGGTCCGCCCGCGTCGATCAGGAATCCGGGCCCGCCTGGGCCGCCGGCGACGAGGTAGCTGTTCGTCAGGAAGCCATCAGACATCGTGCGTTCGATGAGCATGGGCGTCAGGGTACTGTGTGGCCCATGGCCGTCAGCGAACTCATCCACACCTGCTACAGGATCGGCGACATCGACCGTTCGGTCGCGTTCTACGAGGCCCTGGGCTTCGAGGAGCGCGCTCGCAAGCCGATCCGCGACGAGGCGATCAACGTCTTCATGGGCCTGCCGGGCGATGGCGATCGGCTCGAGCTGACCTACAACTTCGGCGTCGACGAGTACACCCACGGCACGGGCTACAACCACATCGCGATCACGGTCTCCGACATGGACGAGACCCTGGCCTCGCTCTCAGAGCAGAGCATCGAGCCCGAGAAGCCGCCGTACTCCGTGCGCGAAGGCGGCTCGCTGCTGTGCTTCGTGCGCGACCCCGACGGATATCGCGTGGAGATCATCGAGCGGTCGGGCTGAACGGCTGCGGCGGAGGCGATCCGTTCGAGTAAGCCGTCCAGCTATGGCGATACGGGCGCGCTCGAATGCCGGGCGCGCCCGTAAGCTCTCCGTCCGTGCCCGAGCAGCGCACAGCGGTCATCGACATGGGGTCGAACTCGTTCCGGCTCGTCGTCTTCACCGCCACCGATGGATGGTGGAAGCGTACGGACGAGATCTACCTCGCCGTGCGCATCGGCCAAGGGCTCGAGGCGACGGGGAAGCTGGGGGAGAAGCCGATGCGGCGCGCGCTCGAGGCGGCCGAGGTATTCGCGCATTTCTGCCAGGCGCAGGGCATCGGCGCCGACGACATCCAGGCGGTTGCGACGAGCGCCATCAGAGACGCGACCAACCAGAAGCAGTTCCTGGAGCGCGTCAAGAACAAGACGGGCCTTGACGTACGGGTCCTCTCCAAGGACCAGGAGGCCTACTTCGGCTACCTCGCCGTGGTGAACTCGACGACGCTTGCCGACGGCGCGGTTCTCGACCTCGGCGGCGGATCGCTGCAGCTCGTCGAGGGGAAGTCGCGCCACCCGGGCCGCATGGGCTCCTGGCCGCTGGGCGCGGTCCGGATGACCGAGCACTTTCTGCCCGACGGCGACGAGGCGCCCAAGAAGGCGCGCAAGGCGCTGCGCGCCCACGTCGCCGAAACGCTTCAGGACGACGCCGCGTGGCTGCCGCGCGCCGGCCGGCGGCTCGTCGGCATCGGCGGCACGATGCGCAATCTGGCGGCGGCGGTGCAGGCGCAGAGCGGCCTGTCGTCGATCGGTGGTGTCCAGGGCTTCGAGATCGAGCGCGACGCGCTCGACGACCTCATCGAGCGCCTTGCCGGGATGCCGGCCTCCGAACGCGCGAGCATCAAGGGCATCAAGTACAACCGCGCCGACCTCATCCTCGCAGGCGCGCTCGTCGTCCAGTCCGTGCTGGAGTTCGGCGACTTCGAGTCGATCGCCGTCACCGAGGCCGGGCTGCGCGAGGGCATCTTCTTCAGCCAGTACCTCAAGGGCGACCCCCCGCTGTTCGACGACGTCCGCCGCTCGAGCGTGCTGAACCTCGCCGCGCGCTACCACGTCAGCCCGGCGCACACCGAGCACGTGTCGAAGCTCGCGCTCGGGCTCTTCGACGAGCTCGCCGCAGCCGGCCTGCATCCCGGTGACCGCTGGGAGCGCGAGCTGCTTCTGTCAGCCTGTGTGCTGCACGACATCGGCATGTCCGTGGACTACGACGACCACCACAAGCACTCGCGCTACCTCATCCTCAACGGCGGCCTGCCCGGCTTCAGCCCCAGAGAGGTCGCGCTCATCGCTCAGGCGGCGCGCTACCACCGCAAGGGCATGCCGGACTTCGGCGAGCTCGCACCGCTCGCCGCAGAGGGCGATTCCGAGCGACTGGACCGTCTGTCGATCCTGCTGCGCCTGGCAGAGGACCTGGAGCGCAGCCGCGACCAGAGCGTGCGCGCCGCCCACGTCGCTGCGTCCAACGGCAAGATCCTGCTCGAGCTCGAGACCGACGGCGCCGCGGCCGTCGAGCGCTGGGCGGCTCAGCGCGAGGTCGACCTCTTCGACCGCGCGTTCGGCAAGCAACTCGAGGTGGCGGTGGAGCAATGAGCCTCACACAGGGAAACGGACCGCTCGGCGGCCGCCCGTCTGAGTCGAACTACACGCTGCAGGCCCCGGCGCACCGGATCCTCTTTCAAGCCGACCCGCGCCGCCTCAGAGCCGTCATCGACGATCGTACGGTCCTCGACACTACCCGCGCCCGCCTCCTGCACGAGACCGGCATCCGGCCAGTCGCGTACGTTCCGCTCGAGGACTTCGATCAGGAGCTGCTGGAGCGAACCCAGACCAAGACGCACTGCCCGTTCAAGGGGGACGCGTCCTACTGGTCGATCCGCGTCGGCGACGACGTCAGGGCGGACGCGGTCTGGGCCTACGACGAGCCGCTGGAGGATGCCTCCTTCCTGCGCGGGTTCGCTGCGCTGTCCTTCGACCGCGCCGACGCGTGGATGGTCGAGGACGAGACGATCAGGGGCTGGCTGAACGATCCGTACCACCGCGTCGACGTCCACGGGAGCTCGCGGCCGGTCCGCGTGACCGCAAACGGCGAGCTGCTCGCCCAGAGCGCGCGCCCAACCCTCGTCTTCGAGACGAGCATGCCGGTGCGCGCCTACATCCCGCGCGCCGACGTCGAGGCCGGCCACCTCGCGCCGAGTAGCACGCAGTCGACCGACCCGTACATCGGCGACGCGATCTACTGGCACGTGCACGCCGGCGGCGAGCTGCTCCGCGACGCCGCCCACAGCTATGAGCTACCGCGCGCCGAGGCGATGAAGATCGCCGGCCTCGTCTGCTTCGACGGCGAGGCAATCAGCGTGATGCTGGACGACTGAGCGCCGCAAATCGTCGACGACCGCGGCCGTCGTTTAGCCGAATCGCGCGGTCAGCGCAGCGGTGCGCCGTGGGATGCGTGGTGCCGCTCGGCTTCGGGCCGCCGCCGCAGCGGCTCGTGCTCGTGGTCGGGCACCAGGAACGTCACGCACTCGGGCGGCGCGGGCCAGAGCCACGTCCGGCAGCGCGTGAGCACCCGACGGCGCAGGCTCGTGCGGCGACGGCGGCCGGTGCAGGGCTGCGCCGCGCGCAGGTGGGCGATCGAGCGATGATCGGCGCGCGCGTCGCGCGGACGGGGCTTCAGGCGCCGCGGTGGTGTCGCACCGACAGCGGGCTCCTCAGCGCCGCACGCGGGCAGGGCGTTCGCCGGTATGGCCGGAATGCCGACCGGTGCAGCGGATGCGCAGGGCGGCGACTGATGCCGCGCGACCGCGTGCTGAGGCAGGTGCGCAGCGGGCGACGCAAGCGCCGCGGGACGTGCCCAAGCCACGGCGCCGGCCAGGCCAGAAGGCGCAGACTGCGGCCGCAGGTTCTCGGGCGACCGCGGTGTGCCAGGCCACCGCGGCCACGGCTCTCCACCGTCGTCGTCCTCATCTTCGCCCTCGGGGCCATAGCCCTCCGCCGGCAGTGGCGCGCGCGCCATCCACACGCACGGCATCACGGTGAACCAGGCCAACGTGCCGCTCGCTGCGCTGTGCACCGGCAGGTGCGCCAGGGCCAGCACCCCGGCGAGAATCGCCAGCCCCGCGCCCGTGCCAAGCAAGATCAGGTGCATGCCGGCCTCGTGCCGCGGCGAGCGCGCAGGGGCCGGAACGATCATCACGACGAGCAGCACCGTGCAGAGAAGGAGCCCCAGCCCAGCGTAGTCCTGATCGGGCACGTCTGAGACGGTAGCTCTCGCGAGCGCAGAGTCAATACGCCTGCGCCATCGCGGCGCGGGGCCACTCGCCGCTTAGGCCGGGTGTCCTGGCCGCACGGGCCAAGCGTCGTCAGACAACGCTGCGGCGCGGCACGCGCTCCCCTGCGACTCGTCCTCGCGCGGGGAGCCGACCGGGATCATCGCGGTCTGGGTGGAGACGGCGTCGACGACCTCGGCCTCCTCGGCTTCCTTCTCTTCGAGATGGTCGCCGTCGCAGAGCACGCGGAAGTTGCCGGTCACTCCGCCGTCGGCATGGATCGTGATCCCCGGGAGGATCTCCTCGCCCTCGTCGAAGCCGAGGCGCTCCATGTCGAACGCGGCAAGGCCGATGCCGTAGGCGGTGTGCGTCGGGTTCTCGCGATCGTGCGAGTTGACGCCGATCTGGAAGGCGCGCAGGTTTTTGGCGATCTTCGACGTGTCGGCCATCGCTTCTCGAGGGTAGCGGCTATCCCGAATCGATCAAGACCCCTGGGTTCAGCAGCCCGGCCGGATCGACCGCCTCCTTGGCCGCTTGCAGTGCCGCGGCGAAGATGTCCGGGCGCTGGCGGTCATACCAGCTTCGGTGATCGCGTCCGACGGCGTGGTGGTGCGTGATCGTCCCGCCGGCCGCGAGCAGCGCGTCCGTCGCGGCCTGCTTGATCTGCGCCCACTGCTCGAGCTCCTCGCCGCGGCGGGCGGGAGCGAGCACGGTGAAGTAGGGCGCCGGTCCGTCTGGATAGACATGCGAGATGCGGCAGGTGATGCGCCCGCCGGGGCCGATCTCGTCCATCGCCGCTGCGGACACAGCGGCGTGCAGCGCGGCGAAGCGATCCCACGTGATCGCGGTCTCGAAGGTCTCCGAGAGGATTCCCATCGCGACGAAGGCGTCGCGCAGATAGGGGGCGCGGAAGAATGCGGCGCGCCAGGCACCCACGGCGTCGCCGGCGCTCTTGTCGTTCTCCCAGCGCGGCCGGCGCACGGCTCCCTCGTCCCACTCGCCGCCCGCCTGCGCACACAGCAACAGCGCCCGGTCCAGCAGCTCGCCGACGGGCGCCTGCTCGTCCGAAGGTCCCTCGAAACCGAGCACCAGCAGCGCCGCGGTGCCGTCGGCGGCACCGGTCATGCGCGCCTCCTCGGCGTCGATCAGACGGCTGTTGGACGGCCGCAGGCCCGACTGCGCGATCGCCCGCAGCGCATCTATTCCATCCGTGAACTCGCCGAAGCGCACTGCCGCCAGCGAGTGTGCCTGCGGGCGCGGGCGCACCCGCACCCACGCCTCGGTGATGACGCCGAGGATTCCCTCCGATCCGAGCAGCATCCGGTCAGGTGAGATGCCGGCGCCCGAGCTGGGAACGCGCCGCGACTGCCACGCGCCGGCCGGCGTCACCGCGCGCAGCGATTCGACGAGATCGTCGACGTGCGTCTCGACCGTCGCGATGTGGCCGCCGGCGCGGGTGGCGATCCAGCCGCCGAGGGTCGACAGCTCGAAGGACTGCGGGTAGAAGTGCAGCGTCAGGTCCAGCGCGCGCAGCTGCTTCTCCAGGAGGGGACCGATTGCGCCGGCCTGGATGCACGCCGCCTGCGAGACCTCGTCGATCTGCAACACGCGGTCCATTGCCACGAGGTCCAGCGAGACCGTCCCGTCGAAGCGCTCGGGCACCTCGCATTGGACGCCGCCGGTGACGCTCGTGCCGCCGCCGTAGGGGATGACGGCGACGTTCGCGCCCGCAGCCCACTCGAGCACGGCCTCGACGTCGCGCTCGCCGCGCGGGCGCGCGACGAGGTCGGGCGGAAAGTCAAAGCGCCCACGAAAGCCGCGCACGACGTCGGAGTAGGACTTTCCCCAGGCGTGCGAGGCGCGCGAATGGACGTCGCAGGAGCAGATCGGCTCGAGCGTCGTGGGCGGCTGGACGCGCGGCGCCGGCAGCACGACGTCGTCGAGCGCGACGGCGTGCTCGACCTCGCCGCCCGCGATCCGCAGGTGCTGCTCCAGGCCCGGCGCGGCGGCGCGCAGCTGCTCCGCCGACCACGCGTCGTCCTCATACCCCCATCCCCAGTGCTTGCGGCGGCG
>DASVPU010000179.1:0-2633 GCA_036389475.1 Solirubrobacteraceae bacterium
CCTCGCTGTAGCTCGACCTGGAGCGATCGACGACGGGAGGGTCTGCATTTAGTTCTAGGCGCGAACCGGTACTTGCGAGCTTGGCGATGCGATGTCAAGGACGGCGAGAATTCCGCGGGTGCGACGATGGGAATTCCCCAGGTTGTGGGCGGCCGGTGATGGCTGGGCGTAGCGAGGCGATGGCGTCTCGGTGGCGGCGCATGCGGTAGCTGTCGCCGGTGATCGAGAGGACGGTTGCGTGGTGTAGGAGGCGGTCGAGGATGGCGGCGGCGACGGTGGTGTCTTCGAAGATCTGTCCCCAGTCGGCGATGCCGCGGTTGGTTGTCAGCACGAACGAGCCGTGTTCGTAGCGGCGGCTGATGACCTGAAAGAGCAGTGAGGCGTCTTGGCCGGGCATCGGGAGGTAGCCCAGTTCGTCGATCAGCAGCAGCTGCGGGCCGTTCCAGAAGCGCATCGTGGTCTGCCAGCGTCCTTCCAGGGCGGCGCGCGCGGTGCGGGCGACGAGGTCGGCGGCGGTGGTGTAGAAGACGCGGTAGCCCGCTTCGACGGCTTGGTGGCCGAGCGCGACCGCGAGATGTGTCTTGCCGACGCCGGGCGGCCCGATCAGCAGGACGTTGGAGCGTTCTTCGATGAACCTGAGGGTCGCGAGCTCGTCGATCATCCGTGGGTCCAGAGATGGTTGGGCGTCGCGGTCGAACTGCGCGAGGGTTTTGCGGGCCGGGAGCTTTGAGAAGCGCAGGCGGCCGGTGAGGCGGCGTTGCTGGGTCGCGTCGACCTCCGTCTTGAGCAGCCCGGTGAGGAACTCGGTGTAGCCGGGCCGGTCGCGCTCGGCGCGCTCGAGCGCCGGCGCGAGTTGCTCGGCGACCGCCGGGAGCTTGAGATAGTGCAGGTGGCCGCGTAGCTGCTGATAGAGCGTGTCAGTGCTCACCGCCTGGGCCTCGGGGTGTGGTGGGCCTGATCGGCGAGCCGGGTCAGCCGATCGGCGAGCGCTCTGGCTTCGCTGATCCGCAGCGGGCAGATCACGTCGGGGCGCTCATGGTCGGTGCCGTCGGGCCTGGTGACCGGGCCCGCGTCGGTGAGCGTCAGCGTGACCAGTTGGCTCAGTTGCCCATCGACGCCGAGCTCGCACTCGCCGGCCACGACATCGGCGCGGGCTTCGTAGCGATGATCGGTCATCGCGCCTGCTCCCGCGCCTCGGCGAGCGCGGCGTAGTCGGCGAGCGAGATCACCTTGGCGGGCTCGGGGTCGATGCCGCGCAACCTGGCGAGCTCCTGAAGCGATCGGTCGCCGGGCGGCAGGTTGGGCTTGCGCCGGCACGCGTCCTTGGTCGTAAACGCCGCCAGCACCGCCGTCTGAAGCAGCGCGGCGTGCTCGGCCGAGCGGACCGTCTGCCCCGCGCCCGCCGCGACGCGGCGATGCTCGGCAACGATCTCGCCATGCGCTGCGACGATCCGCAGCAGCGGCTCGCAGATGCGCCAGGTCACCGTGACGCTGCGCCCGGCGTGGACGGGCGGGACGCTGTAGTAGTTGCCCTCAAACGCGGTCAGCGCCGCACGCGAAACGATGCGCTCGACGACGATCTGCGCCGGGTAGGCGGCCGCGGGCAGCACCCGCAGCGGCTCGCCGGCGCCGAGCTGCCCGACGCTGCCGCCGGGCCTGTCGCGAGCGTCGGCGACATCGACGCTCCATCGGTCTAAGGAGCGTTGCGCCTCGCCCGGTGTCGCGACCGCCGCCGTCCGCCACCAGCTGCGCGTGAGGTACTGGATCGCTTTCTCGACGACGCCCTTGCGCTGCGCGCGGCGCGCGGGGCAGACCGCGATCTGCGCGCCGTAATGCTTGGCCAGCGCGGCGGCGTCCGGCGTGATCCGCCCCGTCTGCGGCGACACGATCGTTGCCATCCGATCGGTGCGCCACACCCGCGCGCTGCCGCCCAGCGCGACGAGCACTTGGTGCATCGCGGCGGCCAAGTGCCCGAACGTCATCTGCTCGCAGAACACCCCGCGAAAGCGCCCGGAGTGCGACAGCGCGCCGACAAGCACATAGGCGGCCTCGCCCCACGGCACATCCTCCGCCGCGAGCTCAAGCCAGTCCCACTGGATCTCCTCGCCCGCCGGATGGTCGATCTCGGTCGTGACCGTGTTGCCGCGGCGGTGCGCGCACGTCAGGCACACCGGCCGCAGTTCCAAGCGGCGCAGCTCGCCGACCAGCGTCGTGTACGCGCGCTCGAAGCCGGCGTCGACGAGCTCGCGATGCAGCACCGTCGCTTCCAGATGCGCGTCGTCGTCAAAGCGCGCCGCGATGTACGCGCGGTAGGGCTCAAGGCAGCTCACGGCCGCCACACGCGCCGGCCGCGGCGCCGCCAAGTATTTGCTGACCGTCTTGCGATCCCGGCCCGTGTGCCGGCTGATCGCAGACACAGACCAGCCTCGCGCATGCAGCGCGTTGATCTCCACATCGTCCTCCTCTGTGAGCATCCCCCGGGGGTCCCTTCTCAAAATCGGTCATGGCGTCAGCAACCAGGACCGTGAGGGGGACCCCCGACAGAACCGCGCACGCGAGCGGAGATCAACTACGGCTCGCCCCTACGGGTCTCGCCTGCGTCGATCCCCGCTCGCGTCTCTACGCGCTAACCG
>DASVPU010000180.1:0-9424 GCA_036389475.1 Solirubrobacteraceae bacterium
GTGATGTGCGGCACGACCTGCACGGTGCCGCCGAGGTAGTCGCCGCGGCGCTCGCGGCGGATGACGGTGTTGTAGATCCCGCCGGCCGTGACGTTCGACGCCCGCGAGGTGTTCGCGTCGGTGTAGCGCTCGTAATGGCCGAGGTCGAGGTCGGTTTCGGCGCCGTCCTCGGTGACGAAGACCTCGCCGTGCTGGTAGGGCGACATCGTGCCGGGATCGACGTTGATGTACGGATCGAACTTCTGCAGCGCGACCGACAGCCCGCGGGCGACGAGCAGGCGCCCGATCGACGCGGCGGCGATGCCCTTGCCAAGCGACGAGACGACGCCGCCGGTGATGAAGATGAACCGGGTCTTTGGACGGGTCGGCGTCACTTGGTCCTCCCGATCGAGTCTAGGTGACGCAGTCCCGGAGCTTTTTCGATGACCGCGGAAATTGACCGAAACTCGCCGAAGATGTTCAGCGCCAGCAGTACGACGAGCGCGATCAGCTGCCCGTTGGTGTCGAGCGAGAGCACCATCCACAGCCCCGCCATCCCGCCGATGGCGTTGGAGCCGGCGTCGCCGAGCATCGCCTTCTCGCGCAAGTCGAAGAAGCCCGCGATCAGGACCGGAGCGGCGAAGATGCCCAGCGCGGCAGGGGCCTCCGTTACCTGCGTGCTCAGCGTCAGGCCGATGCCGAGTAGGACAAACGCCTTGACCGCGCGGCCCGGCCGCAGGTCCAGCAGGTTCGCGGTGTTCGTCGCCAGCACCAGCAGCGCCACAGCAAGCAGGAACTCGCCGTCGGAGACGCTCAGGAAGCGGGCGACGAAGAGCGCAAGCCCGAGCGTGCCCACGGCCTTGATGACGCCGGTGGAGAGGCCGCCCGAGAGGACGTCCTTGCCGTGACCGCGCCACCCGCGCCCGGAGCCCGACAGCACGTCGTCGATGAAGCCCAGCAGCGCGACGCCCGGAATGAACAGCATCGCCAGCGTGAAGCTCTCGGGGTAGACGTCGACATGGCCGAAGCGGTCCAGCAGGGTCAGCGGTACGAGGGCGAACAGCGCCGCGGGCACGATGACGACGCCGAGCGGGACCGGAAGCTGACGCCCGCGATAGTTCTCGCGAGTGACGCCGGCGCTGGCGAGTCGCTTGAGCACCAGCGGTGTGAGAGCCGCCGCGGCGAGCAGCGAGAAGACGAACGGCAGGGCGTGCACCGATGGCAACCTAGCGACGATCCCGGACGAAAGGATGCGCGAGGAGGTGTGCCGGCCGGCCCATCAGCGCCGCGGCACGCGCCCGATCACCGGCGGCAGCAGTGCCTGAGCGCTGTCGCGGCGGCCGTACGCGCCGTCGGATCCGGCGAGCACGAAGACGAGCGCCGCGCGGCCCGCGGACTCGTCGATGTTGTCGACGCTCGACAAGCCGCGGTCGCGGTACCAGCTGACCTGCGAGGGCTGGGTGTCGCGCGTCTCGATCCCGACGGCGCTGACGCCGGTCTGCGCGAGCCCGCGGGCGATCCCGTCATACAGCGCGTCCCGGCGCTCCAGCGCCTGCTGGTCGCCCGCCGGGGCGTCGGACGGAGAGCGCATGACGATGACGCCGTCGAGCCCGCCGAACTGGCCGCTGGTCGAGCGCATCAGCTGCGCGCGCATGGCGTTGATGAGCTTTCCGCCCTTGACGACCTGGATCCCGATGCGCTTGCCGAGGTCGTCGAGCAGGCTCGGGGCCTGCGCGAGCCGCTCGTAGCGCAAGCCGCGTGCCAGGACCGCGAGCTTTCCGAGGTCGACCGTGTCGCTCACGGTGGCGACGACCTTGAGGTCCGCCCCGGTCGGCTCCAGGGCCTTGTCGACGATGGCCGGCAGATCCTTGTTCTCGCCCAGCAGCACGAGCCCGATCGTTCGCCCGCGCAGCTGGCCGCCGGTGAGGATCGGATAGGCGGCCTCGACGTACTGCTGCTGCTCGTCGAGTGAGAAGCGCGCGGCGTCGCGGTCGTTGTTGGCGCGAACGACGTCGCGGCGCAGGGACTTGCGCACGTCGTTGCGAGCCGACGAGACGAGCTCCTTGTCGCCGATCGCGACCCCGAGCAGGAGCCCGACGACGAGCGCGATGAAGACTCCCGCGAGCGATAGGGCGTGATAGCGGACGTCGAAGATAGGGCTATTCGATCCCGATGACGACTTCGAGCTTGAGCCACAGCAGGTCGGCGACGTCGCGCAGCGCGGGCGTCAGCAGGACGATCGCGAGCAGGCACAGCAGGCCGGCGAAGGTGACGAGCACCAGCGGCCTGATGCCCGGCCGGGGCTGATACAGGCGGCTCACGCCTTTGGCGTCGACGAGGATCTCGCCGAGGCGCAGACGGGTGAGGAACGTCGATGCCATCCCGCGGCGGTTCTTGTCGAGGAACTCGACGAGGTTGAACTGCGAGCCGACCGAGACGATCAGCTGCGCGCCCTTCTCCGCGGCGATCAGCATCGCGATGTCCTGGCTCGTGCCGGGCGCCGGGAGGAGCTTGTAGGGCAGGTCGAGCGCCTCCAAGCGGTCGCGTCCCGGCGCGCGACCGCCAGGGTAGGCGTGGACGACGAGCTCGGCTCCGCAGCGCAGCGCGTCCTCGGTCGCGGAGTCCATGTCGCCGACGATCATGTCGGGCTTGAAGCCCTCCTCGAGGATCGCGTTCGCGCCGCCGTCGACCGCGAGGATCGCCGGCTTGACGTCGCGGATGTACGGGCGCAGCATCCTCAGGTCCTTGTGGTGGTCGACGCCGCGCACGACGATGAGCGCCGGTCGGTCGCGAAAGTCGGTGTCGAAGCGCGGCAGATCGATCCGGCCCGACAGCAGCTCGCGCTCCTCGAGCATGTGCTCGATCGTGTTCTGTGCGAACGCCTCGAGCGCATCGCCGATCTCCCGGCGACGTTCGTCGGTCGCCGCGCGGACGGCAGCGGGCTCCTGCACTGCGCCGGTCGCGACGATCCTGGCGCCGCACAGGACGTCGCCGCCGCGGACCGTGATCTGCTGGCCCTCCTTGATCGCGCCGAACAGCGTGTCGTCGGGCAGGTCGACGAGATGGATGCCCGCTTGCACGAGCAGCAGCGGGCCCATGTTCGGATACGCGCCAGTGGAGGAGGGGCTGCAGTTCAGCACGGCGAGCACGCCGCTCGCGATCAGATCCTCCGCCGATACGCGATCCAGGTCGCGGTGGTCGAGCACCACGATCGCACCGGGGGTCAGCGACTTCACCAAGCGCTTGGTGCGACGGCCCAACCGGGCAGGCCCGGAAAGCCCTCTGGCGACGGCGACGGCCACCGCGCCAGTGTAGATGCGCTTGTTAACGGGATGCGAAGAGCGCGACGCGAGCCCGAACAGCCGCTTGGTAGCGTGTCCGCGTCGTGTTCGTAGCGCTTGCAGCGGTCTCGTCAGCGCGAATGGATTCCGTCTGCGGCCAAGACCCCGGCTTCTTCTGCCGTGAGGTACTCGACCGCACGGGCGACGGCTCGCTGGCCGTGATCGCAGACGCAGTGCTTGGCAAGTCGCTGAAGATCCTAGCGATCCTCGTCGGCGCCATCATCGTCAACCGGATCGTCGGCCGGACGGTGAAGCGTGCCTTGCGCTCGCTGCATTCGAGCGCGGTGCGCGAGCGGCTGGGAGCCGTGCGCCGCCGCACGCCCAACGCGCTGCTGGAGACCGACGTCACCAGCCTGCGCGCCGAGCAGCGGATCACGGCGCTGACGAGCGTGCTGCGCAGCGTCGCGAGCTTTGCGATCTTCACGATCGCCGGCCTGCTCATCCTCGGCGAGATCGGGCTCAACCTGGCGCCGTTCTTGGCGGGCGCCGGAATCCTCGGCATCGCCTTGGGCTTCGGATCCCAGGCGCTCGTCAAGGACTTCCTCTCCGGCCTGTTCATCCTCGTCGAGGATCAGTTCGGCGTCGGCGACATCGTCGATCTGGAACAAGGAACCTCGGGCACCGTCGAGGCGGTATCGCTGCGCACGACGCGCCTGCGCTCGGTCGACGGAACCGTCTGGCACGTGCCAAACGGCGAGATCCGCCGCGTCGGCAACAAGAGCCAGCACTGGTCGCGCGCCCTGCTGGACGTCGAGGTCGCCTACGACACCGACATCGAGCACGCCAAGGAGGTCATCAAGCGCGTCGCCGACGAGCTGTGGCACGAGCGCGAGGACGTCCTGGAGGAGCCGGAGGTCTGGGGCGTCGAGCAACTCGGCCCGAACTCGATCGTCATCCGCCTGGTCGTCAAGACGCGCCCGTCCGACCAGTACCCCGTCAGCCGCATGCTGCGCCAGCGCCTGAAGGAGACGTTCGACAGCGAGGGAATCGAGATGCCCTATCCGCAGCAGACGGTGCACATCACAACCCACGCGGAGGACGAAGCGCAATCCTCGCCGGCCGAGGCCGGCACGTAGTCCAGCGGCGGCGGCGCGCACCACCGGCGGCTGCGCTTACGCCGCCCGAAGCAACTCCTCCGCGTGCCGGCGGGCCGCCCCGCCGGCGTCGCCGTCTTCGGCGCCGAGCATCCGGACGAGCTCGGAGACCACCTCGTCCGCGCCCAACTCGGCGACGGTCGCCTGCGCCGGCGTCGTCGAGGCGTCCTTGGCGATCGAGAAATGGCGCGCGGCGAGCGAGGCGATCTGTGGCAGGTGGGTGATGCAGATCAGCTGGCGTCCGGCGGCGAGCTCGCGCAGCTGATCGCCGACAGCGCGCGCGGTCTGACCGCCGATGCCCGCGTCGACCTCGTCGAACACGAGCGTGGCTGTGCTGCCATGCGATGCCACCCCCATCAGCGCGAGCATCACGCGCGACAGCTCGCCGCCGGAGGCGATCTCGCGCAGCGGGCCCGCCGCCACGCCGGGGTTCGGCGCGATCAGGAACTCGACGTTGTCCGCTCCCGCCGGCCCGGGCTCCCGCTCCTGGAGGACGATCTCAAACGCCGCGCCCTTCATCGCCAGCTCGTCCAGCCGCGCGCGCACGGCAGCCGCGAGCTTCGGCGCAGCACCGGCGCGGGCCTTGCGCAACGTCTCGCTGCCCGCCTGAAGCTGCTTGACGGCACCGGCGAGTTGCGCCCCGGCAGCCTCGATCTGCAGCTCCGCGCGAGCGAGCTCGTCGCGGCGCATCCGGCAGTGATCGGCGTGCGCGAGCACCGCCTCGATCGAGCCACCGTGCTTTCGCTCGAGCCGTTCCAGCACGTCGAGGCGCGCCTCGAGCTCGTCGAGGCGGCCGGGCTCGACGTCGAGCTCCTCGGCGTAGCGGCGCAGGTCCAAGCCCAGTTCGCCGACCTCATAGGTCAGTGACCGCCAGCGCTCCGCCATCGAGTCCAGCGCGGCGTCGATGCCGCGCGCCCCGTCCAAACCGCGGCCCGCGGCGGCGAGCAGGCCGGCCAGCCCCGACTCGTCGCCGACGGCGGCCTGCGCGGCGCTCAGCGCCGCGCCCCGCAGCGCCTCGACGTGGCGAAGCCGCTCGCGCTCGGCGCGCAACGCGCGCGCCTCCTCCTCGCTGGGATCGGCGGCCTCGATCTCGGCGAGCTCGAAGTCGAGCAGGTCAAGCTCTCGCTGGCGCGAGCCGGCGACCTCGCGCAGCCGCTCCAGCGCCTGCGCGGCCTCGCGCGCGGTCGCGTGGGCCGCGACGACCTTGGCGCGGCGCGCGAGCTGCGCCTTCCCGCAGAAGCGGTCGAGGATCTCCAGCTGAGCCGCCGCGAGCGTCAGACGCCGGTGCTCGTGCTGGCCGTAGAAGGCGATCAGCGGCGCAGCCAGCTCTCGCAGGTCGGTGACGGTGGCCGAACGACCGTTGACGAGCGCTCGCGTGCGCCCATCGGCCCCGATCCGCCGCGCGAGCACGACCTCGTCGGCGTCGGCGGCCAGGCGCTCGCCGAGCTCTGGACGAAGCTCGTCGGGCAGGTCGAACACGCCTTCGACGTAGGCCTCCGCCGCGCCCGGCCTGACGATCCCGGGTTTCGCCCGCCCGCCGAGCAACAGGTCCAGCGCGTGCGCGAGGACGGTCTTGCCGGCCCCGGTCTCGCCGGTCAGGACGTTGAGTCCGGGCGCGAGCCGCAACTCGGCTCGCTCGATGAGCAGGAGGTTCTGGACGCGCAGCTCGCTGAGCATGGTCACGGTGTACCAGCGCGACCCGACGGATCATGGCCGGATGCGGCGCTTCGGCGGCGAGTTGTGACGGTTTCGAGGGCTTTAAGCAGAGATCGGCTCGACGCAACTACGACGACAGCCGCCCGAACTTCGCCCGCAGCCGCCGGTAGAACGACGACCCCGGCAGCTGCGCGAGCAGCGTCGCGTCCGGGTGAAACCCGGTTTGCAGGTCTTCGCCGGGTGAGATCTCGCAGACCGGGCGACCGTCGACGGAGACGTCGACCGCCTCGCGTCCGCGGTTGGACACGCTCAGCACGTCGCCCGGCGCCACGACGAGCGCCCGCGCCGTCAGCGAGTGCGGCGCGATGAACGACACGCCGAAGCCCTCCACCCCCCAGGCCAACACCGGTCCGCCGTTGGCGAGGTTGTAGCCCGTCGAGCCGGCCGGCGTACAGACCACGAGCCCGTCGCAGCGCACCGAGCCCACCTCCTCGCCTTCCACCCCGTAGGCCAGCTGCGCGACGCGCCCGCCGACCTTGCGTTGAAACGAGATGTCGTTGATCGCCTGGTGCACCGTGCCGGTCGACTCAAACCAGATCGCAGGCAGCCGCAGCACGTCGAACTTTCCCGCGAACGCGCACTCGAAGCCGTATTCGTCGAGCTCATCGGGCTCGATCGTCGCCAGGAAGCCGACCTCTCCGAAGTTCACGGCGAAGACCGGTACGCCCTTGGCGGCGTAGTGGCGCAGGCCCTTGAGAATCGTCCCGTCGCCGCCGAGCACGACGCACAGGTCGACGTCGTCGATGAGCTCGGCGTCCACGACGATCAGACCCTCGACCGGCAACAGTCCGTGCTTTGTGGTCTCCATCGAGTCGAACCGCAACGTCACAGCGCATGCGCGCGCAGCCTCGATCAGGCGCGCCAGCGCGCCGGCCACCTGTTGCGGGCGCGTGTGCGTCAGGACGGTCACCGATCTCACAACCGCGCTCACGGCGGCTCGACCTCGCGCGCGGCGGCCTGCAGGTCCCCGACCTCCCCGTCGCGTCCGGCCTCGGCGAGCCAGACGAAGCTCTCGAGGTTGCCCTTCGGGCCGGGCAGCCCGGACGAGGCGAAGCCGTGGACCGACGCGCCGAGCGCCCGCGCCGCGCCTGCCACCAGCAGCAGTGCCTCGCGACGGTCGGCCGCCTCGCGGACGACGCCGCCCTTGCCGACCCGCGCGCGGCCGACCTCGAACTGCGGCTTGACCATCGCCAGGACGTCGTACTCGGGCGCGCAGCACGCGAGCACCGCCGGCAGGATCTTCGTCAGCGAGATGAACGACACGTCGGCGACGACGAGGTCGGGGGCGTAGGGCAGGTCGCCGGCAACGAGATGGCGGGCATTGTGGCGCTCGATCGCGCTCACGCGCTCGTCGTTGCGCAGCCGCCAGTCAAGCTCTCCATAGGCGACGTCCAGCGCAACCACGTGCGCGGCTCCCGCCTGCAGCAGGCAGTCGGTGAAGCCGCCCGTCGACGCGCCGACGTCAAGGCACCGCCGCCCGGTCACGTCCAGGCCGAACGCGGCCAGGGCGTTGGCGAGCTTCACGCCTCCGCGCGAGACGAACCGCGGCGCCTCGTCGACGACCACCGCGACCTGCGGATCGACGAGCTGGCCCGGCTTCTGGGCGCGCTCGCCATCGCCTCCCAGGCGCACCTCGCCCGCCATCACCGAGGCCGCGGCGCGCGACCGCGTCGGGAACAGGCCTCGCTCGGTCAGAAGGGTGTCGAGACGAACGCGAGCCACGCAACGGCGAACGGTAACCGAGGGCCCGCTGCTGTCCCTGCCGGCTGCGATCGTCGTGCGACGCAACGCGGCCGCAGCGAGACCGCTGCGGCGCTTGTGTGACCGCTCTCACTCATGACTGACCAGTCAACCAGCACACTTGTCCATGCGGCGCGAGCTTGGCCACCCCGAAGGCCCCATAACACCGCTCCGCCGAGTAGAACCCAAAAACCACATAGCAGTGTCTCTCCTCCCCCCGAAACGACCCGCCCCTCCCCGGCGGGTCGTTTCACATGGTGCTCGCCTTCGCGCCCGCCCGCTTATGTTCCGGCGATCGCCCGCTCGGAGACGACGGCCTCGATCCGCTCGGCGATGCGACGGCCGGTGAAGCCGACCTCCGCGTGCAGGAGCGCGACCGTGCCGTGCGTGACGAAACGGTCGGGGAGCCCGACGCGCAGGATCTGCACATCGTGCGTCGCCCCGTCGTTGAGCGTCTCCCAGACCGCACTGCCGAAGCCGCCGGCGAGCACGCCCTCCTCGACGGTCACGAGCAGCTCGTGCTCTGCCGCGAGCTGCGCCATGAGCCAGGCATCGATCGGCTTGGCGAAGCGCGCGTCGGCAACCGTGACGTCCAAGCCGCGATCGGACAGCAGGTCGGCTGCCTCCAGCGCCTTCGCGACGCCGCTTCCGTAGCCGACGATCGCGACCTTCCCGTCACCTTCGCGCAACAGCTCGCCCGTCCCGATCTCGATCTCCACCGGCTCGGACGGCAGCGGCACGCCGATCGCCTCCCCGCGCGGATAGCGCAGGGCGATCGGCCCGTCGTGCTTGAGCGCTGTGTGCAGCATGTGCACCAGCATCGCCTCGTCGCGTGGCGCCATCAGGGTCATGTTCGGCAGCGCGCGCATGTAGGCGATGTCGAAGACGCCATGGTGCGTCGGCCCGTCGTCGCCCACCAGGCCGGCGCGATCCATCGCGAACACGACGTTGAGCTTCTGCAGGCAGACGTCGTGGATGATCTGGTCGTACGCCCGCTGCAGGAAGGTCGAGTAGATCGCGGCGACGGGCTTGACGCCCTCCAGCGCCAGGCCGCAGGCGAACAGGATCGCCTGCTGCTCTGCGATGCCGACGTCGAAGTAGCGCTCGGGCATCGCCTTCTGCAGGATGTCCAGCCCGGTCCCCGTGTTCATCGCGGCGGTGATGGCGACGACGCGACGGTCGCGGCGGCACTCGGCGACGAGTGCGTTGCCGAAGACGGTCGTGTACAGCGGCGGCGGCGCGGGCGGCGCCGGCCTGCCAAGCGCCGGCGGCGGCGCCGGCGCGCCATCGGCGATCGAGTTCGGCTTCGCCGCATGCCAGCGCTCCATCCCCTCCAGGCCGCCCTGCTCGGAGGGCGCGAAGCCCTTGCCCTTGACCGTCGCGACATGGACGACGACCGGCCGCTCGGCCGCCAGCGCACTGCGCAGCGCGATCCGCAGCGCGCGAATGTCGTGGCCGTCGATGACGCCCGTGTACGCCCAGTCGAGCTCCTCCCAGAACAGGCCGGGAGCCCAGAAGGCCTTGATCGACTCCTTCATCTGCGGTCCGAAGCGC
>DASVPU010000181.1:0-10361 GCA_036389475.1 Solirubrobacteraceae bacterium
TGCGTGCCGTGGTCGAGCAGACGGCCGTGCTCGAGCACGGCGATCTCGTCCGCGAGCCTGATCGTCGAGAGCCGGTGGGCGATGACGAACGTCGTGCGCCCGGCCATGACCTCGGCGAGGCCACGCTTGATCTGCTGCTCGGTCGAGGCGTCGACCGACGAGGTCGCGTCGTCGAGGATGAGGATCCGCGGGTTGGCGAGCAGCGCGCGGGCTATCGCGATGCGCTGGCGCTGGCCGCCGCTGAGCGTCAGGCCGCGCTCACCCACCTTGGTGTCGTATCCGTCGGGCAGCTGCTCGATGAACTCATGCGCCTGCGCGCGCTTGGCGGCGGCGACGACCTCTTCGCGGGTCGCGCTGTCGCGGCGCGCGTAGGCGATGTTGTCGTGCACGGAGTCGCTGAACAGGAAGGGATCGTCGGTGACGACCGCGATCTCGCGGCGCAGCGCGCGCGGGTGGACCGTCCGCACGTCGACGCCGTCGAGGAGCACCTCGCCGGCCGTCGGCTCGTACAGGCGCGAGATGAGCTGGACGAGCGTCGTCTTGCCCGAGCCGGTCGCTCCGACGAGCGCCAGCGTCGTGCCGGCTGGGACGGTGAGCGTCACGTCGTCAAGCGCCGGCTCGGCGGCGTCCTGATACGTGAGGCTCGCGTGGCGCAGCTCGACGCGCCCCGACCCCGGCGGCAGGGGTCCGGCGCCGGGCGCAGGCACGATCTGCGGCTCGCGGTCGAGCAGCTCGAACAGCCGGGCCCCCGACGCGGTCGCGCGCTGGGACATCCCCAGCAGCATCCCGAGCGTGCGCATCGGACCGAGCAGCACGAGCAGGTAGGTGTAGAACGCGGTGAACTCACCGAGGCTCAGCCGCCCGTCGATGACGGCCTTGCCGCCGAACAGCAGCAGCAGCACGAGGCCGAGCTGGGGCAGGAAGCCGATGAACGGGTTGTAGAACGCGCGCAGGCGCGTGGAGATCATCGACTGCTCGAAGACGCGCCAGACGCTGTCGGTGAAGCGGGTGAGCTGGCGCTCCTCCCGAGCGAAGGCCTTGACGACGCGCACGCCGCTGACGTTCTCCTCGACGTCGGCGGTCAGCTCGGCGATCCGCTGCTGGACCTCCTGCAGCGCAGGCCGCGCCTGGCGCCCGTAGCGCTGGGCGATCCAGACGACGAACGGCACGGGGGAGAGCGCGATGAGCGCGAGCAGCGGGTCGATGACGGCCATCGCGATCGCGGCGAACAGGAGCGTCAGCGCGGCCTGCGAGATGAGCACCAGGCCATAGCCGAGGAAGAAGCGCACGGCCTGCAGGTCGACCGTTGCGCGCGACATGAGCTGTCCCGTCTGCTGATGGTCGAAGAAGCCGAGCTCGAGCGCGAGCAGGTGCTCGTAGACGCGGTCTCGCAAGTCGAGCTCGACGCCGAGCGACACGATCCCCGCGACGAGCCGGCGGGCGATCGTCAGTGCCAGGCGCACGGTGCCGGCGGCGACGACGAGGACCGCGAGCAGCTTGAGCCTGTCGCGGTCGTGCGCTTCGATCGCGTTGATCGCAGCGCCCGTGAGCGCGGGGATCGCGACCGTCCCTGCCATCGCCAGCGCTGACAGGAATCCCGACAGCCAGATGCCGCGCTTGTAGGGGCGCAGGAACGCGAGCAGTCGGATGAACGTGGCCACGGGGGCATTGTAGTTGCTTGGGCAATCACCTTGAACATGGTGGCGCGCCCGCGATGGCACGACGCCGCGCCGGTAGCCTGAGCGCCGATGCCGGGTCCACCTGTGGGGCTGTGCGACAGCTGCCGCCACCAGCGGGTGGTACGCACTACCCGTGGCTCGACGTTCTCGCTGTGCCAGCGCTCGCGCGAGGACGATCGCTACCCGCGCTATCCGCGGCTGCCGGTCCTGAGCTGTCCGGGCTACGAGCCTCGCGCGCTTGGCGGCGAGCGGGAGGAGGGCGAGTGAAACGGCTGGCGTCCGCCGCAGCGATGAGCTTGGCGGGACCGGTCGAGGCGCAGCGGGTTTCGGGCTGATGATCGTGGCCCTGAAGCGCTGCTGGCCGACCACCGACCCGCTCTACATCGCCTACCACGACGAGGAGTGGGGCCGCCCCGTCCGCGACGAGCACCGGCTGCTGGAGAAGCTATGCCTCGAGGGCTTTCAGTCCGGCTTGTCATGGCTGACGATCCTGCGCAAGCGCGAACGCTTTCGCGAGCTGTTCGAGGGATTCGACGCCGCGCGGATTGCGCGCTTCGACAGCGCGGACGTCGAACGCCTGATGGGCGACGCCGGCATCGTTCGCAACCGCGCGAAGATCGAGGCGACGATCGCCAATGCTCGCGCGACGGTCGCGCTGCACGATGCGGGGGAGAGCCTGTCGAACCTGCTGTGGTCCTTCGCTCCCGCGGCGGCCGGGCCGCCGCCGAAGACCCTCCAGGAGATGCCGGCGAGCACCGCCGAGTCGCGGGCGATGGCTCGCGAGCTCAAGCGCCGCGGCTTTCGCTTTGTCGGCCCGACCACCGCGTACGCGCTGATGCAGGCGTGCGGGATCGTCAACGACCACGTGGTGGGGTGCATCGTGCGGGCGGAGGTCGAGGCGGCGCGGGCGCGCGCGCTGTGAGGTCGATGGACGCTTGGGCGCGCTCAAGCCAACACGACCGCCGGGGCGTCGATGACCACCGGCTCGGCCTCCTGCAAGCCTCTCGTGAAGTACTCCTGCGGCGCCAGCTGGCCGAGCGCGATGAGGACGATCCGCAGGATGCCCTGGTGGGCGACGAGCACGGGATGGTCATGGGCCTCGAGCGCATCGGCTGTCGCCGCGCGCGCGCGCTCCAGGGCGGCTGCGAGCGGCTCGCTGCCGGGCACCGTCTTGCCGAACGGGTCGGCGCGCCAGTCGACGAACGCATTGCCGAGCTTCGCCCGTGCGGCCGGGCGATCGAGACCCTCGAATGGGCCATAGTCGACCTCGATCAGGCGCGGCTCGACGGTCAGCGGCGCGCTCGTGACCCCAGCGATCGCCGCGGCGGTGTCGCGGGCGCGGACGAGCGGGCTCGTGTAGACGGCGTCGATCCCGGCGCCGGCGAGCTGCTCGGCGGCGCGGCGCGCCTGCTCGCGCCCGAACTCGGTGAGCGGGATGTCGCGACGCCCCGAGTAGATCATGCCCTTGGAGCTTTCCGTCTGCCCGTGGCGTACGAGGGTGACGGCTCGGGCCATTTAGTGGTTCGTCCTGGAAGTCCGCACCATTAGGGGGCCGGCTCCGGCGTCACCCAGCGCCGCTCGCGGTCCGCTCTGCGCACCGCGTCGAGGAGCGCCTGCACGCGCAGGGCCTCCTCGAGCGAGGGGTCCGGCGCCGCGCCCTCGCGGATAGCGGCGTGGAAGTTGCGCGCGACCTGCGCGAAGGCGTCCTTGGAGGTCGCCGCCAGCGGGCCCTCGGCCCTCAGCTCCTCGCCGGCGCGGCCCCACCACAGGCGCTTGTCGGCATCGAGCCGGACGGTGCCGCCGGCGCCGTAGATCTCGATCGTGTCGCCCTGCTTGTGCCGTGCGGTTGAGGTCAGGCTCACCTGCACGAGGCCGCCGCCCGGCAGGCGCATGATGATCGCGTAGGCGTCCTCGGCCGTGACGGCGTGCGGCTCGCCGTCCTCGGCTTCGCGCTCGCCGACGCCGACGGCCGTTGCGGCCGCGACCGCCTCGACGTCTCCGAAGGCCGCGAGCACGAGGTCGAGGTCGTGGACGCCGTAGGCCTGCAGGCGCCCGCCACCCATCGCCGCGTCCTGCACCCAGGTGAACGGGCGCGAGCCGGCCTCTGCGTGGTCTGCGTGAACGAGCGAGATCGAGATCATCCGCGGCTGGCCGACGACCTCCTCGATCAGCTCAAGCAGCCGCGCGCGCGTCTGTTGCAGGCGCCGGCCGTAGTTGACGGCGCCGATGACACCGGCCTCGCGAACCGCCGCGACGACCTCGCGTGCCTCCTTCAGGTTCGCCGCGAGCGGCTTCTCGCAGAGCACATGCAGGCCCGTGCGCGCGGCGGCGATCGCCATCTCGGCGTGCAGCGACACAGGGCTGGCCACGTGGACCGCCTCGAGGCCGGGGTGGTCGAGCAGCTCGTCAAGGTCGGAGGTGGCCAGCTCCAAGCCGTGCTGCTCGGCAAGGTCCTGCGCCCGCTCGGAGCGCCGCGTCCAGACCGCGACGGGCTCGAACTCCTCAAGCTCGCCGTAGACCGGCAACGGGATCTTGGCCCCGTAGCCGCCGCCGACGATCGCGATCTTCACGGGAGAGGCAGACACGTGCGACCGCGCAGGATACGCACCCTGATCAGCCTCTCGTCGGCTGCAGCAACCCCGTTGGTTGCTAGCCTGACCACCGCGGTTGCGCTCGGAAGCGCGATTGGGACGTGTGGTGATCGCAGCAAAACGGAACCTTTCGCTGTTCTCGGCGCTGCTCGCGGTGCTGATCGGCCTGCTGTGCATTCCCGTCTGCGCGAGTGCCGCTTCGGTGGGCGCGACGCCGGCGAACCCGTGGCCGGGCGCGTCGGTGCGACTCGACATCAGCGGCTTCGAGCCGCGAGCCCAGGGCGTTGCGAGCCTTACGGGCACCCGAGCCGTCAAGGTCCGCGCCGATCTGCGCGGACGCGCACGCGTCACCGTGCGGGTGCCGGACAGGGTGAGTGCAGGGCGACATGCCCTGCGCGTCCGGCTCGGCACGCGTTCGATCTCCACGGCGCTGTTCGTCGTCGGCGCGCGCCGCGCGTCATCGACGATGGTGGCCTTATCTGGCGGGCAGCGCGTACTGCTCGATCCGGCGACCGGCCGTCCCGGCACGAGGTTCAGCCTCAGGGCGAGCGGCTTCTCTCGCCGGTCGACCGTCGACGTGCGGTTCGGTGACAGGAGGCTGGCGAGCAAGCGGCCGAACTCCAACGGCGAGCTCACGATCGTCGGATCGGTGCCGCGCACAGGATCCGGCGCGCGCGTGGTGCGCGTCGTATCCGGACGGACCATCGTGGCTCTGCGCTTTGTCGTGCTGCCCGCGCTCGCTGCGCCGCCGCCGCCACCCCCGCCGCCCGCGCCGCCGCCGGCGCCGCCCGCGGACAGAACGCCACCGACGGTGGCGGTCACGGCACCTGAGAGCGGCAGGGCGCTCAGCGGAGCCTCGGTCGCGGTGGTTGCTTCGGCGAGCGACAACGTCGGCGTGAGCGCCGTCCAGTTTCGTCTTGACGGCAGGGACGTCGGCGCCCCGGACACAAGCGCTCCGTACTCGACGACCTGGAACACGACGACTGCGAGCGCCGGCAGCCACTCGCTCACCGCGGTCGCCGGCGACGCCGCGGGAAACACCGCCGAGTCGAGCTCCGTTGCGGTCACGGTGGACAACACGCCCCCGACCGTGTCGATCACGGCGCCCGCGGCCGGCGCCGTCAGCGGAGCCGCGGTCGCGGTGACCGCCAGCGCGAGCGACGACTCCGGCATCAGCGCCGTGCAGTTCCGCCTCGACGGCAATGCCCTCGGCGCCGAGGACGCCAGCGCGCCCTACTCGACGACGTGGGACACGACCCCCGTCAGCCAGGGGCCCCACAAGCTCAGCGCGGTCGCTCGCGACAGCGCCGCCAACACCGCGACTTCGAGCGAGGTCTCCGTCACCGTGGCCAACACGCGCGTCATCGCGGCCGCCGGCGACATCGCATGCTCGACCAGCGACCCGGACTGGAACGGCGGCAACGGCACGCCGGGCGGCCACTGCCGGCAGAAGGCGACGTCAGACCTCATCTTCGGCAAGGGCTACAGCGACGTCCTGACGCTCGGCGACACGCAGTACGAATGCAACACGGCGGCGGAATTCAACGGGTCGTTCGATCTGACCTGGGGCCGGGTGAAGGGCATCATCCATCCGGCCGCCGGCAACCACGAGTACTACTCGACGACCCGTCCCGCCACCTGCCCCGTTGCCTCGAACTACTTCGGGTACTTCGGGGCGGCAGCCGGCGATCCGAGCAAGGGCTACTACAGCTTCGACATCGGCGCCTGGCACGTGATCGCGCTGAACTCGACCGATGCGAACTCCGCAGGCTGCCCCATCGTCTCATGCGCGACCGGCTCTGCCCAAGAGCAGTGGCTGCGCGCGGATCTCGCCGCGCACCCGGCGGCGTGCACGCTCGCGTACTGGCATCACCCGCTGTTCTCCTCCAAGCCGGCGGGCGTGGCGGCGGTGACGCGGTCATTCTGGAATGCGCTGCAGGATTTCGGCGCGGACGTCGTCCTCAACGGACATGTCCACAACTACGAGCGCTTCAACCCGCAGCGCCCGGATGGAACGGCCGATTCCGCCGGGATCAGGGAGTTCGTCGTCGGCACCGGCGGGCACAGCCTCGAGAGCACCGTGGTCATCGGCTCGCCGCCGGCGCTCAACAGCGCTTTCGGTACGCAGACGTTCGGCGTCCTGGAGCTCACGCTGAAGTCGACGGGCTACGACTGGCGGTTCGTCACCGCCGCCGGCCAGACTCCCGTCGCCGACAGCGGCATCGCGACCTGCCACTGAGCAGCGCACGCGCGATCGGGCCGTCGCCAGCGCCCGCGGCTCCGCGGCTCCGCGGCAAGCACCTACACGAAGGTGCAGCACGGATCGATCGCCCACGACCTAGCCTGACGACGAACCAATCGCCGTCGCGCTCGGACGCGCGATCGGGAACGTGGTGTGATCAAGACAAGACAGAGCCTCTCACTGTTCTCGGCGCTGATCGCTGTTCTGACCGTTCCCGCGGCAGCCGGCGCCGCAACGGTGAGCGCAACGCCGGCGATCCCGTGGCCGGGCGCGTCGCTGCGACTCGACATCAGCGGCTTTCAGCCGCGAGCCAAAGGCATCGCGACCCTGGCTGGAGCACGGCCGATCGGCTTCGGCGTCGGTTCCAGCGGCCGCGCGACGGTGAACGTGGCCGTGCCCAGCACCGCCCGGCCGGGGCGTCACGCGCTGCGCGTCCAAGCCGGCGGTCGCTCGATCTCGACCGTGCTGTCCTTTGCCCGCGCGCGGCGGGCGCCGTCGACGATGGTGGCCCTCTCGGGCGGGCAGCGCGTCGTGCTCGATCCGGCCAGAGCCCGCCCGGGCGACAGGTTCACCGTCAAGGCGTTCGGGTTCTCCAGCCGCTCGACCCTCGAGGTGCGCCTCGGCGGCGCGAAGGTCGCGAGACAGCGGCCGAACGCCAAGGGTGAGCTGACGATCGGCGCAGCGGTGCCGAAGATCGCACGCGGCGTGCGTTTCGTACGCGTCGTGTCCGGCCCGACGGTGGTCGGGCTGCGCTTCGTCGTTCTCGCCCCGCTCGCGCCGCCGCCGCCGCAACAGCCGCCTCCCGCGCCGCCGCCGCCGGCGGCGGGGGACAGAACGCCACCGGCGGTGTCGGTGACGGCGCCCGCGAGCGCCGCGATGCTCGGCGCAGCACCGGTCTCGATGGTCGCCGAGGCGAGCGACAACGTCGGCGTCAGCGGTGTCCAATTCCGGCTGGATGGTAAGGATCTCGGCGTAGAGGACACAAGCGCGCCGTACTCGACGACGTGGGACGCGAGGGCCACACGCAGCGGTCGCCACACGATCACCGCCGTCGCTCGGGACGCCGCCGGGAACACGGCGACATCCGATCCTGGCGTTGCCGTCACCGTGGACAGCGCGCCACCAACCATCTCGATCTCGTCGCCCGCAACCGACGCCACGGTGAGCGGAACGGCGGTGGAGTTAACGGCCACGGCGCGCGACGACGTCGGCGTGAGCGGGGTCCAGTTCCGCGTCGACGGCAAGGATCTGGGCACGGAAGACACGAGCGCGCCCTACTCGACGACGTGGAACACGGCGACGCTGAGCACCGGCCGCCACACGATCACAGCGCTCGCGCGCGACGGCGCTCGGAACACCACGACGTCGAATCCCGCTGTCTCGGTCAGGGTGGACAACACCGGGGTTCGCAGGATCGTCGCCGCCGGCGACATCGCCTGCTCGCCCGACGACCCGTTCTTCAACGGCGGCTTGGGCCTGTCGGGCAACTGCCGGCAGATGGCGACGTCGGATCTGTTCGTCGGCAAGGGATACAGCGACGTCCTGACGCTCGGCGACGCGCAGTACGACTGCGCAACTGCGGCCGACTTCGCCGGCTCGTTCGATCCGTCATGGGGGCGAGCCAAATCCATCATGCATCCCGCCACGGGAAACCACGAATACAAGTGCGACGAGGCCGCCGGCGGCTATTTCGGGTACTTCGGCGGCGCGGCCGGCGATCCGACGAGCGGCTACTACAGCTTCGATATCGGCGGCTGGCACGTCGTCTCGCTGAACACGAACAACGCGAGCGCCACGGGATGCCCGTGGGTCTCGTGCGCGGCGGGCTCACCCCAGGAGCAATGGTTGCGAGCCGACCTGGCCGCCCACCGCACGGCTTGCACCATCGCGCTGTGGCATCACCCCTTGTTCTCGTCCAAGCCGGCCGGCGTGTCAACGGCGTCGCGGCCGTTCTGGGAGGACCTGTACGCCGCCGGCGCAGACATCGTCCTCAACGGGCACGTCCACAACTACGAGCGCTTCAGGCCCCAGAGCCCGGATGGAACGCTCGATCTCACCAGGGGCATCGCGCAGTTCGTCGTCGGCTCCGGCGGCGTGAACCTCGAGAGCACGGAAGACTCCCTGGGATCGCCGCCCGCGGCCAACCGGGGCGCCGCGACGAAGACCTTCGGCGTCCTCGAGCTCACCCTGAGAGCGACGAGCTACGAATGGAAGTTCCTGCCCGAGGCGGGCAAGTCGTTCAACGATTCAGGCAGCGCCAACTGCCACTGATCAAGCCCCGACGAGCATGAGCGCCGCCGTCTGCTGCGTCAGGCCGCGCCGGCCGCGGCGAGCAGCCCCGGAGCCACCTGCTTCTTGCGGCTCATCACGCCAGGCAGCTCGATCGCCCCGTCCACGAGCTGCTTGCCGAACGCGCGCTCGGCGATCTTGCCGGCACCGGCGACGAGCAGCAGCGTGTCGCCGGCGAGGATGTCGGTGAGCATGAGCGCGAACAGAACCTGTTCGCCGCGGGCGCGCTGCTTCTCGATCGCGGACAGCAGCTCGTCGCTGCGCTCGAAGACCGCGCGGCCGACCGTCTCGATCTGCGCGACGCTGAGCGTCCGGCCGCCGTCGAGCTCGTACTCCTTCAGGTCGCGCGTCACGAGGTCGCCGGCTCCGACGCCCTCCACGTCTGAACTGCGCTCGAACATCTCGCGGCCGAACTCGTCTGCGTCCAGCGCCAGCAGCGACTCCAGGTAGGCGGTCGCGACGCGGTCGCGCTCGGTCGTCGTCGGCGACGTCAGCAGCACCGTGTCGGATGCGATCGCCCCGAGCAGCATCGTCGCCGTCGACGGCGTCGGCTCGGCGCCGGCCTGACGGAAGCGCTCGATGACGAGCGTCGAGGTCGAGCCGACGGGGTCGAAGATCGCCCTGACCGGGTGCTTGGTCTCGATCGAACCGATGTGGTGGTGGTCGAGGATCTCGACGATCTCGGCCTCCTCGATTCCGGGCACGCTCTGCGCGCGTTCCCCGTGGTCGACGAGCAGCACGCGGCGCGGGGCAGGATTGACGAGATCCGAGCGCGTGACGAGCCCGAGCGGCCGGCCGCCGTGGTCGATCGCGACGGCGGCGCGGTAATGCACGTCCTTGATCTGCTCGGCGACGTCGCTGACGAGGTCGTCGAGGTCGACCGTCAGCGGATCGCCGTCGGCGAACGCGCGGCAGGGCTCCGACAGCGTGATCATGCGGCTCGTGACGTAGCTGTCCAGCTGGGAGCGCACGACCGCCGCGCCGGCTTCGCCGGCCAGCTCGAGGATCTCGTCCTGCGCGGCGACGGCGTTGCTCAGCACGAGCAGCGAGATCCCCTTGCGCAGCGCATCTCGCTGGGCGTTGGGCCGGTCGCCGACGACGACGTCGCCGGGCCTGACCTTGCTCGGCGAGCTCGAGTGCATCGCCTGCACCCAGACGCGGCCCTCGACCTCGCGTTCCGGCTCGCCGGCGACGAGCTCGCCCTCGAGCACGTCGACGATCGAGCGCAGCGGCGTCGGGACGTCGAGCCGCGAGGCCTCGCGGGACTCGCGGATGTAGCGCCGCGCGAGCGCGCGCTCGGTCAGCACCCCGCGCAGGACGCCGTCGTCGTCGACGATCGGCACGATGTCCTTCGGCGCCATGAGCAGCCCGACGGTGCGGACCGGATCGGTGACGTTGGCGATCGGGAAGCTCGTGCGCATCACGTCGCGGACGCGGAGCAGCACGTGGGGCAGGAAGCGCGGCTCGTCGACGCCGCTGCGCTCGACGACCCACTGGGTCTGGGGGCTCAGGTCGCCGAGCCGGACGGGCACGTACTCGACGTTCGGGTCGAGCCGGTTG
>DASVPU010000182.1:0-16105 GCA_036389475.1 Solirubrobacteraceae bacterium
TTCACGGTGGTGCTCGCCGGGATAGCGATGCTTCTGCTGCCCGGACCCGCCCTGGCGGTGATCCCCGTCGGGCTCGCCATGCTCGCGCTCGAGTTCGCGTGGGCCGAGCGCCTGCTCGACAAGGCGCTGGCGCAGGCCGACGCGGCGGAGCGCAAGGCCGCGCAGAGCACGCCGGCCAAGCGCGCGCTCGCCGCCTCCGAGGGCCTGCGCAAGAAGGTGCTCGACGCGCTGTTCGGCGCCGAGGAGGAGTTCGAGTACACCTCCACGACGACGTCGACGACCGGTGGGACCACCGGCGGCGCGACGACGCCGACGAAGGTCCTGATGGACGACAAGCGGCTGCACAAGGAGCTGAAGCGCTCAGCCGACGCCCTGCGTGATGCGAGCGCGGCGCTGCGCGAGGCGCCCAAGCACACTAAGCCGAAGGCCAAGAAGCGCAAGGGTGGCTTCGGCCGCATCCTGCTCGTGGCGATCCTCGGCGGCGGGATCGCCCTCGCCGTCAGCGAGGGGCTGCGCAACAAGGTGCTCGACGCGCTGTTCGGCGCCGAGGAGGAGTTCGACTACACGTCCAACACGGCGCCCGCCGCCGTGCCGGAGCAAGCACCCGCCAGCTGAGCGCGCGCGTTTGCGCAGATCGTGTCCCGAGGGCGTCCGATCGGGCGCCCTCGCCGTTGCTGGCCGGGCAGCCACGGCAGGCCAGACACGCACGGACTTACAGGACGGACCGCTAGGCTCAGGAGCGCCATGCAGGCGCCGTCAAGCAGCGAGCAACGTCAGCTCAGCGGGGACAAGGCTGCTCGCATCGTCGACGCGATGCGCACCTCGGTCGCCGAGCTCGGCACCGCAGGGTCGACGTTCGAGCAGGTCGCGCGCGCCGCGGGCGTGTCTCGTGGGCTGCTGCATTACTACTTCGGGACGAAGGAGCGGCTGCTCGTGGAAGTCGTGCGTCGCGACTGCGACGTGCGGCTGCGGGCGCTCGATACGCAGCTTGCGCAGGCGCAGACCGCCGACGACTTCATCGCGGTCCTTGTCGCGAGCCTCGAGGACGTCGTCGAAAACGATCCGGGCTTCGTCACGCTCGTCTTCGAGCTGTTCGTCCTGTCACGGCGCCACGGCGACATCGCCGCCGAGTTCGCCGAGCTCCTGCGGCGCTCGCGCGCGCAGGTGGCCGAGCTGCTGCGCACCAAGGAGGCCGAGGGCGTGCTGCACCTCAGCGCGGAGGCGGAGGCGGTCGTCGACGTGCTTCTCTCGCTCGGCGACGGGATCTGGCTGCGGATGCTCGCGGAGGATCGCGACTTCGCTCCGACGATCCAGGCCGCGGTGCAGTGCGTGCGCGCGCTGATCGACGACGCCGAGTAGTCCTTTCGAACCCGGCGCCGGCTGACGCACCAAAATCTTGGCGTTTGTCTTGACTCGCCCTCCGGGATCGGCCACGCTACGTCCAGGGGCCGTGCAAGGCGGGAGAGCACCGACGTGAAGACCGGACCACTGACGTTCAACACTGTCAGCGCAAGCGTGTTCCTGTCAGTGCGCGCCGGCATGCCAGGCGAATCCGCGTGCCACACCCGACGGCGCGGATGGCGCCGCAACGTTCCAGGCGCTCTGACGAGCATGCTGGTCCTGACGGCGTGCCTGGCCACCATGCTGCACCCCGCGGGCGCGTCCGCCAGCCCCGGCGTTCCGGATCCGCCGAGCGTCTTGTTCAGCGAGGGCTTTGAGAACGATCCCAGCGTGGCGGTCACTCCGGTCACCAGCTATCAAGGCGCACCGCCCGCCAACCAGACCTACAAGACCGGTCCGGAGTATGCGCCCAACGCCACGTCGTGCAACGGCCTGATCACCGCCTACCTGAGCCCGAAGCCGTACTGCGTCTCCTCGACCGCGGACGCGAACGTGCGGCTGATGGCTCGCAAGCTCGGGCTGTTCGCGGGCGACGCGACGCCCGACGACAACCACGTCGTATCCGCCTATACCGACCAGGGCTATGACCCGGGCCCAAACAAGGTGGAGCTCGAGACCGTCCAGCCGCTCACGCTTCCTGGCAGCGCAAGCCGCTTCCTGGTCTTCAGCGCTGACGCCGCCGCGGCGACCTGCGGCGTCGGGTCCAACCCGCCGCTGTTCGCGTTCTTCCTGCTGACGGGACCGGACGAGGTCCCGCTGGCCGCGGCCCCCACCGACATCTGCGCCAAGGGCGGCGACCTCGGCAACCATGTGATCGGCGGCCGGATCACATCGGACGGATCGGTGCTGTTCTCGGGATCGACGCTCGGTGTCCGCCTGCGAAACGCCCAGCCGTCGGGCTACGGCAACGACCACGCGTTCGACAACATCGTCGTATCCGATGCCAGCCCGCAACTCGACAAGGCCTTCGGCGCAGATTCGGTCCCGCTCGGCCGCCCGACCGAGCTGACGTTCACCGTCACGAACACGGCGGAGCTCACTGTCAAGAACGGATGGTCGTTCGTCGACAAGCTGCCCGCCGGGCTGCAGGTCGCCAACCCTGCGGGCGAGGCGTCCACCTGTCCCGGCGCGGTCGTGACCACCGCGGCAGGCGCCCAGAGCATCCAGGCGAGCGGAAACCTCGCGGCCGGCCAGGCGTCCTGCGTCGTGACGGTGAACGTCGTCGGCGTGAGCCCTGGCGTGGCTCGCAACGGCGCGAACCAGCTGACGACGAAGGGACTGCGCGAGCCGGCGCAGCCGGCCATGGTCACGATCGTGTCGACGTTCACGCCCTCGTCCACGCCGGCAGCGTGCTCGGACGGCAAGGACAACGACGGTGACGGAACGGTCGATCGCGAAGACTCAGGCTGCATCGTCAACGGCAGGTATGCGCCGTTGAAGGACAGCGAGGTCTCGGTGACAGCGCTCGCTCAGTGCGCTCAGGGTCAGCTGCAGTTGACGGACGTCTACGGACTTCGCCGGCGCACCGTTCTGCGCGGTGTCGCTGGACCCGAGGCGGTCGGCGTCAGAGTGGCGATCTTCTCCTCCGGCAAGCTGGTCGCGACCGCGACGGTCAACGGGGATCTGTCCTTCAGCACCACCGCAGCGCTGCCGCCGAAGTCCATCCGCACCACGAACGCCGCTCGATTCCAGGCGCGCCTGGGCACGCAGCGATCTCTGAAGCTAAAGTTCGCACGCCGGATGACCCAAACGGTCGCGCGGCGGCTGAGCGCCACGAGCGTGCGGATCGGCGGCCGCGTCACCGGTCCTCTAACTCAGCCGGTCGCTGCGGTGCGCATTCGCGCGAGGTCCCAGTGCCCGGGGCGGACGAGCTTCCGCGGAGCGATCGTGGCAGGCGGCATTCGAGTGAGCTCGCGCGGGCGCTGGACGGCGAGGGTCGCGCTGCCGCCATCGCTTCACGGGACGCGCGTGTTCCTGCGCGCGGAGACTCGCGTGCGCAAGACGAAGCGCAACCCGAAGCGCTTTGCGACGTTCAGCCTGATCCAAGGCGTCACGCTGAAATAGCCTGCGGCCGATCCAGGCTAGTAGTGGTCCGTCCTGCAAGTACGGACCACTACTAGCGCGGTTCCCTGGCCTCCTTGAAGCGCGTTCCGATCGTGACGATCAGATGCGCGACGCCGAGCACAAGGAAGAACGCCGTCGGCGGACCCTCGGCACTGAAGCCGAAGAGGAAGGGCGCGGCGATGAGCACGGCGGCGAGGGTGAAGTCCAGTAGCAGATGCGCCGAGACCGGGATCGAGTTCACCAGCGAGCTCGGGCCCTCGGTCGATGCCGCGATGGCGATCACGATCACGCCGGCGACAACCGCTACCGCGACCGCCGCGTCGGCCTTGAACTCGAACAGAAACGGCGCGGCGATCAGCAGCACGCCGGCGACGTACTCGATCAGCCCGTGAACGAAGCGGGGAATGGGGCCCTGGCGCAGCATCGCGCTGGAACCTACCCGTTCGCGCTCAGTTGAACAGGCGCTGCAGCTTGAGCAGCACGCGCGGGTCGCCCCACGGGCGCATGCGACCGCGCATGAGCAGCGTATGTGGCTGCGCCCGCCGCGAGACGAGCTCGGCAAAATCTTCGTAGCGCATGCGCAGGCGCACGGTCGGCTTGGCGACGCGTCCCTGCACCGCCGTCTTCGTCCTTCCCTCCAGCTGCAGGTACCACGGCTCGGCGTCACGGAAGTCCCACTGGATCGTCGTGCCGTGCGGCACCTCCTCGCCGCGCGCGTTGCGGGCCAGGAGGTCGAAGAAGATCCGCACCGTCTCGGGGTCGCGGCCGGCCGGGCCGTGGCGCTCGCCGAGCAGGCCGGCGCGCAGCAGCGCCAGCGCGCGCCGGCCGCGCTCGCGCGGTGGGATGTCGATCGGGAACGGGAAGTGCGCGATCGAGTCCAGCGGCAGGCCGACGGCGCGCAGCCGCGCCTCGTTGGCGCGGGCGCCCTCCTCGTAGAGGTCCTCCAGCGTGAAGCCGAACAACTCCGTGTAGGACGCGTCCCAGTTGGGCGGGATCGGCACGCTGAGCGTCCATGGCAGGACCTCGCGGATGATGTCGACGATCGCGTCCTGCGTTCCCTGCGGATCGACGCGATAGAGGTCGGCCAGCAGCCGGACGCCGAACCCGATGTGGCGTTGCTCGTCCAGCGTCACGTTGCGGATCCCCTCGCGGAAGCCCGGCAGCAGGTCCAGGCGCTCCAGCGACTCCTCGATCATGTGCTGGCCAGGCTGCGCGAGCGTTCCCTCGACGACGAGGTGGTAGAGCGTCACGGCGGCGGCGAGCTTGCGCGGGGAGCGATCGCGGCGCAGCTCGTCGGCCATCCGATCCAGGCTGGCGAAGGTCTTGCGGTGACCCCACGTCAGCTGCGGCTGCGTTGCGCGCAGGCTCCCGTCCAGCGTCCCGTCGCCGACGCCGACGACTTCGTGCATGAAGCGGTTGAAGAAGACGGCGTGGCGCGCCTCGTCGACCTGCTGCGTGGTGAGAAAGTACTTCTGCTCGGCAAGCGGCACGGCGTCGATGTACGGCGTGAGGTTGACCGCGACCGAGTCCTCGCCGTGAAAGAAGAGGGTGTAGAGCCACAGCGCGCCACGGCGCTGCTGCGGCGAGAACTTCGTGTGCCAGTCGATCCGGTCCTGCGAGAAGTCGATCTCCGTCGCGCACCAGTTGCCGCGCTCCCAGCGCGCGTAGAGGTCGGCGTAATCGATCTGCTCCGTCGCGGCGGGGACGGTTACTGCCATGGACGACCTCCGAGGCAAAAACTGGCTGGCTGGCCAACATAGCCGACCCGCGGGTGGGCGACGCTGGAGATCATGGCCGCGGCTGCGCTGCGTCACAAGTCGCCGTCCCCGCACGTTGCGGCCGATGAGCGTCCGGACTCACTGCGCGCGTGTGCGCCAAAGTCGCGGGCGTCGCGATGACCGCGCCGGGACGCTGCTCAAGCCTCGGCGAGGCCGAGCTTCGGCGACTGCCACGGTGCCGCAAGTCGCGCAGCGAGCACGTCACCGAGCTCGTCGATCGCGACGCGATCCTGCTCGAGCGAGTCGCGGTCGCGGACGGTCACGGTCCCGTCATCGAGCGACTGGTGGTCCACCGTGACGCAGAACGGCGTGCCGATCTCGTCCTGACGGCGGTAGCGCTTTCCGATCGAGCCGCCCTCGTCGTACTCGCTCTGCATCCGCCCCCGTAGCCCCGCGTAGACCTCGCGGGCCAGCTCCGGCAGGCCGTCCTTGCGCACGTGCGGCAGCACCGCGACCCGCACCGGCGCCAGCCGGGGGTGCAGCCGCAGGACGGTGCGCCGCTCGCCCGCGACCTCCTCCTCGTCATAGGCGTCGACGAGGAACGCGAGCACGGCGCGGTCGGCGCCGGCCGCCGGCTCGATGACGTGCGGGACGTAGCGCTCGCCGGTCTGCCCGTCGAAGTACTCGAGCTTCTCGCCCGAGTACTCGGCGTGCTGGTTGAGGTCGAAGTCGCCACGGTTGGCGATCCCTTCGAGCTCGGACCAGCCGATCGGAAAGAGGTACTCGACATCCGCGGTGGCGGACGAGTAGTGGCTCAGCTCGTCAAGATCGTGCTCGCGCAGCGTCAGGTGGTCCTCGCGGATTCCCAACTCGACGTACCAGTCGCGGCGCGCGTTCTTCCAGAACTCATACCAGCGCGGCGCCTCGTCGGGCGGGACGAAGAACTCCATCTCCATCTGCTCGAACTCGCGCGTACGGAAGATGAAGTTGCCCGGCGTGATCTCGTTGCGAAACGACTTGCCGATCTGAGCGATGCCGAACGGTGGCTTCTTGCGGCTGAACTGCCGGACGTTCTTGAAGTTCACGAAGATGCCCTGCGCCGTCTCGGGGCGCAGGTAGACCGTCGCGCCCGACTCCTTCACCGGTCCGATCGTCGTCTCGAACATGAGGTTGAAGTCGCGCGCCTGCGTGAGATCGCACTGATCGGCCTCGCCCGGATGCTTGGACGGCTTGCGCGGGCAGGGGAGATCCTGGAGGTGATCGGCGCGAAAGCGCTGCCCGCAGGCGCGGCAGTCGACCATCGGGTCGGTGAAGCCGGCGAGGTGTCCGCTGGCCTCCCACGTGCGCGGGTGCTGGAGGATCGCGGAGTCCAGCGCGACGATGTCGTCGCGCTCCTGAAGCATCGCGCGCCACCATTCGTTCTTGACGTTCTGCTTGAGCAGGACGCCATAGTGGCCGTAGTCGTACGTCGAGCCGAGCCCGCCGTAGATCTCCGACGAGGCGAAGATGAAACCCCGGCGCTTGCAGAGGGCGACGATCTTGTCCATGGTGACGAGGTCGGGCATCGGAGGGCCATGCTAGATAATGGGCGCTCGCGTGCCCTTCTATGAGTACAGACGGCCTGACGGGACCATCCTCGAGGTCATGCAGAAGATGACCGATCCGCCGCTTGCGGAGGATCCCGAGACCGGCGTGCCGCTGGAGCGGGTCTTCCACCCGATCGCCGTGCATTTCAAGGGCAAGGGCTTCTACAACACCGACTACGGCACCAAGAAGCGCCAGCGCGAGAAGGCGGCCGAGTCGGAGGGCAAGAAGACGAGCGAGGCCGGCGAGTCCACGTCCGCCGATTCCAAGCCGGCTGACAAGAGCGACGCTACGACGAAGAAGACCGACGCGAAATCCAGCGACTCCGGATCGCCGTCGTCCTCGTCGTCCTCGTCGTCCTCGTCGTCGTCGTCGGGCACGACAAAGGACTGACGCCGGGCTATCCCGCCAGGAAGCGCTGTACGGCCTGCTGCTTGAGGCTTTCGGGGACGTGCCCGTCGAACGTGCCGAGCACGCGCGTCTGCGGCGTTCCGGCGACCGCCAGAGCGGCGAACAGGCCCAGCAGCGTCGGGCCGCTCATGTCCGTGCGCAGCGCCCGCGGGGCCTGCCACGAGATCGCCGGCAGCCGAACGAAGGCCATCGGCGTCAGCAGCCGGTGCTTCATCGCGGCGAAGATCTTCTGCTGGCGGCGCGCCCGCGTGAGGTCGTTCTCGTTCTTCGAGCAGAGGTTCTTGCGGGTGCGTGCCAGCGCTAGGGCCTGCTTGCCGTCGATGTGGCTCTTGCCGGCCTTCAGGCGCAGCGTGTAGCCGCCGTTGTTGAAACCGCCGTTGATCCTCGAGACGACGCAACCGCCGTTGTAGGCGATGCCGCCCATGGCGTCGATGAGCGACGGGAAGTTCTCGAAGCTCACGATGACCACGTGGTTGACGTCGACGCCGGTGTAGGCCTCGATCGTGCGCACGGCGAGCGTCGTGCCGCCGATCGCAAAGGCGGCGTTGATCTTCTGGCGCCCGGCGCCGGGAATGTCGACGATCGTGTCGCGGGCGATCGACAGCCGGGTGTTGGCGCCACCGCCGATGCGCATCAGCAGAATCGAGTCCGAGCGACCGGGCCCGCTCGTCTGCGCGCCCGGCTCCTGCGTTCCCTTGCTGCGCACGTCTGAGCCCAGGACGAGGATGTTGTTGGGCGACGACAGCGGATAGCCGGCGCCGCCGAGCACCTGGTTGGCGTCGTCGGGGATCTTGCTCTGCTGGACCTGCGCGCTGACGAGGAAGACGGCGGCCGACAGCGCGATCCAGACGACGATCATGCCCAGCACCCAGCGGGCGATGCGCCCGCCCGTGATCGGACGCCGCGAGCGTCGCGGCGCGGGCGGTTGCGCCTCGCCGCGCAGACTGGTCAGCGCGCTGCGATCGGCGCCGCCGGGCCGCTGGAACAGCACCTTGCGCGAACGGTAGAGGCGGTAATCGGGCCCGCCCGCCTGTCCCTCGGGGTCCTCGGGTGCCGGCATTCAGGGGTGTATGGTGGCCGATCGTGTCGACCGGCTGCGTGATCGGGGTCGACCTCGGTGGCACGAAGCTCTTGGCCGGCGCGGTTGACTCGGCCCTGAACGTCCACCACCGCGCGACGCGCTCCGCGCGCGGAGCTGCGCAGGCCGCGGTGCTCGACCTCGTCATCGAGGCGGTCTGCGAGGTGCGCGACGCGATCGACGACGCGGCGGGGACGGTCCAGGCCATCGGGATCGGCATTCCATGCCTCATCGATCAGCAGCGGGGGATCGCCGTCATGGCGCCGAACCTTGCGCTCGCGGACGTGCCGTTTCGCGATCTGATGGCCGAGCGGCTGGGACTGCCGGTCTTCGTCGACAACGACGCGAACATGGCGATGCTCGCCGAGTGGCGCTTCGGCGCCGCGGCCGGCATGCGCGACGTGGCGCTGCTGACGAT
Organism: Solirubrobacteraceae bacterium; assembly: GCA_036389475.1. Lineage (GTDB taxonomy): Bacteria > Actinomycetota > Thermoleophilia > Solirubrobacterales > Solirubrobacteraceae > CADCVQ01. The sequence continues at coordinate 8,675 of DASVPU010000182.1, forward strand.
CGGCACCGGGATCGGCGGCGGGCTCGTTGTCGGCGGCGCATTGCAGCGGGGGTCCCAGGGCGCGGGCGCGGAACTGGGTCACATGGTCGTGCAGGCCGATGGGCCGCGCTGCCAGGGCAACTGCCCGAACCATGGTTGCCTCGAGGCGATGGCGTCCGGGACGGCTCTGGCGCGCGAGGCGATCCTGATCGCGCGCGAGCGCCCAGCCTCCGCCCTGGGCCGGGCGTTCGCCGCCGGTCGCGACATCAGCGGCGCGCTCGTAACCGACCTCGCCCACGACGGCGACGCCGCGGCGGTCGATGCGATCGCCGTGATCGGGCGCTGGCTCGGCGTCGGCATCGCGAACCTCGTCAACATGCTCAACCCCGAAGCCGTCGTGATCGGCGGCGGCGTCATCGCGGCCGGAGAGCTGCTGCTCGAGCCCGCGCGCGCGGTCGTCGCCGAGCGGGCGCTGTCGCCGTCGCGCGAGCACGTGCGGATCGTGCCCGCCCGCTTCGGCGCGGAGTCGGGGATGCTCGGTGCGGCGGCGTTCGCGTTCGACGGGATCGGGACGCCGGCGTGAGCGCGGGCGCCGGGCGCCTCGTCGTCTGCCCGACGCCGATCGGCAACCTGGAGGACGTCACCCTGCGCGTGCTCAGCGCGCTGCGCGACGCGAGCGTCGTCGCCTGCGAGGACACGCGCCGCACGCGCGTGCTGCTCGAGCGCTACGGCGTCTCAGCGAAGCTCGTCAGCTACCACGAGCACAACGAGCGCGCCCGAGCGACGCAGCTCGTCGAGCGCATGCAGAAGGGCGACGTGGTCGCCTTGGTGTCCGACGCCGGCACGCCGCTGGTCAGCGACCCCGGCTTCGTCCTCGTGCGCGCCTGCGTTGCGGCGGGGCTCGCCGTCGAGGTGCTGCCCGGACCGAGCGCGGCGCTGTCGGCGCTGGTGGCCAGCGCCCTGCCGGCGGAGCGGTGGCATTTCGTCGGCTACCTGCCGCGCAAGCGCGGGGAGTTCGCGTCGCTGTTTCGCTCGCCCGAGACGATCGTCGCGTTCGAGTCGCCCAATCGCGTCGCTGCGTCCTTGAGCGCCCTTGCCGAGATCGACGCCGAGCGGCCGGTCGCCGTATGTCGTGAGCTGACGAAGGTCCACGAGGAGATCGTCCGCGGCAGCGCGGGCGAGCTTGCGGCGCGTTACGGCGAGGAGCCGCCACGCGGGGAGGTCGTGCTCGTGCTGGGAGGCGCCCCGGCGAGCGAGCCGGACCTCGGGCCTGCACTGGACGCGCTGCGCAAGCTCGTCGCGGCGGGCGCCAAGCCGCGGGCGGCGAGCTCGGTCGTCGCCTCGCTGACCGGCGTCAAGGCGAACAGGCTGTATCGAGCCCTGACCGAGCGCGAGGATCAGATGGGCAGCTAAGCGCTCGCCGAGCTCCTCGGGCCGCTGCTGCGCGAGCTCGCCTGCGAGCGCGCGTGAGACCTCGTCGACGAGCAGGCCGACGACGAGCGTGTCGCGGTCCTCGGCCGTTGGCGCGCGCCGGTCACGGGGTGATGGTGGGTCGGCCGGCGGGCCCCGACCACCTCGCAAAGCCGGTGCTCGCAGCGCGTTAGTCTCCATGAAATGGACGTCTACATGGCGGTGGCGAGCAAGCGCGAGGTCCGCGACTACGACGCCCGCCCGCTCGACGAGGAGGCCGAGCGGCGGATCCTCGAGGCGGGCCGGGTCGCCGGCAGCTCGAGAAACCGCCAAGCGCGCCGCTTCGTCGTGGTGCGCGGCGAGGCCTTGCGTGACGAGGTCGCCGAGAGCGTGTACGCATCTGACAACGTGCGCGGCGCTGCGCTCGTGGTCGCCGTCGTGGTGGGCGGCAAGGGGCCGACCTCGTTCGACGCCGGGCGCGCTGCGCAGAACATGATGCTCGCCGCGTCCAACGACGGCATCGGGTCGTGTCCCAACGGGATCGCCGATGCAGCGCGGCTGCAGGCGGCGATCGGCCACGGCGACGACGAGCAGGTGGCGACCGTGCTGACGTTCGGCTACCCGGCGCGCCCGCGCGACCCGCAGCGCCGCTCGCCCGAGGAATGGATCGCGGCGGCTGATCGCAAGCCATACGAGGAGATCGTCGAAGAGCGCTGAGCCTGGCCGCAGGCGCGCGCCGGCGATCCGGAGTTGGCGGCGCTGAACTGCTCCGTAGCGCGCTCGGATCGTGCCGGCACGCGCGCGGCTTTGTGACAACTCGAGCGCTCGGCAGCCGGTTTGCGCGTTGCGGTCGTACGGTGGCCGGCGTGGCGCTTCTTGGGTTCGCCGGCCTCGTGGTCCTGCTCGCTGCGCCGGCGGCGGCGAACGGGAGCACGTGGCGACGGCCGGTCGACGGCACCGTCCTGCGCGCCTTCGTCGTGGGCGCTGACCCCTTCGCGCGCGGGTCGCATCGCGGGGTCGACCTCGACGCTCCGCTCGGCGCCTCGGTACGCGCCGCGTGCGGCGGCCGCGTCGCGTTCGCCGGCCGCGTCCCCGCCGGCGGACTCACGCTGAGCGTCCGCTGCGGCGAGCTCGTGGCGACCTACCAGCACCTCGGGAGCATCGTGGTCCGGCGCGGGCAGGTCGTCGGGCGGGGAGCGGTGCTCGGCGGCGTCGGGCGCTCGGGCGCCCCGCGATCCCGAAGGCCGCATCTGCATCTCGGGGCGCGCGAGGCGGCGAGCGGGCGTTACGTCGATCCGATGAGCCTCATCGGCGATGGGTCGCCCGTGGCGCCGCCGCTACCGCCTCGGGCACCGTCTGCGCGGCGGCTGGCGCCGCGGGCGCCGTCCGCTCGGCCGCTGCCGCTCGGGCCCGCGCCGGCAGCGCGGCCGATGCGTGCGCGCGCGGTCCGCTTTTCCCGCCCGCTTGGCGCACCGGCTGCGCCGGTGCCCGCGCGAGGCGTCCCACTGACGGTCTGGGCCGGCGTGGCGTGCCTGGCCCTGGGCCTTCCGCTCGGCGGGATCGTCACGGTGCGCCGCCGCCGGCTGCGCCGCGCGCTCGCCCACGTCGTGCAATCGGCATGAGCGGCATCCAGGTCAGCCGCGAATCCGCCCCTATCATCGAGCCGATGTCCGCGCAGATCGAACTGGACGAGCTGCACCGCTTCACGACCGACGAGTATCGACTGCTCGTCGAGGCCGGCGCCTTGGAGCATCTCCCAGTCGAGCTCATAGACGGATTGCTCGTCCGCAAGGAGATGAAGTCTCGCGAGCACGAGCAGGCGATCGAGTGGCTCAGCCGCTACCTCTTCCGCGGGCTCGACGACGAGCGCTACGCCGTGCGCGTCGCCAGCTCGCTGACGCTCGAGACGTCCGCGCCCGAACCGGATCTTGCGGTGATCGCGCGGGCCGCGCCGCGGCCCTATCACCCCGCGACCGCGACGCTCGCGATCGAGGTCTGCGTCTCGTCGCTGCGCCGTGACCTGCACGTGAAGTCGGCGATCTATGCGCGGGCACTCGTCGCGGAGTACTGGGTCGTGGACCTCACGGGCGCCCGCGTCGTCGTGCACCGCGCTCCGCGCGGCGACCGCTACGCGCAGGTCGTCGAGGCTCGAACCGGCGAGTACGTCGCCGCTCCGGCCGGTCTTCCGAAGCTCCCTGTCGACGAGCTTCTCCGCGCTGCGGCTGCCTGAGCGCCTACCCTCCCCGCTTCGATGTCCTTCTACGTGACGACGCCGATCTATTACGTCAACGCGGCGCCGCATCTCGGGCACGCCTACTCGGCGATCGCCGCCGACGTCCTGGCACGGCACATGCGCCAGCGCGGCGAGGACGTCTTCTTCTTGACCGGCACCGACGAGCACGGTGAGCCGGTCGCACTGGCGGCCGAGCGCGAGGGCATCACGCCGCAGGAGCTCGTCGACCGCAACGCGCCCCGCTTCATCGACCTCATGCCGCGGCTGAACGTCTCAAACGACTTCTTCATCCGCACATCCGATCCGGAGCACGAGGCCAAGTCGCAGGAGGTGCTCGCTCGCATCCGCGACAACGGCCACGTCTACGAAGGTGTGTACGAAGGCTGGTACTGCCCCCGGTGCGCTGACTTCAAGACCGACGCCGAGGCCGGCGAAGACAATCTCTGCCCGATCCACAAGGCGCCGCTGACGCGCGAGAAGGAGGACAACTACTTCTTCAGGCTGTCGGCGTTTCAGGAAGACCTCATACGCCTCTTTGACGAGCAGCCGGACTTCGTCATGCCGCGCCACCGCTACAACGAGGCGCGCGCGTTCATCGAATCCGGCCTGCAGGACGTATCGCTGAGCCGCTCGACGTTCACCTGGGGCGTCCCGGTGCCGTGGGACGAGACGCACGTCTTCTACGTCTGGTTCGAGGCGCTGCTGAACTACTACACGGCGCTGTCCTACGCGAAGCCCGGCGAGAACCTGACCGAACGCTTCTGGCCGGCGCAGTGTCACGTCATCGGCAAGGACATCCTGAAGTTTCACACCATCTTCTGGCCCGCGATGCTCATGGCTGCCGGATTGCCGCTGCCCGAGCACGTCTTCGCGCATGGCTTCCTGCTGATCGGCAAGGACAAGATGGGCAAGTCGGCGGGCAACGCAATCGACCCCTTCGCGATCATCGACGAGTACGGCGCAGACGCGCTGCGCTACTACCTCATGCGCGAGGTCTCCTTCGGGCACGACGGCTCCGTATCGCTGGAGGGCTTCGCCGCGCGCTATGAGTCCGAGCTCGCCAACGACCTTGGCAACCTGGCCAGCCGCACGATCGCGATGGTTCATCGCTACCGCGACGGCACGGTGCCCGCCGCGGCGCTCGACGCGGCGCTCGCCGCCGAGATCGACGCCGCCGCGGGCGAAGTCGGGACGCTGCTTGACCGCATCGACCTCAGCAACGCGCTCGAGGCGATCTGGCAGCGCGTGCGGCGGCTGAATCGCTACGTCGAGGAGCAGGCCCCCTGGACGCTCGCCAAGGATCCCGAGCGCGCCGACGAGCTCGACACCGTGCTTGCCTCTCTGACAGAGGGGCTGCGCACGATCACCGTCCTGCTGCACCCCTGGATGCCGCACAGCACCGCCAAGCTGCTGGACGCGCTCGGCGCGCCGCAGCTCGAGCTCGATGGCGCGCGCATGCAGCCTGGCCGGCTCGGTGCCATCTCCAAGCTCGAGCAGCTGTTCCCCAAGCCGCAGGCGTAGCCGCGGTGGTCGACAGCCACACGCACCTGCACATCTGCAAGCCCGACGATGCCGAGCTCGTCGCGGCGGCAGACGCCGCGGGCGTCACGAGGATGCTCACCGTTGGCACGAACGGAGCGACCTGCCGCCAGGCGCTGCTCGCCGCTGAGCGCTTCCCGCAGGTGTTCGTCGCGATCGGCCGCCATCCCAACGAGGCGGCGGGCTTCAGCGAGGCCGATCTCGCCGAGCTGCAGGCGCTAGCCGAGCATCCGCGCTGCGCCGCGATCGGCGAGACCGGCCTGGACTACTTCCGCGACTACGCGCCGCGCGCCGACCAGCAGCGCGCCTTCGACGCCCAGATCGAGCTCGCGCGCGCCACCGCCAAGCCGCTGGTCATCCACACCCGCGCCGCCGAGGACGACACGATCCAGACGCTGCGCGCGCGCTGCGGCGGTCTTGAAGTGATCTTGCACTGCTTCACGATGCCCGGCCGCCTCGACGAGTGCATCGATGCCGGCTGGTGGATCTCGTTTGCCGGAAACGTCACGTACCCAAAGGCGCAGGATCTGGCGCAAGCCGCCGAGCGCGTGCCGGACGAGCGGCTGCTGGTCGAGACCGACGCGCCGTATCTCACGCCGCAGGCGGTGCGCAAGGAGCGCAACCAGCCCGCGTTCGTCGTCCACACCGCGCGCTTCGTGGCCGAGCGCCGCGGCATCGACTACGACGAGCTGGAAGCGCTTGTCGACCGCAATGGCGCTGCGCTCTTCGGATGGTGAATCCGCGCCCGCCGGCCAGCCCGGGCGGGCGCGGACCGACGCCGAGCGAGCCCGGCCAGCCGAGCCTGCGGCGCATGCGCGAGTTCGGCGTGCGCCCCAAGCGTGACCTCGGCCAGAACTTCCTCATCGACTCGAACATCCTGGGTGTGATCGCGCGAGCCGCCGAGCTCGACGCCGACGATGTCGTGCTCGAGATCGGCGGCGGCCTCGGCGTGCTGTCGGAGTACCTCGCGCCCCGTGCCGCGCACGTGCACGTCGTCGAGCTCGACCGCGCGCTGGAACCCGCGTTGCGCGATGCGATCGACCCGTTCGACAACGTGACGCTGCACCTGCAAGACGCGATGCGCCTGGACCTCGGGGCGCTGGCGCCGGCGCCGACGAAGGTCGTCGCCAACCTGCCCTACGGGATCGCGGCGGGAGCGATCCTGCGCACGATCGAGGAGCTCGAAGGCGTCGAGCGCTGGGTCGGGATGATCCAGAAGGAGGTCGGGGAGCGCTTCGCCGCGGCACCCGGCAGTGCCGCCTACGGCGTGCCGTCGGTGCTCGCTCAGCTGGCCTGCGACGTGCGCGTGCTGCGCAGCGTCGCGCGCACCGTCTTCTCGCCCGTTCCCAACGTCGACTCGGTGCTCGTCAGCCTGCGGCGCACAGGCTCGGCCCCCGAGCCGGCGCTGCGCGAGCTCGTCAGCGCCGCCTTCGCGCACCGGCGCAAAGCGCTCCCCGGTTCGCTCGCGCTGGCGCCCGGTGCCGATCCGGATGTCCGCGATCGCGCTCGCGACGCGCTCGCACGGCTCGGCCATCCTGTAGATGTACGCGCCGAGCGCCTGTCCCCGCAGGACTTCAGGGCACTGCACGAAACGTTGCGCACATGAGCGTCCAGGTCACCGAGGCGCGGGCGAAGATCAACCTCTGCCTGTTCATCGGCCCCGCCCGGCCGCACGGCCGCCACGAGCTCGTCACGCTCATGGACTCGCTGACGTTCTACGACGACGTTCGACTGCTCCCGGGCGCCGGCGGCCAGTCCAGCGACGAGGTCGTCTGTCCCGGCGTCGAGGGCGACAACCTCGCCGCCGCAGCGCTCGCCGCCTTCCGCGAGCGCACGGGCTGGGACGGCCCGCCCGTGCGGCTGGAGATCGACAAGCGCATCCCGATCGCCGGCGGCATGGCGGGCGGCTCGGCGGACGCGGCCGCGGCCCTGCGCCTGATCGCCGACGCGGCCGGGGTTGACGATCGCCGGCTGCTGGAGGACATAGCGGCGGGTCTGGGGTCCGATGTCCCCAGCCAGGTTCGCGGCGGGCTGACGCTGGCGACGGGGGAGGGAACGCGGCTGCGCCCGCTGACCATCCAGCTGGCGTACTCGGTGATCGTGCTCGCACTGGATGCCAGGCTGTCGACGGCCGAGGTCTACGCCGAGGCCGATCGTCTCGGCATCCCGCGCGACTCGCTGGGCCTCGCGCGGTCGCTGACGCGCATGCAGGCCTCGATCTCCTCCGAAACCATTCTCGAGCACGTCGGCAACGACCTCCAGGACGCCGC
>DASVPU010000183.1:0-3914 GCA_036389475.1 Solirubrobacteraceae bacterium
GCGTGAGTACGACCCGGCCGCAAGCGAGCAGGTCGGGAGCCTGCGCCTGCGCTTCCAGCCGGTGCCGCACTACACCCCCACCAACGCGATCGAGGTGACGTCCATCTCGGGCGCCGGGCGCTTCACCTACGGCGCCGACCACCGCCCTACCGACGCGCTGTGCGACTTCGCGGGCGCCACCGACCTGCTGATGCTCGAAGCGACGCTGCCGCGACCGGAGCGCGAGAGCCCGCGCGGTCACATCACGCCGGGCGAGGCCGGAGAGCATGCCGCGCGCTGCCAAGCCGGCCGGCTGGTGCTGACGCACATCTCCGACGAGCTTGACTGGGAGTGGGCCAAGGCCGAGGCTCAGCGCGCCTACTCGGGGCCCGTGGAGGTCGCGCTGCCGGGCAGCGTCTACACCGTCTGAAGTACGTGTGAGCGGTGCGGGACCGAGCGGGTAGATTGCTTGCTCCATGGCCCGCGAGCGCGACCTGTTCGCCAACTTCGAGCGCATGCGGCGCGAGATGGACGAGCTGTTCGGAGACGTCTTCGGCAGCGTCGGCCTGACCTCGCGACGCACCGGCTTCTCTCCTGCCGTCGACGTCTTCTATGCCGACGAGCCGCCGCGCGCGATCGTCCACGCCGAGCTCGCCGGGATCGATGCCGGCGATCTCGGCCTGGAGATCCAGGGCCGTGAGCTGACGCTCACCGGGCACCGCCGCGAGGCCGACGCGGAGGGTCGCGTCTATCAGCAGCTGGAGATCGAGCACGGACCGTTCCGGCGCACGATCGCGCTTGGTGCCGAGGTCGTCGCCGAGCAGGCGCGGGCGACCTACCAGGACGGCATCTTGCGCGTCGAGCTGCCGCTGGCTGCTCCGGACGCACGCACCCGCTCCGTTCCGATCGAGCGCAGAGATGTAGAACGGCTACAGTCCGGCGGCGTCTCCCGCCGCGACGGGACCCCCCGCAGCGACGAGCCCGAGCCATGATCGAGGTCGTCAGCGACGGCAACGCTGCCCGCGAGGTCGAGGTCGGCATGCGGGCGGAGCTGCCGCCGGCGCTGCCGGTCCTGCCGCTGCGCGAGACGGTTCCGTTCCCGGACACGCTCACGCCGCTGGCGATCGGCCAGGAGCGATCGGTTCAGCTCGTAAACGACGTGCTCGCCGGCAACCGGATGCTGGTCATGCTCGCCAGCCGCCAACCCGATCTCGAAGAGCCGGGCCCCAGCGAGCTCTACGACGTCGGCGTCGTCGGCGTCGTGGCGCGGATGCTCAAGGTCCCCGACGGGACGCTGCGCCTGCTCGTCCAGGGCGCACAGCGCGTGCGCGTCGATCGCTGGACGAGCGAAGAGCCGTATCTCGTCGCGCAGATCTCCGAGCAGCCCGACGTCGTTGAGGAGACGCCCGAGCTGACCGCGCTCAAGCGCAACGTGCAGCAGACGTTCTCGCAGATCGTGGAGGCCGTTCCCTACCTGCCCGAGGAGCTGCAGATCGCGGTCGCCAACGTCGAGGACGCGAGCGCCCTGAGCCACCTCATCTCGGGATCGCTGCGGCTGCCGACCGAGCAGAAGCAGCTGCTGCTGGAGGAGACGAACGTCGCCCGCCGGCTGCGGCGCCTCACCGAGGTGCTCGCGCGCGAGCTCGAGGTCATCTCGATCGGCACCGAGATCCAGAGCCAGGTGCAGCATGAGATGGACCGCACGCAGCGCGAGTTCGTCCTGCGCCAGCAGCTCAAGGCGATCCAGGAGGAGCTGGGGGAGTTCGACGAGTCGGCTGCCGAGGCCAACGAGCTGCGTGAGCAGCTTGCAGCGATCGAGCTTCCCGAGGAGGTGCGAAAGCAGGTCGACCGCGAGCTCGGGCGGCTGGAGAACCTGCCTCCGGCGGCCGCCGAGCACGGCGTCATCCGCACGTACCTGGAGTGGATCGCCTCGCTGCCGTGGGACAGCTCGACCCAAGACAACCTCGACCTCGATCACGCGCGCGAAGTGCTCGACGAGGACCATTACGGGCTCGAGCAGGTCAAGGACCGCATCCTCGAGTTCCTCGCGGTGCGCAAGCTCACCGGCGGGCGCGAGTCGGTATCCAGAGGGGCGATCCTGAGCTTCGTCGGTCCGCCCGGGGTCGGCAAGACGTCGCTGGGCAAGTCGATCGCCCGCGCGCTGGAGCGCGAGTTCGAGCGCATCAGCGCAGGCGGCGTGCGCGACGAGGCCGAGATCCGCGGCCACCGGCGCACGTACATCGGCGCGATGCCCGGCACGATCATCCGCGCGCTGCGCGACGCGGGCTCCAACAACCCGCTGTTCATGATCGACGAGATCGACAAGATGGGCTCGGACTTCCGCGGCGATCCGGCCAGCGCGATGCTCGAAGTGCTCGACCCGGAGCAGAACCGGAACTTCCGCGACCACTACCTCGACCTGCCGTTCGACCTGTCGCGCGTGATGTTCATCACGACCGCGAACACGCTCGACACGATTCCGGGTCCGCTGCGCGATCGGATGGAGACGATCGAGATCGCCGGCTACACGTCGGACGAGAAGCTGCAGATCGCCAAGCGCTACCTGCTGCCGCGCCAAGCCGAGCGCAACGGCCTGAAGCGCAGTCAGCTGCGGATCACCGACGCCGCCCTGCGCGCCGTCATCGCCGACTACACGCGCGAGGCAGGCGTGCGCGAGCTCGAGCGACAGATCGGCGCGATCGCGCGCAAGGTCGCGCGCGAGGTCGCCGAGGGCGGCACCCCGAAGGGCTCGATCGGCGCGGCGCGCGCGCGCGAGCTGCTGGGACGCCAGCGCTACCACTCCGAGACCAAGCGCCGCACGCGGCTGCCGGGCGTCGCGACCGGCCTGGCGTGGACGCCGGTCGGCGGCGACGTGCTCTTCATCGAGGCGCAGGCGTTCGAGGGCGAGGGCAAGCTGCAGATCACGGGCCAGCTCGGCGACGTCATGAAGGAATCCGCCCAGGCGGCGCTCTCCTATGTGCGCGGGCATCTGCCGCGGCTGGCTCCCGAGCTCGAGCCGAGCTGGTTCAAGACGCACGACATCCACATCCACGTGCCGGCCGGCGCGATCCCCAAGGACGGCCCCAGCGCGGGCATCACGATGGCGACCGCGCTCGTGTCGCTGCTGTCCGGTCGCCACATCCGCGATGACGTCGCGATGACGGGCGAGATGACGCTCACCGGCCAGGTCCTGCCGATCGGCGGGCTGAAGGACAAGGCCCTGGCCGCCCAGCGCAACGGCATCACGACGATCATCGCGCCCGAGCTCAACGAGCCCGATACCGACGAGATCCCCGAGCACCTGCGCAAGAAGCTGAACTTTCGCTTCGTCGGCGAGATCGACGAGGTGCTCGAGGCCGCGCTCGAGCTGGCGATGGCCGCTGACGCGTCTGGCCACGACGGAGACCGGGTATATCCTCAGACCACGCCAATGAGCAACCCGAGGTGAGTGACAATGGCAGCGAAGGAGAAGGCTGGCGCCGCCGCAGCCGCCGCGCGTCACGCGGCAGAGAATCCGTATCTCCAGCGGATCGTCCACGACGAGGAGCTGCGCAGCAACATGGTGGTGGCCTATGAGGCGGCGAAGAACGCCTATTCCAGGCTGAACAACGGCAAGACGCCGACGAAGGTCCTGATGGACGACAAGCGGCTGCACAAGGAGCTGAAGCGCTCGGCCGACGCCCTGCGTGACGCGAGCGCGGCGCTGCGCGAGGCGCCCAAGCACACCAAGCCGAAGGCCAAGAAGCGCAAGGGCGGCTTCGGCCGCGTCCTGCTCGTGGCGATCCTCGGCGGCGCGACCGCCCTCGCCGTCAGCGAGGGGCTGCGCAACAAGGTGCTCGACGCGCTGTTCGGCGCCGAGGAGGAGTTCGACTACACGTCCAACACGGCGCCCGCCGCCGTGCCGGAGCAAGCACCCGCCAGCTGAGCGCGCGCGT
>DASVPU010000184.1:0-37313 GCA_036389475.1 Solirubrobacteraceae bacterium
GACATTCACAAGCGAGCGCGGACGCGTCCGGCGTCGGCCGCCGAGACTCGAGCGCTTCCACGATCAGTCTCTGCGGACGACGAGGGATGACGAGCGAGTGGCGGCCTGATCTCATAGGATCCACGGGTGAGCGGCCGCGGCTGGGGAGCGTAGTTGGGCGAGTGGCACGCGGCCATGGCCGCGCGGCTTCCGACTTCGTCGAGCGAGCGGCGGGCGTTGATCGCGCTGGTGGTCGTGCTGGGCGCGGGCGCCGGACTGCGAGTGCTGTTGCTCGTCGCGTGGCGGCCTGCGTTCGGCGGTTACCCCGACGAGCTGGTGTACCTGCGAGGCATGTGGGGCGACGTCCTGTTCGCCGATGCGATGCGGCCGGCCGGCTACTCGAGCATGCTCAGGCTCGTCGACGAGCTGTCGTCGAAGCCGACCGTGCCGATCCTGGCGCAGCACATGCTCGGGCTGGCCAGCGGGTTGCTGCTGTACTGCTCGGTCGTCCGCTTGGGCTTCTCTCGCTGGATCGCCGTCGTCCCCGTGGCGGTGGCGTGCCTCGCCGGCGGCGCGCTGTTTCTGGAGCACAGCTTCCTCACCGAGTCGTTGTTCATGTTTCTGATCGCGGTCAGCTCGTACGCCGCGGTGCGGGCGCTGGACAGTCCCTGGCCCGGCTGGGCGCTCGCCACTGGCGCGGTGCTCGGTGCCGCGGCGACGGTGAAGGTCGTCGGAATCGTCGTGCTGCCGATCGTCGCGCTGTGGTTGATCGTCTGCATCCCCGGTGGCTGGCGTCGCCGGATCGTCCACGGCGGCGTCCTCGTCGCCGCGGCGGTCAGCGTGCTGGGGATCTACGTCCACGAGCACCGCGCCGCGATCGGGTATGGCGACCTGACGCGCTCTGGCAGTTGGAACATCTACGGCCGGATCGCGCAATTCGCCGACTGCGACAAGATCAGCGTCCCGGCAGGGGCGCAGAAGCTGTGTGAGGACACGCCGCCCGAGGACCGCAAGATGAACGTCGAGTCCTACACGTTCGATGCTCATTCCCCGGCGGTCGCGGCGTTCGGCGATCCGCACGTCGCCCCGCGTGAGGCGAACGAGATCGTGGCGAGCTTCAGTCGCGCGGTCATCCTCGGCCAGCCGCTGGAGTACCTACGAGCGGTCGCCGCCGGAATGACCAACTACATCGTCACCGGCAAGGCGAGCTGGCAGCAGCCCGGGCCGGGTTGGGAGCACTTCTTCCAGGACATCCTCTTCCGGCCCCAGGAGCTGGAGGGGCTGCGCTACTACAGCAACGGCTACATCACCGGTTATTACCGTAACCAGCCTGCGCTCGATGCGGCCAACCGGTGGGAGCGATTGACGCGGTTGCAAGGGCCAGGTATGTGGCTGGCCCTGATCCTCTCGCTCGTGGCGCCGATCGTCACTCGCGGACGGGCCAGGGTGGGAGCCTTGTTGTTCACCATGACCGCATGGGCCCTGCTGATCGCCCCGGTTGCCGCCCACTGGTGGTCGGCGCGCGACACCGTCCCGGCCGGCCCTGTGCTGGCGGCCTCCGCAGCCATCGGCGCGGGTGCGCTTGTCACTCGACGGCGCGAGCGGCATACCTGCTCGGCGGCGATGGCGCGATGACCGGCGGCCCTGCGTCCCCCCACAGACGCCACCGCAGCCCGGAAGCCCGTGCAACCGGCCGGGCCACCGCCGCGCGGATCGTTTCCTCGGAGCCGGCCAGGATCAAGAGCTCGCGCGCCCGGGTCGCGGCCGTGTAGAGCAGTTCTCTGGTGAGGATCGGCGACGTCGGCGCTGGCAACAGCACGGCTGCGGTCTGAAACTGAGATCCCTGGCTCTTGTGGATCGTCATCGCGTGCATGGTGTCAACAGCGCTCAGCCTGCTCGGACTGAGCTCGACGACCTCCCCCTGCCGCTCGAACGCGGCGACGACTCGATCGGGCCTGGTCTGCACCACCACGCCGGTGTCGCCGTTGTAGAGGCGCAGCTCGTAGTCGTTCTCGGTGACGAGCAACGGACGACCCACGTACCAGCGGCCGTCGGGAGCGGAGTCGTCGATCTCTCCCGCCAACCAGCCCTCGATCCGGGCTGTCCACGTCGCCACGCCCTCAGGCCCGCGCCGGTGCGCGCAGAGCAACCTGAAGGAGCCCAGGGCGTCGATCGCTTCCTTCGCCGCGCCGGCGCGCGCAGCGCCGGTCACCGCTCGGGCCGCGGCGGTTGCGTGCAGGCGGACGGGCGCCAGGTCGTCCTGAGCAGAGCCGTCGGCGACGTCGACGGGGATCCATGAGACGCCATCGGGAGCGTCGACGAGCACGTCGAGCACGCTGTCGGCGTCGCCGCGTCGTATGGCGTCGGCCAGCCGGGCGATGCCCGCGCCGAAGCGGTGCACGCGGTCCAGCACGACGATGCCGTCGCCAATCGTCGCCGGGGGCGGCGGTTCGTGCGCGGCCACGTCATGACCGGTCGCCGCAGCAAGGTGCCTTCGTGCCTCGCTGCCGAGCACGAGCTGCTCGCTCGCCGGGCCGACGATGTCGCCGAGGACGGCGCCCGCCTCGATCGATGCCAGCTGACCCGGATCTCCGACGAGAATGAGCCGGGCGTCGGGCCGGATGGCCTCGATCAGCCTCGCCATGAGCGAGAGCGACACCATCGACGTCTCGTCGACGATCACGACGTCGTGCGGCAGCCGTTGACCTCGATGGTGGCGAAAGCGACTGTGGCTTGCGGGGCGCCAGCCCAGGAGCCGGTGCAGCGTGCAAGCGTGCAGCGCGAGCAGGTGCGCGCGGATCGAATCGCTGACGCGAAGCTCCCTCGCCTCCTCGTGTACGGCTTCCTCGAGCCGTGCGGCGGCCTTGCCGGTCGGCGCTGCGAGCGCGACGAGCGGCGTGGCCGATACGACTGCCGCGGCCTGTTCGGCCAGCAGCGCGACGATCCGCGCAACGGTCGTCGTCTTGCCCGTGCCCGGCCCGCCGGCGACGACGCTCAGCCGGCGCAGAACCGCCGACGCGGCGGCCAAGCACTGGCGGCTCTCCGTCTGGCCGCCGAACAGCCGCGCGAGTCCTTGGCTTAGGATCTCCGCCCGCACGCCGTCGGCCCGCTGGTCACCCAGCGCCAAGAGGTCGGCGGCGACTTGGCGCTCCTCTCGCCAATAGCGGTCGAGGTAGACCCAGGTGCCGACGAGACGGAAGGGACGCCTCAGCGACGCATCGTCCGCTTCTCCGACCGTCATGAGCGCGCTTGCCGCCAAGCGCTGCGCCCATGGCCCGTTCGCCGGCCATCGCAACCTCGACAGGTCGACTGGCTCGTCGGTCTCGACCGCCGCCGTGTCGCGGATCGTCGCGAGGTCGACGTACACGTGACCGAGCCTCGGAGCGCGAACGGCGAGGGCGGCGGCAAGCAGCACCGACTCGTCGTCTTCGCCGCACAGGCCTGCCAGTCGCAGCGCGACGTGCACGTCGGCCGCCGCTAGCACGCCGGCGTCGTTGAACTCGCGCAGCAGTCCCGGGGCGCGACGCGCGCGACGGACGTCGAACGGATCCGGCTCGGCCAAGAGCGTCGTCGTCACGCGACATTCCCGCGGTCGAGCACGTCGCTCAGCGCTTCCACGAGCGGCTTCGTCGGTCGCCAGCCGAACACGCCGCACGGCGTTGCGTCGATGCTCGGCGTGTCGCGGCCGGTCATCCCGCGCAGGAACAAGTACACCACGCCGGCCAGGTTGCGCCCTGCGTCGTAGCCCGGCAGGCGCCAGCGCAGGTAGCGGTGCAGCGCGGCGCTGTACAGCAGCGCTTGCAGTCCGTAGTGCGCGCGCCGCATCTCGGCGGCGAGCACCGAGGGCCGGTAGTGGCCAACGATCAGCGCTTCCCCCGGCGCGCCGAGCCAGTTCGTCTTGAAGTCCAGTACGGCGAAGCGCGAGATTCCGGCGCCACCAGGCACGCGGATGACGACGTCGATGCTGCCGGTGAGATAGCCCCCGACGGCGCGGCGCAGCGCGGGGTCGTCGAGGCGCTGGGCGTAGCCCGCGAGTGGGTCGTCGGGCCGCAGGTGCTCCTGAAGCACGTCGGCGATCGCGGTGAGCGCGAGTTGCCCGGTCGGCTCCTCTCCGCCGGTGAGGGGCAGCTCGAACTCCAGCTCGTCGAGACGATCTGATCGCGGTACGTCGCGGAGGCTGACTCCGTCCAGCAGCGGACCGAGCGGCGTCTCGATCGCCGCGCGCAGACCGGCCACGACCGTCGCCGGGTCCCCGATCTCAACGCGGCGCCGTGCCTGCAGCGTTGCGATCCACGCACCGAGCTCGCCATCCAGATCGGCGGCGGTGAAGTCGATCGCCTGCAGGACGCGGTGCACGAGGGTTCCAACATCGACGCCGGCCGGCATCTCGGCCAGCAACGACGGCGTCGTCATGGACGCCTCGGCGAGGTCTCGCGCGGCGGCGGGGAGCGCCGCGCCCGCCGCCGGTTCGTCGCCGACCACGGCCTCCTCGGGTTCGCTTGCGACCCGGCGCTCGTGCGTTGCGGCCGTGATGTCGCTGTAGGAGGTGCGCCGCCAGCGCCAGTCCAGGCTGCGATCGAACAACGCCGCCGCGAGCTGCGCCGGCTCGGGCCGCGGTCCCGTCCAGATGGCCGGCAGTCCCAACCTCGACCGCTCGATGCCGATGCGACCAGGCGCCTGCGCCGCGAGCGCCTCGAAGCGCTCCACGGCGGCTGCGTCGCTCGGAGGGGACGCGCCGGCCGGCGCCACCGTGCCTTCGTCGTCGCGCTGGAAGAGCAGCCGGCCGAGCGGCGAGTTGCGGCTGTCCCATGAGCCGGCCCACCACACGACGGCCTGGTGCCGAGCCCGGGTGAGCGCGACGTACGCGAGACGCAGATCCTCCCCGCGCTGCTCCCGAACAGCCTGCTCCTGATGGCGCCTGAAGTCTGCGCCTTGCATCCCCACGTCGAGGGTCCGTGCGTCACCCCCGTCGGGGTCGTGGAAGAAGACCGGTCGCGGATCACGCGGGATGTACCCGGGCTCCCACAAGAACGGCAGGTAGACGATTGGGAACTCAAGGCCCTTGCTGCGGTGGATCGTGAGGACTTGGACCGCCTCGTCGTCGGACTCCAGCCGGCGGCTGCGCTCCTCGTCGCTGGTGTCCTGCTCGGCCTCTGCGATGCGCCGCCGCAGCCACGCCGTCAGCGCCGTCGTGCCCATCTGCTCGCTCACGGCTGCCGCATGCAGCAGCTGGCCGACATGGCGCAGATCGGTGAGCCGCCGCTCGCCATCGGCGGTGGCCAGGATGCGCTCCGGGAGGCGCTGCGCCAGCATGATCGTCTCCGTCAGAGAGGCAACCCCCTGCACGCGGAGCACCCTTGCCCAGTCGTGCAACCGGCGATGGATCTCCTCCCCGCCGTCCTCGCCTGCGGCCGCCACCTGCTCCGTCGTCCAGCCCAAGAAGCAGGTGAGCGCGGCCGAGCGAGCGCGAGTCGGCGAGGTAGGTCGCTCGATCGCCTCCAACAGACGCAGCCACTCGCGTGCCAGCGGCGTGGCGAAGACGCTCCCGGCCCCATTGATCACGGCCGGGATGTCGACATCGTCGAGCGCCTCGCGGATCAGCGCGGCGTTTCGGTTGGTTGGTACGAGCACCGCGACATCACCGGCGCGCACGCGCTCTGCAGCGCGGGTTGCGCGGTCGTCGCAGCGGCGCTCGATGACGGCGCCGCAGGAGAGCAGCGCGACCAGATCCGCCGCGAGGTCCTTCGCGACGTGCTCCCGTGCGCTGGCGATGTTCGCGTAGCCTCGGTTGGTGAGCGCGATCGACGGCTCGTCGCGATGCACGACCCTGAGTCGCAGCGGAGCATCGCTTGGTGCACCCGACAGCCGCGACGTCCGGTTGGCATCCGCGGCGCGGACACGGCGATACACGATTCCCTCGTGGCCGAGCTTCGCGCCGCCGAACATCGTGTCGTAGGCGTCGATCAGTCCTTGGTCGCTGCGCCAGTTCACATCCAGGGTGGCGCGTGCTTGCGACGCCTGCGCGGCGTCGAGGTATGCGTAGACGTCCGCGCCGCGGAAGGAGTAGATCGCCTGCTTGGGATCGCCGATCAGGACGAGCGTTCCGTCTCCCTCGCCGAACGCGCGCCGCATGATGTTCCACTGGACCGGGTCGGTGTCCTGAAACTCGTCGACGAGGACGACGCTGTAGCGACTGCGCAAGCGCGCCGCGATCGCGGCGCCACCGGCTCCGGCAAGCGCGTGGTCAAGGCGGGTCAGCAGGTCGTCGTAGGTCATCACCGCCATCCGGCGCTTGCGCTGCTCGAATTCATCGCGGACCGCGAGAGCGAGCCGGCGGCGCATCTCCGCGACCTCGCCGACAGCCCCCGTGATCGGCACGGACGGGTCATGAACCGCCGCTCGAGCGATCTCGGCGGCCTCCGCCCGCCGAAACGGCGGCGTCCTGCCGCGGTGGAAGCGGCGCACGTACAGGTCGTCGACGATCTCCTCGACGAGGTCGCCGACGTCCTCGACGAAGGTCGAGTCCGCGTCGACATCTGCGGCGATGCCCAGCCCCGCCAGCGCTTCCTGGCAGAACCCGTGTGTCGTCGCGATCGTGGCTGCGTCGAAATCCGCCAGTGCGCGCGCGAGCCGATCGCGCCGCAGCTGCACCTCGGTGGCGGGCCCCTCGGCGAGTAGCTGCACCACCTCGTCGTCGCTGCTGATCGGCGTAACGCCGGCAAGCGCGCGATCCAGGCCCCGCTCGACGCCGACAAGCCGCTCGCGCACGCGCTCGCGGAGCTCCCCCGTCGCCATGCGCGTGAAGGTCACGAGCAGCAGCTGTGCAAGCGGCCTGCCCTCGGCGACGTAGCGCGCCGCCAGGGCCGCGATCGTGTAGGTCTTGCCCGTCCCGGCGCTGGCCTCGAGAACCGTCACGCCGGTCGGTAGCGGCCCGCAGACGTCGAATGGCCGGATCTCCGTCCGCACGATCACCGGCATGTCACCTTCTCGTGCGCGAGCAGCCCATCCCACATCCGGCGGGCGCAACGCCCGAGCCGCGTCGGCTCGGTCATCTCCCAGCCGCCGCCCTGCTCGCGCGAGCGCGGGCGCTCCTGCAACAGCTCGTCGAACGTGCGAACGCCGCTCAGAACGAGCTGATGCTCGGGCTCCTTGTCCTCTCTGTCGAAGTTCCACTCCGACGTCCACGCCCGGCGGCTGGCCATCAAGGGATCGACGCCGGCAGCGGCCGCCTGCGCGTACGCGGCCGAGGTCGCGCAATAGAGCGCAAGCGGCTCACGCATCCCGCGGTCGTAGAGGTCCATGAGCGTCGCCAGGTGACAGAGGGCGGTGTGGCGACGCGTGCGCGCGTCCGGGCCGAGTGGACGGATCTGCGCGATCGTCACGCCGGGGCCTGCAGCGGACCGTCCGATCGTCTGGGCTTCGAAGGCCCGCTTAGGATGCGCTGCCGTCAGCGCGAGCAGCCGAACCCACGACGCGATGCGGTGCTTGGCGGCGACTCGAGAGTAGGTGACCGTGCGCACGACATCGCGGTTGACGCCGGGAACGGTGCCGCTGAGCCAACGGCCGTCGCAGAGCACCAACCGCACATCCATCGAACCGGTCGGCGCCGCGCCGTCGACCAGGGCCTGCGTCTCGGACACGATGAGGTCGACGATCGGGAACACCTCCTCGATCACGGGCTGGCCGAGCACCCCCGGCGGCAGCGTACCGCGGGCGATCTCCGCCATGACCGCGGTGCGAGCGTCCACGCCGGCCAGGCGCGCGTCGAGCAGACGCTGACCGACGCCCCACTTCCCGAGCCCGTCGAGCTCGACGCGCAGGTCGTCCTGCGCCTCGTCGGAGAAGTCGGTGACGCTGACGCCCAGTCGCCGGCGCAGGAACGCCCGGACGGGGTGCTGGCAGAAGCGCACGAGATCCTCGATCTCGACGAGGGACTCCTCTACCCGCGGCAGCGGGCCGGCAAGGAATGTCCCAGGCTCGGCGCGCGTGCCGATCAGCGCGCGAGCTCCGGCAAGCGTCACGGGATCGAAGCTCCAGATTTGATCGCCTACGAGCGCGCCGTGGACGAAGTTCCGCGGCGCGAACGGCTGCAGCGGGTGTCGCACCACGACATGCGCTTGGGCGTCCCCGTCCTCGGTCCGGACCGTGGCGTTGACGACGTCCAGTAGTTCGCCCACCGGCACCGCCGGCGGTCGCGGAGCGTTCGTGCGTTCGTCGTTGCCGCTGTAGGTGACGATCAACCGGTCGGTCGCCGCCAGCAGCGCATCGAGCAGCATCTGGCGATCCTCTGCTCGCGGGTCGCGGTCACCGACGTGCGGGTCCTCGACCATGAGGTCGTCTCCGTCGCGAAGTGCCTTGCGGGGGAATACGCCATCGTCGAGCCCGAGCAGGCAGACCACCCGGTGGGGCACCGAGCGCATCGGGACCAGCGTGCAGATCGTCAGGTGGCCCGTGCGGAAGTTGGCTCGGGTCGGCCTGCCCTGCAAGCGGTCGCCGAGCAGCGCTCGTATCTCCGGCGGCGAGATCCTCGTCGCCGCGACGGTGCCCGCGACCGTGGCCTCCGCCACGACGTCGTCGAGCAGCCGCTGCAGCTCGTTGCGCTGCCAGCTGTCGCGTTGGCTCGTCGTGGTCAGTGAATCCGCCGCGGTGGCGATCGCGGCGGCCCAGGCGTCGATCGTCTTTGCCCTGCTCAGCGCGGCGATCGACTCCTGCAGGCGATCGACGAATTCAGCGAAGCGTCCGGCCAGGCCGATCGCGCCGCTCTCGACGTCGTCCAGCGGCAGCACGCCGGCGAACAACTGCTGCTGGTCCTCGGTCATCGTCACGCCGACGAGAATCCGATCCAGGCCGGTGCGCCAGGTGCCGCTGGAGAGCGCGTCGAGCTTGAACGGCGCGCGGTGCGCGGCATCGAAGCCCCAGCGGATGCCGCTCTGCGAGACCCAGCCCTGCAGGCGCGTGAGGTCCTCGTCGCCGAGCAGGAAGCGCCGCCGGACGGGCTCGCGGTCGGCCAGATCGAGTACCTGCGACGCCGTGAGCCGCTGCTCGGCCAGGTCGATCAGCTCGGCGACGACACCGAGCACGGGATTTGTCTGTCGCAGCGACCGATCCGCCAGCCTGACCCTGAGGTCAGGCGGCCGGATCTCGGCGGGCAGCGCGCCGAGCTGCTCTGCGTCGTCCACCTCGCCGGCGCCGAAGGTCGCCTGGATGAGCGGCGCGAACATCTCGATGTCGGGGCACATGACGATGACGTCGCGCGGTTCGAGGGTCGGATCCTGCTTGAGCAGATGCAGGATCGCGTCGCGGATGATCTCGACCTGCCGGGCGCGGCCGTGACACGAATGGATCTGCAGGCTTCTGTCATGCGGATGCAGCGTCGGGCGCTTGTCGGGTTCGCCGGGAAGCGGCGGACCGGCCGAAGGACGGTTTGCCCGCACGTCCGCCTGGATGTGCGCCAGCAGCGTGCCGGCCCCGTGCGCGACGACATGGTGATGATCTACTCGATCCTCGGTGGCTGCGAGGACGACCTGCATTTCGCGCGCGTCCTGTCCCCAGGACGCCAGCAGGCGGTTGACCGGCAGGGTCGTGGTCACGTCCGCGCTGCGGCGGACGATCCGCGGTTGCGCGCCGGCGCTCTGCCCGACGCGCTCCCATAGCGCAGGCGACGGGTGCAGCAGGAAGAGATGTACGTCTCGGCTCGTCGCCAGCGCGCGCAGCACGCGCAGGTGGCCGGCGGGTAGGCGCGTCAGGCCGAAGAGCGAGATGCGCTTGGGCAGTTCGACGAGGCCGGGATCGTCGTGCAGCCGTGCACAGGCGCTCTGCAGCCGTTCGGCAGGGCTTGGCAGTGCGATCCGATCACGCAGACGCCGCCACAGCTCAGCCTGCCACGATGACTGCCCTGGCAGGCTGCTATCGACCCCGTCGGTGTCGCGCCCGCGCGCCCAGGCGAGGACCATCTCGGGCCGGTGCAGCGCGTAGCGGTCAAACAGGTCGGCGAGGTGCCTGACGCGGGTGAGCCGCCGTGAGCGGCGGACTGCGTCTGCCGGGTGCGCGCCGCCGCCCACATGAACCGACAGGCTGTGAAGCCAGGGCTCGCCCAGGCAGTCCTCGACCACCTCCAGCAGCGGCCAAACCGCGCGCTCGGGCAGCCACGCGTCTGCGTCCGGCTGGATGTCGAGCGCCGTCGCTACGGCATCGCCGACGAGCCTGCGGGGTGACGGGAACGCGATGTTCGCGCAGACACCATCGCAACGGCCCGGCATGGCTCCCAGGTACGCCGACATGCGCTGCGTCAGCCAGCGCTCCATACCGCGCGTCGGAACCGCGACGACCTCCGCCGCGAACGGGTCATGGAGGGGATCTACGAGCAACGCGCCGAGCGCAACGACCAGGCCGTCGGCCCGCTCGGCTCTGTGGATGTGAAGCACAGGTCAGACGTTCTCTGGATTGGCGGGCTGATTCGATCGAGCTGCGATGTGCACCATACGAGTCGAGGCCTGCGGACGAGATCTGACCGCCACGGCCGTGGCCGTCAGCGGCGTGGTGCGATCAGTGCAGTCCCAACCAGCGCTAGCGCCTCGACCGACAGCGATTCCATCCGCCGCCGACCCTACGGTTTCGTAGATGTCCGGTCCTGCCATCGTCCAGTCAGATCGTTCCGTGCTGCTCGAGGTCGCTCACGCCGGCTTCGCAGGTGCGCGCGAGCGCCTCGCCGCGTTCGCGGAGCTCGAGAAGAGCCCGGAGCACGTCCACACGTACCGCATCTCGCCGGTCTCGCTCTGGAACGCGGCGGCTGCGGGACTGCGTGCCGAGGAGATCGCGCATACGCTCGTGGAGCTCTCGCGCTACGACGTGCCACAGGCGGTGCTCGCCGACGTGCGCGACCTGTGCGCGCGTTATGGGCGACTGCGGCTCCTCGACGGCGTCGGCGGGCTGTTGCGCTTGCGCAGCGATACCCCGGCGCTGCTGGTCGAGGTGATGCGGGCGGCGCCGGTCGCCGAACTGTTGCGCGGTTGTACCGGGCCGTGCGAGGCGTCGCTCGCGGCGCCGGCGCGGGGTCCTCTCAAGCAGGCGCTCATCGCGCTCGGCTGGCCGGTTGAGGATCTGGCTCGCTACGAGGACGGCGACGCGCTCGCGGTGCAGTTGCGCGACGAGCTCGAGCTGCGCGACTATCAGCAAGAAGCCGCGGCCGCATTTTCTGCTGCCGGTGCGGGAGTGGTCGTGCTGCCCTGCGGCTCGGGCAAGACGATCGTCGGACTGGCGGCCATCGCGGCGCAAGGCGCAGAGACGCTGATCGTCACGAGCAACGCGACCTCGGTCGCGCAATGGCGCCGCGAGCTGCTTGCCAACACGACGGTTGCGCCGGAGGCGATCGGCGAGTACTCCGGCCAAGCCAAGCAGATCCGGCCGATCACGATCACGACCTACCAGATGCTGACTCACCGCCCGCGCCGGGACGGCGGCTTCCCGCACCTCGACCTGTTCGAGCGGCGGGAGTGGGGGCTGGTCGTCTATGACGAGGTGCACCTGCTGCCGGCGCCGGTGTTCCGGGCAACCGCTCGCATCCAGGCACGCAGGCGCCTGGGCTTGACCGCGACGCTCATCCGCGAAGACGGCGCCGCCCCGCTCGTGTTCTCGCTCGTCGGCCCAAAGCGCTACGACGCCCCATGGCGCGAGTTGGAGGACGCCGGCTGGATCGCCGGCGCGGAATGCGCGGAGGTGCGGGTTCCGTTGGCTGCCGAGCCGCGGATGGCATACGCGCTCGCGGAGGCGCGCGAGCGATTCGTGCTGGCGAGCGGCAACCGGGCGAAGGATCCCGTCGTGCGCTCGGTGCTGAGCCGCCATCCAGGAGCGCAAGCGCTCGTTATCGGCTACCACGTCGCGCAGCTCGGACGGATCGCGCAGCAGCTCGGCGCTGCGCTCATCACCGGCAACACGCCGCGCCACGAGCGCGAGACCCTGTACGACGCGTTCCGCGCCGGTGACGTGCATGTGCTGTGCGTCAGCAAGGTCGCCAACTTCGCGCTCGACCTGCCGTCGGCCGCCGTCGCCGTGCAGGTCTCCGGGACCTTTGGCTCGCGTCAGGAGGAGGCGCAGCGGTTGGGGCGGCTGCTGCGACCGAAGCCGGGCGACAACAGGGCCTGGTTTTACACGCTCGTCTCGCACGAGACCTGTGAGCAGGACTACGCCCACCGTCGCCAGCTGTTCCTCGCCGAGCAGGGCTACCGCTACAGCGTGCTCTCTCCCGAGGAGCTCGACGCAATGCCGGCGCTCGGGAACCGGCCGGAGCGTGCGGCGGCATGACCGCGATCGCCGAGTTCGTCGCGAAGGCATCCAAGAAGCACGTGCGCGCGGTGGCCCGTGCGCTCGGGCTGGACGAGGGCAACGACTACAAGCGCGAGATCCAGCGCGCCCTCACGGACGAGCGACGGCTCGCGACCCTGCTGGACCGGCTCGGCGACGATGCTCGCGGGCCGCTGGCCGGCGTCGTGTTCGCAGGGCGCCCGATCGAGATGTCGCAGTACGGCTTCGAACGCCGAGCCCCGAGCAGGGCGATGCTCGAGCTCGAGCGGCACGGCCTGCTGTACGGCTTCGAGGCGGGCTGGTCACATCACTATGTGCTTGCCGACGACCTCCACGAGCCGGTTCGCGCCGTTCTCGCAACACGAGCAGCTGGAGCCGTCGCCGATGCGACCGCGCACTCATTCATTGCCGCACCCCTGCAGACCGCTCACGACGCGGCCAGCCTGTGGGCGCACCTCGCGCGCGAGCCGGCGCGGCTGAAGGCCGACGGCGAGCTGTATGTACGGGCGTCGCCGAAGCTTGCTGCGGCGCTGGCGCCGATCGAGTTCGGCGACGCCGATCAGGCGCGCACCGCTCGGGTCGCAGCCGCGCTGCGCCTGCTGCGCGACGACGAGCTGCTTCGCGTACGAGTCGACGATCGGCCGGGCGGAGGCGGCAGGCGCGAGCTCGTGCCGGCCGGCGATCCGACGCGAACACTCGGCGGCGATCCTGTGCGGCTGCGCAACCGCTTGATGAGCCGAGCGCAGGAGGCTGTCGAGCCGGACATCGCAGTCGCGCTCGTACGTGCGCTCGCGGGGCGGACGGTCGAGCTGGCGAGCTTCGCCGCGGCGTTCTGTGGGTTGCTCGCACAATCGATGGGACGCCTGCCGCGAGGCGTGACAGCGCAAGAGCTTGCGCTCGCGGGACTCGGGCCGATCTGGCACGCCGGAGGCCTGGAGCTCGGCAGGGACGCGGACGGTGGGCTCGTCGCCGTGCGCTGCGCGCCGGCTGAGATCGACGCGCCCGAAGGCTTGCTAGGCCTGTGCCAGGGAAACTTCGAGATCGTTGCGCTACGCGAGCCGACACCGCCCGAGCGCGTGGAGCTCGAGCTCATCGCAGAGCGCTGCAGCGGTCAGACGCACGCGTTCGCGTTGACGCGAGCCTCGGTCGCGGCGGCGGTTCGCGCCGGGCGCGCGCTCGCTGCAGACGGTCCGGTTGAGCGGCTGGAGCGGCTCGTCGGCGAACTGCCCCAGAACGTCGCTCGATCGATCGATGGCTGGGCCCACGCGGGGCGGACGGTCTCGCTGCGTAGCGCGCTGTTCGTCGACGCAGGAGATGCGGCGCGCGCAGACGAGCTCGCGGCCGGTCCGCTCGCTGGGATGGTCGTCGCTCGTCTGGGGGAGGGGCTGCTGGCGATCCTCGCCGATGATCTCCCCGCGATCGAGCGCGCGCTCGCCGGCGCCGGGCTGCCTCTCGAGCCCGGTCTCGATCGCGTCTCGGGGCGCTGGATCGAACGCGACAGCGCCACCTCGGCCGCCGCGGAGTCGGCGTGGCAGCCATGCGCCAGTGCGCCCCCCGGCTTGTTGGGGTTCCGCCCGCGTGGGCGGCAGGTCTCGACGATCGGCGCGCAGGCCGCAGCGCCGACGGGCGCTTCGTCGACACTGATCGCGAATCTCGCGACGCTGATCGACGAGGGCAAGCTTGTTGAGCTCAGCCTCTGCGATCAAGGCCGGTACGAGACGGCGGTCGTGATTCCGACTCAGCTCGACGGCGACCAATTGCTGGGCTGGTGCGAAGATTGCCAGCAGGAGCACGCCTTTTCGCTGCAAAGCATCGAGCAGGTCGCGTTGGCGGCCTAGAGTTTGGGCAACGCCTGCCGCCCAGACCTGCAGCGGCTCTGATGAAACCGATCGCTCACGCCGGTCCACCGAAAGAGGCCCGGCGCCGCGCGACGTAATGCAGTTCCGAGCAATCGGGGGCGTCGTGGTCGCTGGCAACCGGATGCCCGTCCAGATCGAGGCACTCCTCGAGTTCGAAGCCGTGCTCGGCGAGCTGACGCTCCTGTGCGTCGCGGCGGATGTAGTAGTGCAATGCGGCAAAGTCGTGCGAGATGTCGTTGAGGATGGCGTAGCCGGGCTCGTTGCGCTCCAGCGGCAGCAGACGGCGCCGCGTGCGCTGCCAGCGTGGCAAGCGGGCGAGCGTGATCGCCTTGCGCATCAGGCTGCGCCCGCGCAGCTGCAGCGGCTCTGCCAGCCGCGGCGCGAAGTCGCGGTTGTGCGTCG
This sequence comes from Solirubrobacteraceae bacterium, assembly GCA_036389475.1. Taxonomy (GTDB): domain Bacteria; phylum Actinomycetota; class Thermoleophilia; order Solirubrobacterales; family Solirubrobacteraceae; genus CADCVQ01. Next base: position 14,541 of record DASVPU010000184.1, read on the forward strand.
ACATCATCAGCAGCCCGCCGGGGACGAGCACCCGATGGATCCCGTCGACGACGGAGAGCCGCTCCTCGTCGCCGAGCACGTCGAGCACGTTGTATGGCGCGACGATGACGTCGAACGAGCCTGTTTGGAACGCGGACAGGTCGCGCATGTCACCCTCGCTGAAGGTCGCCGCCGGATACGCGCGGCGGCAGTACTCGATCATCGCGGGCGAGATGTCCAGGCCGTGCACGGCGCTCGCGAGCTCAGCGAGGTAGCCAGTCAAGCGTCCCGCGCCGCATCCAAGCTCGAGCACGCGGCCCGACAGAGCCTCGCGGTAGCGCACCAGGAGCATCACCTCGACGGGCCGCAGATTCCGCCTCGCATAGTCCTTGACGAGGTCGGCGCGGCGCCAAAGCGCCTCGTTGGCGCGCCCCTGAGGATCGTCCTTCGGGTCCGCGGCTCGCGACCGGCGATCCTCGCGCTTCCTCTCCAACCGCGTCGCCGTGGTCGTCGCTGCCCCGGTCTCATGGCTCATCTTCAAAACTTCCTGATCGGCTCCATTTCGGGGGATGCGTTTCAGCTTGCAGGCTTTCCCGATTTTGGCCAGGTACCCACCGCGAGTGCGCCGGTTGGCACTGGATAGTTTACAGCATAAACGGCCCTCGGCCATTGCGGTCGCCCCGGCAGCGCTCGATGCAGCGGTCACGGTGCGTCGCCTCGCCGAAGGCTCAGACGTCGCGTGCGCGCAGAGCACACGGACCCTGAGGCTCTCGCGCTCAGCGGTTGGTGTTGTGGAGTCTGGACGCGCTGATCGCGCAGCGCTCGTGGACCAAGCGCCCCTGAACGCGGGTGAAGTTCTGGGTGACGAACACAGTCTGCTGGCATGCCGCGCAGGCTCCGAGGCTCCTGCCGCGCAGCCTGGCGAGTTCGTCGCGCACGGTGCCGGAGGACACCTGTTGAGGTCGCATGCTCGCGGGCGGCCATTGGGATCGATCAGCACGCTCAGTCATGTCCAGCTCCCTTCGGATATCCCGCTGTGTCCCGTGGGTCACCAGCTTCGGTCGACGCCGTGCTGCCGATGATCGGACAGTCCGATGCGCCGCCGATCAGCCGATCGCGCCGTCCGCTTGCCCACAGCCACAGCGCGTCCCTGTCCTCGCGGTCCAGTGCGCAGGCCTCGATCATGCGCTCCACGACACCCATGGGTGCGTTCGCGTCGAGTAGCTCGTCAACTCGTGATCGGCAGCTGTCGAACACGACCGGCGCCACGGTGCTGCTCATCGCCGGCCCACCAGTCTGATCGCGCGCGCGAAGCCGTTGCGGCACGCACGTCCGCTGATGATCTCATGCTGGCTCATGTCCCAGCCGCCACTCCTTCCAAAGCGCCCCGTTCAGGTCGTGTACGCACGTACATCCGCGCGAACACGCCGCAAGAACGTCGCGGCCCGCAAGGGTTTATATCGTAAACGCGCTGCGCCTGTTCCAGTTGGCGGCGATGCAAGAGCGTCCTCCAACAGGCGGTCCACTCCGGGTCTGCCGGAGCCGATCCCGTCGGGTCATCCACGATGTCGCGGCGCGAAAGCGGCTATCAGCGATCCGCGCGGCCGCAGCCCCGTCTTCGTGCCAAGACCGTGACATCCGAAATCTGGGCGATGCGACTTGCCATATTCAAGGAAATCGCCGATAGTCGGCGCGCATGCGCCTGGTCGGCATCAAAGAGATCGCGAACTACTACGAGATCTCATCCCAGCTCGCCTACAAATGGTCGCGCCGTCGTGAGTTCCCGACGCCGGTGGCCAATCTCGCCCAGGGCAAGGTGTGGAATCTCGACGAGATCGAGTCGTGGGGCGCGCGCAACGGCCGCACCAAAGGCTGCGGACCCCGCCGCCGCGTAGTTCAGTAGCGCCGGGCCCAAGTCGAACCGCCGGCGTGAGCTATGCGCGCTCACGCGCCGACGGTGGGCAGCGCCCCGACGAGTAGGGGACACGCGAGTACCGTCGTCGCGCCCCGCGCTACCTTCTCTCATCGCCCGCTGCAAACTCCACGATCGACGTGTCGATCAGCCACTCCACCGGCGCGACATCGTCGGTATAGACCCGCCCGCCGGGCAGGCGTGGCGCAAGGCGCGCGCCCGCCCCGAGGGCAACGGGGCGCAGCTGCGCTGGCAGCTTGGGCACGCCCGCACGCAGCCGGTTCGTCGACGCGCCCACGGCGGCGCCGAGCATCTGCGTGTTGAGAGGCTCGGACGGATCGCGCAGCACCGTCGGAAACACCGACGCCATCGTCGCGCCGAGCACCTTCTCGAGCTTCGTCGAGCCCTCTGGGTGCCCGACGTTGACGATGACGACACCGCCGCGGTTCAGGCGGTCGCGCGCCAGCGCGAAGAACTCCTTCGTCGCGAGATAGAACGGGATGTACGGCTGGCGATAGGCGTCGACGACGATGACGTCGTAGCGGCGCTTTGTGCGGCGCAGGTATGGGCGCGCATCGCCGGTGTGGGTGTGCAGGCGCGGCGCTCGCATGTCGAAAAAGCGCCGGCCGATGCCGGTCAGCTCGCCGTCGATCTCGACGGAGTCGATCCGCGTGTCCGGGAAGAAGTGCCCGTACGCGCGAGCCGTCGTGCCTGCGGCGTTGCCGAGGATCGCGATCGAGCGCGGCGGCCCGTGCAGCGCGGCGAACGGCAGCACGAGCATCTCGTCCCAGTAGTTGTCGGTGAGGTACGTCCCCGGGCGGCGCAGGGAATGCACGACCTGGCCTTCGTTGAGCTCGAGCGTGCGCGTGCCGTTTAGATCCTCGACGACGCGCGCGTATTGATATTCGGTGTCGGCCTCGTACACGACGCGCGCGCCCGCGCCGGTCTCTCCCTTGACCGTCCCGACCGGCAGCGCGAGCGCCAGCACAAGCCCCACGGGAGCCACCAGCAGCCGGCGCTGGGCGAGGCCGATGACGGCGAGGATCACCAGCGCGAGGCCGAAGACGATGAACGTGCGTCGCGTTCCGATCAGCGGGATGAGGAACAGCGCCGAGAGAAATGTGCCGAGCAGGCTGCCGACGGTGGAGATCGCATAAAGGCGCCCGGAGACGGTGCCGGCGTGCTCGACGTCTGCGACCGCGAGGCGCAGCGCATAGGGCGCGACCGCCCCCGAGACGAGGATCGGGATCGCGACGAGCACCGTGACCCCGAGCAGCGAGCCGACGAACGCGCCCGCCGAGATCGCGTCGAGTGCGTCGATCGCGAAGCTCAAGAACGGGTCGGCGATAAACGGCACCGCGGCGAGCAGGAGGCCGGAGAGCAGCACGATCCGGTACAGACCCTCGCGGGTCGGGTTGCGGTCGGCCAGCCGCCCGCCGTACCAGTAGCCGATCGAGAGGGCAACGAGCACGATCCCGATCGTGTTCGCCCAGACAATCGTCGACGCCCCGAAGTACGGCGCCAGCAGGCGGGCCGCCGCGATCTCGGCGCCGAGGATGCTCAGGCCGACCGTGAAGACGACGAGGGCGAGCGGGGGATCGGGCAAGCGGCGCATGCGTCACGAGCGTATTCGTCCGTTCGCGCTCGTATGGTCAGCGCCATGACGACGCGCGAGCTTGCAGAGATCGACCGGCGGGTGCTGTGGCACCCGTTCACGCAGCAGCAGGGCTGGTGCGAGGAGGAGCCCCTGATCATCGAGCGCGGCGAGGGCTGCGTGCTCTACGACCCCGACGGCAACGGCTACCTCGACGGTGTCTCGTCGTTGTGGTGCAACGTCCACGGCCACGGTCATCCGGCGATCGATGCGGCCATCCGCGAGCAGCTTGACCGCGTCGCGCATTCGACGATGCTTGGCCTCTCACACCCGCCGGCGATCGAGCTTGCCCAGCGCCTCGTGCAGATCTCGCCGCCGGGCCTGAGCCGCGTCTTCTACTCCGACAACGGCTCGACCGCCGCAGAGGTGGCCCTGAAGATGGCGTTTCAGTACTGGCGCCACCGCGGCGAGCTGGAGCGCACCGGCTTCATCTGCCTGCGCGACGCCTACCACGGCGACACCATCGGTTCGGTCTCGGTCGGCGGGATCGACCTGTTTCACTCCTGCTTTGGGCCGCTGCTGTTCGACTCCTGGCAGGCCGAGCCGGGCGATCCCGAGCACCTTTCGGTGCTCCTGCGCGAGCACGCGGGCCATGTCGCGGCGGTCATCGTCGAGCCGCTCGTGCAGGGCGCCGCCGGCATCCTTACGCACCCCGACGGATACCTCCGTAGGGTGCGGGCGCTGTGTAACGAGCACGACGTGCTGCTGATCTGCGACGAGGTGGCGACCGGCTTCGGGCGCACCGGCACGATGTTCGCGTGCGAGCAGGAAGGCGTATCGCCGGACCTCATGTGCTTGGCCAAGGGAATGACCGGCGGCTACCTGCCGCTCGCCGCGACGCTTGCGACCGAACGCATCTACGAGGCGTTCCTCGGCGAGTTCGCACAACTGAAGACCTTCTTTCACGGCCACACGTACACCGGCAACCCGCTGGCTTGCGCGGCCGCGCTGGCGACGCTCGATGTGTTCGAGCGCGAGCGCACGCTGCAGGCGCTGGCGCCGAAGATCGAGCTGCTCGGAGTGCTGCTCGAGGAGCACGTCGCACCGCTTGCATCGGTGCGCGAGGTGCGCCGCCGCGGCTTCATGGTCGGCATCGAGCTGGGTGAGTTCGCGCTGCACACGCGAATGGGCCACCAGGTCACGCGCGTCGCGCGCCGGCGCGGCGCGATCGTGCGTCCGCTGGGCGACGTCGTCGTCCTCATGCCGCCGCTGGCGATGAGCACGCAGCAGCTGCGCCGGCTCGTGCAGATCACCGCGGCGGCGATTGCGGAGGCGTCTGACTCCGTGGCACTGCTCGACGCCGCGTAGTCGCGTTCGTTGGTGTCTTGCCCGCTCGGTCGCCGTCGCCCAGACAGCGGCGCTCTTTCAACTCGACGCGCGTCGCGATCGTGACGCCGCGATGGCACTGCTGAGTCGGACGTGAAATGTCGACAGACGGCCGTCGCGGCCATCGCGGTGGGCGTAGCTCATGAACATGAGGGGAACCTTTGGCTCCCCCGCCCGACGGACCACTACAGCACTCCCAGCTCGCGCTGCAGCGGCTCGAGCTCGGAGCTGACGTCCTTCTTGGCAGCGTCTGGCGTGACGGCCAGCTCCACGAGCCGCAGCGCCTCGCTCGCGGCAGCTTCCCACCGGCCCCCGGGCAGCCGTTTGAGCCCGTGCAGCTCGGCGATGAGTGCCGCCGTCGGATCCACGGCGCCTCCGTCCTTCCACGTGCGCGCCGCGGCGAGGAGATGGTCGACGGCGGCAGCAAGATCGCTTCGCAGGATCGCGATCAGCGCCATCCGGATCTGAACCTGTCCCGCGCGACCGTGTGCCTCGCCCTCGAGCGACGTCGCGAGCACCGCTTGAAAATGCGCGGAGGCATCATCGAGGTCGTCCTCCGCAAGCGCCAGCCCTCCCGCGCGCTGGTGAAGCCTGGCCAGTTCGCGGGGGTCGGTCGCCATCGCGAGCCCGGTCTCGAGCTGCTTGCGCGCCCCGGAGCGATCGCCGCTTCGCTCGAGTGCAGATGCCAGCGTGGTGGCAACCTCGGCGGGACTGACGTTTCCCAGCGCTGTCATGCGCTCCGTGATCTGGCGGACCTGCTGCACGTCTCCGGCGGCGGCCTGCTGCGCCGCGAGACCGCCGAGAGCGCGGGTGAGGCCAAGCGTCGCCTCGGGCTCGAAGCTCGAGCTGAGCAGCTCCTGGTAGCTGGCCGCCGCCTCGAGCAGTCGTCCCGCGTGAACGTCGCGCCGCGCCTTGACCGCCAGCAGCGCGTCGTGGATGACCTGTGGCACGTCGGCTGCGTCGGCATACCTCGCAAGCGCGTCCTCGAGCTCTTGATCGGGGCTCAGCGGACTGCGCTCGAGCGCCCGCTCGCGCTCTCTGGCAGGGCCCTCGGCCACCTCCGAGACGACGCGCTCGTACGCGGCCGCTTGCTCGGGGTCATCGGTCAGCAGCGGTATGCGCAGCATCATCATCATTTCGATGTCTCGAAGCTCCACGCCGCTGATCGCATGTTCGGTAGCACGCGAGAGCAACTCGGCGGCCGCATCCAGATCGTCTCGCGCGAACGCGGCGAACGCGTCCGCCGTGAGGCAGGTGATCGCCCGGGAGGTCGGGTCCTTGGAGGCCTCGCTCGACCAGTGAGCCGCCAGATCGACGTCGTTGGTAGCAACCGCGGCCACCTCCAGCCGGCACTTCGTGGTCCCGTCGACGGGCAGCGCATGCGTCAACAGCCCGCGAAAGTCGTCGCGTGCAGCATCGATCTCGTGCAGGCCGACGTGGCAGAGCGCTCGCATCTCGTAGTACCAGCTGGGGTCGTTGCCCCCGGCGAGCGGCAGCTCGAGCAGGCCGAGGCCCTCGTAGTAGCGCGACTCCCGAGGACTGTGGATCGCGAGCCAGGCCCGCGCCGCACTCACCCCGGGGTCGTTGCCGAACATCGTGACCAGCTCCTCGGCCACCTGCTCAGCTTCGACAAGGCGCCCTCGACTGGCGAGCTGCGCGAGCCGCTCGGCGAGAACCTGGCGATCGCCCGAGCCCAGCTTGTAGCCCCGATCGGCCGCCTCGAACGCCAACTCGTCGAGGTGCACATAGCGCAGATACTGCGCCGCGTACCCCCATCGCTGGGCGTCCACCTCATCGTGCACGATCGCCTTCTCGACGTACAGCAGCGCCTCCCAGACGCCCGCCAGGCGGTCCGCGCTGGGCTCCTGCGTGCCGAGGTCGGCGATCATCGCGCGCGTCAAGTAGGCCCAGGACATCTCGCCGGACGGCGGTCCCACCTTCTCCGTCCACTCCTCCCAGGTCTCGAACGCGTGCCTGACCATGCGTTGATCGGTCTTCGTCGCCCCGGGTGGAAGGCTTGTGGTGAGGCGGGCATCCGCGAGCAGCCATCCCAGGTCCCTGTCTGCGCTGTCGAGCTTCTCCGCCCGCTCGAACTGCGCGATTGCCTGGCGGACATCACCATTCCACGCAGAGAGCCTCCCCGCCTCCACGGCGGCGGTTGCCGCCTCTTGATCGGAGTGGTCCTCGAGCTGCTCCAACGCCTGGCTTCGCAGCACGTGTGCCGCCACCTGGGGATGCAGCTCCGGACCGCGTAGATCGGCCTGCAGCGCCTGATCGGCGACCATGAGGGCCTGCCGCGGCCGGTAGGCATGAAAGAGGGTCTCCGCCGCGCGAGTCAGGAGCCGGCCCGGAGGGTCGATCAGCGTCGCACGGCGGCCGAGTCGAGCGATGTCGAAGGTCGGAAGCAGGGCCAGCGCCTTGCGGTAGAACTCGTCGGCGTCCTCGAAGTCGCCGCTGAGCTCCGCCCAGATGCCGAGCTCGAGATAGCCGGCGGCGTCGTCCTTCGCCAGCTCGACCGAACGCTGAGCGTCGGTCGCCGCTCGGTCGAGAGCGCCGATCGACAAATAGTAGGCGGCGCGCTCGGCGTGCATGCGGCCGGCGTATGGCCACAGCTCGACCGCTGTATCGATGTGCTGCTCGGCAAGGTCCGCCTGCTTCAGGCGGCGCAGCAATACCCATGCCGCCAGCCGGTGGGCGCGGCTGCGCAGCTCGAGGGTCAACACGTCGTCCCAGCCGTCGAGCTCGTTCTCGCCCAGCCGGCCGATGAGCTCGAGCCCGGCGCCATGATCGCCCACGACCCATCGCTCGACGGCAGTTCGAATCCGCTGCGCTCCTTCGTCGAGCGGACTGGGCCAGGCGCGCTCGCCGCCGGCCAGAACCTCCACGGCGTTCCACTCGAGGGCCTCCAGCGCGTCGAACACCTCCGTGAGCCACTCTCGTGCGCCGAGAACGGGGTCCTCGGCGATCCGGTCCGCCAGCTCCGTGGCTCGTCGCTCCAGCACGTCCTTCGCGTAGCGCCGTGCCGCCCGCCACTCCGCCTGGAGCTCCTCGACTCGACCTGTGAGCCCGCCGAGCGTGGAGATCGACCGCTCCGCTCGTTGTCGGACGTCAGCGAGCTCGGCGAGCGCGACCGCGTGGGCGGCCTCGGAGTCCGCGTCCGCAAGCTCCTGGTCGAACAGCCGCCGGTCGTCATCGATGTCCTTGGTGAGGCTGTCGAACGTCGAGCCCCAGACGCGACACAGCTCGTCGAGTCGTCGCGGCGGTCGATCCTCGGGTTCAAGCATGGCCGGCCAGCGTTCCCGCGCGCGAGCGCAGCCCGGTCTCGCTGCGCTCCGGCGTGAGCCGAAGTCCGCCGGGATGGCGGACGAAGACGGCCGGCGAGAGGAATGCTCGGCCCTCGGAATCGATCGACCAGACCTTCTTGCGGGCAGACTGCGCCGCCATCTCGAGCGGCGCGCCTTCGGCCAGCGCGGAGTACAACGCCGCGTTGAACTTCTGCGTGAGCTTGCTGCTGACCGGATACTGGTAGGCGACGACGGCCTGGCTGCCCTTCTTCATCAGCAGCGCCGGCCCGAAGGCCGCCAGGTCCGCGGGCACCGTCTCGCCGCCCCGGCAGATCTGAAGGACGACGACCCGCGGCATGCCGCTGCCCTCCACGCAGGAGGCGAAGTCGCTCGCGTCGCGGTAGTCGCTCGGGCCCTGCGCCGACATCGACAGTGCGACGCGGTCGCGTCCGGCCTCGAAGCGCCCGAACCCGATGTAGTGGACGGCGTCGTAGCTGCCGGACGTCACCTCCTCTCCGAGCCCCGAGAATCCGGGCGACGTGATGACCTTTACGTCGAGGCACTCCGACAGATCCGTTCCGAGACGTTCGAGACCGGCGACGATCTCCTTGACCTCAGTGTCGGTCGCGGCGTCGTCGGCTGGCTCGTCCTCGTGCTCGGGCATGATCGCGACGACGAGCAGCGACAGCTTGCCCTGGGACGGCTCCCGCGTCTCTGGCTCTGAGCGCAGAGAGCGGACGAACGCGAGCTTGGGCTCGCGCGCGAAGTAGACGTCTCCACGGCTGGCGCGGGGAGGCAGGTAGAGGTGCTCCCACGGGAGCTGCACGAACTCCCTGAAGTCCGCGTCGTCGACATCCGCGAAATGCAGCGCAACCTCCACCCATCCATGCTCGAGGTCATCGATGAGATCGTTGAACATGTCTCCGATCCTGCCGGTGAGCAGCGCGCGGGACAGGATCTCGCCGAGCAGCCGGATCTGCTCTCCGGGCTCGACACGCCCAGGCACCCCCGGCACCGCGTCGGTGCCGGCGTCGCGTGACGCCCAGTCTCGAAACACGCGGGCGACCAGCGCACGGACGCTGTTGAGGTCGACCGTGATCGGACCGAGCGGCGCCCCAGGCGTCCAGGTGTCGTTGCCCTCGCGTCGCTGGACGGTGGCGATGACCTCCCACTCGTCCTCGCACTGATCGACGCTGATCACCAGCACGTGGTCGGGCAGTGCAGCCGGACCGGACGTCCGCTGCGCCAGCAGCAGCTTCTGCTCGACGGGCGGAAGGTGGTCGAACCACGCGGGCTTGTACGTCATGTGATAGCGGAAGTTCGCGCTGCTCAGCGTCGGACTGAGACCGAACAGCCTGCGCACCGAGACCGCGCAACCGCCATGGGCCCGACCGCCGTCGCGATCTCGCTTGAGGATGGCGCAGACCGCGCCCGTGCGGAGGTTCAGGACCGGCGACCCGCTCATGCCACGGCCGACCTGGCCGTCGGCGATCCGCAGCCAGCGATCCATCTTGTCCTTCTCCCACCGCTCGGCCGAGAGCGGCACGGAGGTCCCGTGCTCATGCTCCTCGGGGAACCCGAAGCTGTGCAGCTCGTCGCGCTCTCGCAGGCCCGTGTCCAGCAGCACCAGAGCGTGGCCGTGAGCGGGCTGCACCCGGAGGATCGCGAGATCGTCCTCCTCGGTCGGCGACCACTCGCGGGTGTCGAGCACCTCGTAGGTGTCTCCGGTCGGCGAGACGACCGAGATCCTCGCGCCAACTTCCTCCGACGACAGATCCCCCAGCCGGAGGACGTGGTAGCACGTGACGACGATGCCGGGAGCTACGAAGAAGCCGGAGCCGGCGGGCGACCCTCCGACGTCGATGCGCACGCAACACGCGGGCAGCGCGTCACGTGCGATCGTCTCGACGCCGACGCCGGCCGATCGCGTCGTCTCGACGCCGGAGCGGGTCGTGTCGAGGCTGGTGGCCGCCGAGGGCGTCGTGTCCACGCTGGGGGCCGCCGGGGGCGTCGCGACCACCGGGCCGGACCGGTCGCGCTCGACGTCTGATGGCTCGCGCGGGCCGGCGACGCGGGCCATCGCCGCTCGAATCTGCTTGGCGAGCTCCTCGCGTGCCTCCTCCACGCGCTGGTGTGAGGGGCCGAGGCGGCGCAGGTCGCGCCAATCGGAGTACTGGCGTTCGAGCACCATGCGAGCTGCCGCGGTGACCGCCGTGTCGGACGTCGCGGCGAGGAGGTCCTCGCAGTCGATGTAGTACACGGGCAGGATGAGATCGCCGCGACCGAGGGCCTCCTCATGGCGGCGGAAGGTCTCCAGCTCGCTCTGGCAGTAGGGGCTCGTGAAGAAGCTCGGGGTGATGATCGGCAGCAGGAACGTCGAAGCGGCGAGCCCCTCGTCCAGACGGCTGCGCCACTGCTCGCCGAGCTGGATGTCGTCGCTGTCCTTGAAGATCTCCACGACGGTGCCGGTCTGCGAGCGAAGCTCCTGCTCGAGCCGCGCGTGGAACCTCGTCAGACGGCGGCCAGCGCCGTCGTCGTGGTGCGCATAGCTCATGAAGGCCACCGGGATCTTCGGGTCGGTGGAACGCGGCGCGGGCATGGCTCGTCTCCGGATGTCGCCGACGGTGAGCGCAGTATCTCCGCTGGCGCCGTCGGCGTCGAGGTTTGCGCTCATCAGCGCGCGAACCACTCCTCAAGAGGTGCGAGCGGGGCGGCCCGTCCAAAGGCCGCCCCGCCGATCCCACGACACGGTCGAGCTCACCGGAGGTAGGGGAAGGGAGGACTCTCCCGCCGCGAGCGAGGCTGGCGCGGTCAGGTACGTTCGACGACGACGATCGTCGACTTGACGACGGCGGTTGCGGCTTGGCCGGGCTTGAGGTCGAGCTCGTCGGCCGCTTCGCGGGACATGAGCGAGACGATCCGGTAGGGGCCGCAGGCGAGGTCGATCTGTGCCATGACGCCGTCGCGCTTGACGTCTATCACGACGCCCGCCAGCCGGTTGCGGGCGCTCGAGCGCGGGTTGGTGCCGCGTTCGCGCAGGACGCGCGCGAGCTCCTCGGGGGCGAGCACGCGGCGGTTGCCGCGGCGCTCGAAGGCGATGCGCCCGTCGCGCTCCCAGCGGCGCAGGGTGTCGACGCTGACGCCGAGTGCCTGCGCGGCCACGCCGATCCGGATCCCTTCGTCCATTGCACCACGAGGCTACCGCCGTTGCGCCACCTCCGAAACCGGCGCGGGTAGCGCCACGCCGTCGGCGAGCGACAGCAGCCGCGTGTGCGGTGTCGAGAAGCGGGCGCACGCAAGCTCGCCTGGGCGCAACCCGAGTCGCTCGAGCTCCGCGCGCGGCGACTCGGCCGTGACCGGACCGATCCGTACGCGGATGCGACCTTCCTCTGGCGTCATCGCAGCGATCGGAGCAATGATCGTGTTCTCGTCGTCTGCCCGCTCGCCGCCGGCCGGGCGCACGCTGATCTCCCACGGGTAGACGGCGACGCCGACGCGCCCGCTGGCGCGCTCGTCCGCGCGCAGGATCGCACCGCTGTCGAGGATCACCTCGCTTCCGCCGCCGGGCAGCGGTCGTGCCGTGCCGGTCAACAGGTTTCCGCCCGTCAGGCTGACGACGAAGGGATCCGCCGGGTGATCGACCAGCTCCTCGGCGCTGCCAAGCTGGCGCAGCTCTCCGGCCACCACGACCCCGATCCGGTCGGCCAGCGCGGAGGCGTCGCGGAAGTCGTGTGTGACGAGCAGCGTCGGCAGTCCGAGCTCTCCCAGCAGCTCCTGCAACTCGTCGCGCACGACGCTGCGCGTGTGGGCGTCGAGCGCCGCCAGCGGCTCGTCGAGCAGCAGCACCGCCGGATCGCGCGCGAGAGCTCGAGCGAGCGCCACACGCTGGCGCTCGCCGCCCGACAGCGCGGCCGGCTTCTCTGCGGCGAGCCCGGCGATGTGGAAGCGCTCGAGCAGCTCGTCGACGCGTGCCGCGCCGCCAAAGGCGACGTTGCCCCGGACGGTCAGGTGCGGGAAGAGCGCGTACTCCTGAAAGACGAGCCCGACCCTACGCTCCTCGGGCGCGAGGTCGATCCGGCGCTCGGAGTCAAACCATGGCCGCTCGCCCAGGGCGATCCGGCCGCTGTCGGGACGGCGCAGCCCGGCAACGGCGCGCAGCACCGTTGTCTTGCCGGCGCCCGAGGGCCCGACGAGCGCCACGGTTTCGCTGCCGACGCTGAGCGCGAGATCGAGCGAAAACGCTCGCAATGCGAAGGTGATGGCGAGGTTGAGTCTCTCCACGACATAAACGGAAGCGACGCTGCTACCCGTGCTTGAGCTCCTTGCCGCGTCTCTCGGCGGAGCTGCTGCCGCGGGCCTTCACCTCAGTGCCTCCCATCAACGAGAAGGCCCGGATTCGCACGATCGGCGTTCCGGGCCGCACAGGCGCCGTCCCCGGGCGGTGCTCGTTGCCGCCCATGATCGCCAGGCCCCCGAGGTCGACCTCGACGCCCTCCGGCACGATGACCTCGACCCCGCCCATCAACGCGAACGCCGTGATGACGAGCTCCTCCGCCTCGATCGAGGCGTCGCGAAGATCGAGGGTGACGCCGCCCATCAACACCACCACGACGCTGTGCGGCGAAGGCCGCCAGCGTCCCCGGCGCTCGCAGCCGCCCATGATCGCAACGGTCCAGCGGCGCTGCTTCCCGCGCGCCGCGGGCTTCACCTCGGGCTTCGCCGTGGCGGTCGTGGCGGGAAGGTCGGCGACGAGCTCGTCAAGCTCGGCGATCGTGGCTGCGGCATACGCGAGCTCGACGCGGTGCGCAAGCTCGTCGAACGTCAGCCGGCCTTCGGAGGCGCCGTCGCGCAGGCGCGCGACCGCGACGTCGCGTTCGGCATCGGAGGCACGCAGCGCTGGGGCGCGGTCATCCGGCGGCCCGGCCAGCCCCATCGACGTCAATCCTCGTAGGGCGTGAAGTCCTTCTTGCGCGCACCGCAGACGGGGCAGAACCAGGTGTCGGGGATGTCGGGGAACGGCGTCCCCGGCGGGATGCCGCCATCCGGGTCGCCCTCGTCGGGGTCGTAGATGAAACCGCAGGATTCGCAGATCCAGCGCGTGGTGGCTGTCTCGGTAGTCATGAGCTGGAGGGTAAAGGTCGAGCCGCCCGGCGAGCCGTCAGGCGCCACTATCGTCAACGCGCATGATCGAGCGGCCTACGACCACGGAAACGCTGAACCACGGTCAGCCGAGCGTTCCCCGGCAGTCGGCGTGCGTGATCCTGCTGCGCGACGGCGAAGAGGGCATCGAGATCCTGCTCGTCCGCCGCAATCCCCGGCAGCGCTTCATGGGCGGGTTCTGGGTCTTCCCCGGCGGGGCCGTCGATGCCGGCGACGGCGAGGGTGACGGCGCCCATCGCGCGGCGGCCGTGCGCGAGCTCGAGGAAGAGGCAGGCGTGTCCGGGGTCGCTCCGGCCGACCTCGTGAAGTACAGCCGCTGGATCACGCCGGAGCTCATCGAGATCCGCTTCGACACGCAGTTCTTCCTCGCCCGCGTGCCCGAGGGCGTCGAGGCACGGGTCGATGGAGCCGAGTGCGTCGACGTCCGCTGGACCACCCCAATACGAGCGCTCGAAGACCACGCCGGCGGCGGGCTGGCGCTCGCCTTCCCCACGCTGCGGCAGCTGGACGAGCTATCACGCTTGGCGACGGTCGACGAGCTGCTGGCGCGCGGGCGCGATCGTGATGTCCAGCCCGTCCAGCCGAAGATCGTGCTGACGGGCGAAACGGCGCGGGTCCTCCTGCCCGGGGAGCCGGGCTACGACGCATCCGTGCCATAACGCGGCGATCTATGCGACACGCGCGGAGGCTGCAGACTTCTGAACGCCACCGTATGCGGATCCTGCGCCGCCTCAACGCGCCAGGAAGGGCTGCAAATAGTCGCTATTCCTGGGGTACCCCAGGGTATTGGGGGTGCGTGAAGACGCGCACACTAGGGTTGACCGCCGCAGGGGGTTCTGCGTAAGCTGGCAATGCGAAGCACTCCTTTTTCTGCAGACCAATGACGGTTTGTGATCGAGAAGGCAGGGATGTGATGAGTCTGGGGCAGCAGGGACCGGCGCAGGAGGCGCGCGTCGAGCATACGGATGTCGTTGTGTTGCGTAAGCGGGCAATCGAGGCATGGCGCGCAAGCGAACGTACGCAGCTTCGAGCGCGGCTGCGGACAGTCATCGTGCCGGGCCTGGAGGAGCTTGCCGATCCCGGTGCGAACCCGTCTGACCTGATCAAGCTCGCAGACCTGCAGGCGCGCCGCCTGCGCGCTGAGCTCGAGCACGACGACGACCCGCGCGACATCGCCCGCGTCGAGAACCCGATATCGCGCATGCGCCGAGAGGAACGCGAGTTCGTCCGCGGGCACCTGCACGACACCGCGCTGCAGATCCTCGAGTTCATCGCCGGCGACGGCTTCGGAACCGGGCTCTCGGCTGCGAAGATCTCCCGGCTGGCCGGCGGCGCCGCGCACGACCTGCGCCTCTGGATCGACACGATCGGCGAGCCCGGCACGCCCGAGCTGCTGCCAGAGCTCGAGCTCGTCACCAACGAGGCGCGGTTGATGGACTCGCGCGTCGAGCTCGTCATCGGCGAAGTCGGCGGCTCACCGACGGCCGACCAGGTGACGGCGATCGCCGGCGCGGTGCGCGAGGCGGTCACCAACGCCCGCAAGCACGCCAACGCAACGAACGTCGTCGTTCGCGTCGAGATCAGCACCGCCGGTCAGGCCGCGGTCACCGTGACCGACGACGGCGTCGGCATCGATCCGCAGCTTGTCGCGAGCGCCAACGGGCTCGGCGTGAAGGGGAGCATCATCGGGCGCATGAAGCGCGTCGGCGGCAGCGCGTCACTCCAGGACGCACCGGGCGGAGGCACGCTTGTAACGCTCGCAACACGAAGGCAGGGAGGCTGAACAGATGACGATCAGGGTCGTAGTTGCCGACGATTTTCCGCTCGTGCGAGAAGGTGTCGCGCGGGCGCTCAATGCCGATCCAGCGATCGAGGTCGTGGCGCAGGCCGAGAATGGCCAGGAGGCGCTCGAGCTGGCGGAGCGGCTGCGCCCGGACGTCATGATCCTCGACCTGCGCATGCCGGACCTCGGTGGGCTGGCGGTGCTCGACAAGCTGCGCACGACGCGGCCGGAGATCCGCGTCATCGTCATGACCGCCAGCGAGCAGGCGAGCGTGCTGCTGGATGCGATCGCCGCGGGCGCCGCCGGTTATCTCTCCAAGCGCAGCACCGGCGAAGAGCTGCGACAGGCCGTCATCACCGCTCACGGCGGCGGGTCGGTCATCACACCGTCGCTGGCGAGCCATCTGCTCAAGGAGTTCTCCAGCTCGGCGCGCGGCGAGCAGTCGAGCGTGCGCCCGCTACAGGGCCGCGAGCTCGACGTCCTGCGCCTCGTCGTCCAGGGCAAGACCGACAACGAGATTGGCCAGGAGCTCTTCATCTCGCCGCGCACGGTGCAGAACCACCTCACGCGGATCCGAGAGAAGACCGGGCTGCGGCGGCGCTCGGAGCTCACCCGCTGGGCCGTCGAGCACGCGATCGGCTAAGGCCTCGCGTCTATTCAGCCACGCGCACACGGCCGACCATTCCGAGCCGCGCGTGGTTCGCGATCGGGCAGTACCAGCGGTAGGTACCGCGCGGCAGGCGCAGCGCGATCGTTCCCTGCTCTCCCGGCGCCAGCGCCGGCGTTCGGACCTCCCCGGCCGGGCCGTCGACGGCGAGGGCATGGCGTAGCACACCGTCGTTGGTGGCGACGAACGCGACGGTGCCCGCCTTGGCGATGCGCGGGTCGCGCGGGAGCCGATATTCGAGCAGCGAGACCTCGATCCTCGCGATCGTGGATGCGGGTATCGTCGCGGTTGCCGTCGGCAGCGGCTCGGGCACGGTGTGCATCGCGTCGCCGCGCTGCTCGCCGCAACCAGCGCCCAGCGCCAGCGCCAGCGTGGCTTGCACAGCGAGCACGACACGCCGGTTGCCGAGCCTCACGGCGACCCCGCCTGCGGAAGCCTGACGACCAAGCGGCTGCCGTGCGGCTCGCGGCGTTCGGCGTGGATCGTCCCGCCGTGCAGGTCGACGATCCAGCGGGCGATCGCCAGCCCGAGGCCGGCGCCGCCGCGCCCGGAGCTGCGCGCTTCGTCGCCGCGGTAGAAGCGCTCGAAGACGCGGTCCAGATCCTCCGCGGCGATGCCCGGTCCGTCGTCCTCGACCTCGAGCTTCACCGCGCCGGGACCGTCGTGGCTCGCGCGCAGCGAGACCAGCCCCGGTCGCGGCGAGAAGCGCACCGCATTCTCGACGAGGTTCACGACGACCTGGTGCACGCGCTCGGGATCGCCGTCGACGACGAGCTCGCGGGGGGCGTCGATCGCGAATACGACGTCGTCGGGCGCGTGCAGGCGCGCCTCCCGCGCGGCGTCCTCGAGCACGTCGCGAACCGCGAACGGGCGGATGTCGAAGGGCTGCTCGCCGGCCTCCAAGCGCGACAGGTCGAGCAGCTGGGTCACCAGCCGGCCGAGGCGCCTGGTCTGGGCGAGCATCGTCGCGATCGTCTCCGGATCGGGGTCGCTGACGCCGTCGACGACGTTCTCGAGCACCGCCTGCAGCGCCCCGATCGGCGTGCGCAGCTCGTGCGAGACGTTGGCGACGAGGTCGCGGCGCAGGCGATCGGTCTGCGCGAGCTCGGCGGTCATGCGGTTGAACGCGCGCGCCAGCTCGCCCACCTCGTCGTTCGTCGTCACGGCGACCTGGCGGCCATGCTCGCCGGCGGCCATCGCGCTCGCGACGGTGGCCATCTCGCGCAGTGGCGCCGTCGTACCGCGCGCCAGCAGCTGGGCGAACCCGAGCGCAAGCGCAATCCCGGCTCCCGCCCCGAGCAGCAGCGAGAGCCCGGCGATTTCGGCGATGACCACCGTGACCGCGGTGACCCAGACTGCCGCGACGATCACGATGCCGAGCTTGAGCTTCAGCGACGACAGCGAGGCGAGCGGGTTCATCGTCCCGGAGTCCCGAACGCGTAGCCGATGCCCTGGACGGTGCGCAGCACGTCGGCACCGAGCTTGCGCCGCAGCGCTGCGATGTGCGAGTCCACCGTGCGCGCGCCGGTCGTCCCGTCGGCGTAGCCCCAGACCTCCTCGAGCAGCTGCTCGCGCGAGAAGACGACGCCCGGCCGCGACGCGAGCCGGCGCAGGAGCTCGAACTCGGTCGGCGTGAGGTGCACGAGCCTGCCGTCCCGACGCACCTCGCGCCGCTCGGGATCGATCCGGATCGGCCCGTCGACGATCGGCTGCGACGCGTTGGCGGTGCGTTGGACGCGGCGCAGCAACGCGCGCACGCGAGCGACGAACTCGCGCTGGCTGAAGGGCTTGGTCATGTAGTCGTCGGCGCCGATCTCAAGGCCGGCGAGCAGGTCGCTCTCGCTGTCGAGCGCCGTCAGCATGAGCACGGGAACCGGGCGGTGACGCTGGATGCGGCGGCAGACCTCGTGGCCGTCCAGGCCCGGCAGCATGACGTCCAGGACCACGAGATCCGGAGCGATGCGCTCGCACAGCTGGACTGCGGTGATGCCGTCGTGCGCGACCTCCACGACAAACCCCTCTGCGCGCAAGCGCGCCGCGAGCGCACCGGCGATCGCCGCCTCGTCCTCCACGATCACGATTGTCGTGTCCGCCACCGTCGGCATGCTAGGCGGCAGCGGTCGCCGTGCGTCGGGATGATGTGGAGATCGTGTGGACGCCCTCCCGCCTGGCCCGCACGGCGCCCGCAACGCTCTTCGTGCTCGCAGCGATCTCGCAGTACGCGGGTGCGGCTGTGGCGGTGCTGCTGTTCGCATCGGTTCCCGCGGCCGGCGTCGCGTGGTTGCGAGTCGTGGCATCCGCGGCGGTGCTCCTGGCTTGGCGGCGGCCCCCGCGATCGACGTGGAGCGGCGCCCGGCTGCGCCTCGTCGCCACGTTTGGCATCGCGCTGGCGCTGATGAACCTCTGCTTCTATCTCGCGATCGCCCGGCTGCCGCTTGGCACGGCGGTCGCGATCGAGTTCTGCGGCCCGATCTTCGTCGCCGCTCTCGGCTCGCGGAGTCGGCGCGACGTGCTCGCGCTCGCGCTCGCCGTCGCGGGCGTGCTCGCGCTTACCGACGTGCATCTCGCAGGCAGTCCGGACGGGCTGGCGCTGGCGGGCGCGGCCGGCGTGCTCTGGGCCGGCTACATCGTGCTCGGGCACCGTCTGGCTGCGGATGACGGCGTGCGCCCGCAGGACGGGTTGGCTGTCGGTATGGCGATTGGTGCACTCGCCCTTGCGCCGGTGCTCGTGGTCAGTGCGGTGCCCGCGCTCGTCAGTCCACCATTGCTGGCCGCGTGTCTGCTCGTCGGGGTCGCGTCCAGCGTCGTGCCCTACGCGCTTGAGCAGATCGTCATGCGGCGCTTGGCGCGAGCGCGTTTCGCGCTGCTCCTGGCGCTATTGCCGGCGACGGCGGCGATCGTCGGAGCGGTCGTTCTGGGGCAGGTCCCGGGGTTAGTCGAGGCGGCTGGAATCGCGCTCGTCGTCGCCGCAGCTTCATTGCGATCTCACGCAGATGGTTAATGGTCAGGACGCCGTTGCACAACTTCCGCACCCCGCTGTGGTTACAGTTCATCAAGGAGACAGCATGGAGGCCGGAGCACTTCGAGCACCCGCCGCACTCAACCGGATTTCAGTCACGGCGCCTCTGCTGCGGCTCCGCTCGGACGAGCAACTGGTCGCGCTGTTTCGTGCGGGCAACGACGCAGCCTTCAGCGTCATCCACGATCGCTACCGCCAGCGGCTGTTCGCCTACTCGCGCCAGATGCTCGGCGGCTCGCGCCAGGATGCCGAGGACGCGCTCCAAGACGTCTTCCTGCGCGCCTACTCGTCGCTGCGCGCCAGCGACCGTCCGCTGTCGCTGCGTGCCTGGCTCTACAAGGTCGCGCACAACCGCTGCATCGACCATCTGCGCAGGCCGGCGCCGCTGGCGGCCGACCTGTTCGACACGTCGCGCAGGCCGCTGCACGACCCGATCGAGCAATCCGAGCGACGCGAGGACCTGCGCCAGCTCGTCGAGGACGTGCGCCGGCTGCCCGAGCAGCAGCGCTCGGCGCTGCTCATGCGCGAGATGGACGGGCTGAGCTACGCCGAGCTGGCCGATGTCCTGAGCGTGTCGCTTCCGGCGGTGAAGTCACTGCTCGTCCGGGCGCGAATCGGCCTAGTGGAAGCCGTCGAGGCCCGCGAGACGGCGTGCTCGGACATCCGTGACGACCTCGTCGACGCCTTCGACCGCGGAGTGCGCGCGAGCGGTCGGGCCCGGCGCCACCTGCGCGACTGCACCGGCTGCGTCGAGTACCGCACGCAGCTGCGAACGGTGCGCGAGGGGTTTCAGGCTCTGATGCCCAGTCCCGGGCCGCTGGCCGGCGCGCTGAAGCTGCTCGGCCTCGGCGGCGCCGGCTCGGCCGGCGCGGCGAGCGCCGGTGGCGGAGCTGCGGCCGGTGGTGGGGCGATCGTGATCGCCGGCGGCAGCGGAACCGCGGCGAAGGTTGCCGCGGTCGTGTGCTGCGCGGCGCTGACCGCCGGCGGCGCCGCGGAGGTCACATCGCTCGTCACGCCGTCGTCGAGCAGCGGCGGCGCCGGTGCCACGGCCAACCGCTCGGCGGCGCCGGCGATCGCCAAGGCCAGGCATCGGGCGGTCGTGCCGGTCATCACACCGGCCGTGACCAACCGCGACATGCGTATCGGCGCGCCCGCTCGCGAGCGCGCGCCCCGTGTGGCCATCCGCCGCAGCGCCCGCGAGGTGACGGCCGGACGAGCGATCGACGGGCGCGCGGCGACCTCCCTGATCCAGAACGCGCGCAGCACCGACGCCGCGACCGGAGGCGTGACGGCGCCCAACGAGGAGACCGGCTTCGGTCACGGCGTCGACGGCCTGACGCCGGTAGACGTGGCCAAGCCGGCGGCGCCCGTGTCGCCTGCGGCGCCGAACGCGGTCAGCGCCCCGGTAGCCGGCGCTCACTCGGCGTCGGGCACGGGCGTGGTTGGCGCGAGCAGTGCCGGCACCGGCAGCACGGGCGAAGGCGCCGGGAGCAGCGTGCCCGCCGGCGGCGCGCAAGGCCCTGCGGCCCGCTAGCTGCATTTTCTGAGCTAGGCGCGGAAAATGCGGCTAGCTGACAACGCCGCGCTCGCATCCTGGCGGCCGGCGAACGCGTGGCCGCTGAGCCACGTGCACTAGCGTCCGGCCCATCGACCGCTACGCCGAAGACCTCGACCACGAGACGCTGCTGGTCCGCCGCGGCCGGCGCTCGGGACAGTTCACGATCGTCGCCGTGCACTCCACGACGCGCGGACCCGCGCTCGGGGGCTGTCGCATGTGGTATTACGACGATGCGCGCGGCGCGGTGCGCGACGCGCTGCGTCTGTCGCGCGCGATGACGTTCAAGGCGGCCGTGGCCGGGCTGCCGCTCGGCGGCGGCAAGGGCGTGATCATGGCGCCGAATCCGGCCGCGCCCGTCCGCCGCGGCCGGCGCGCGGACGCGTTGCGCGACTTCGGCGACACCGTCGAGAACCTCGGCGGCACGTACATCACCGCCGAAGACGTCGGAACCTCGTCGCGCGACATGGAGGTGATCGGGTCGGCGACCGCCCATGTGACGGGGCTGTCTCGTCGCCGTGGCGGCTCAGGTGACCCCAGCCCCTGGACGGCGCTCGGTGTCGAGGCCGCGATCGGCGTCTGCTGCGAGCACGTCTTCGGCTCGCCGGCGTTGAAGGGCCGGACGATCGCCGTCGCCGGTCTCGGCCACGTCGGCGCCCGTGTCGCCGCGGCATGCGCGAAGGCCGGCGCGGACTTGCTCGTGACCGACATCGATCCGGGCAAGCGCGACTTCGCGGCGGGGCTCGGCGCCCGTTGGATCCAGCCGACGGCAGCGCTCGACGCGGCGGTCGACGTGCTCGTCCCGTGTGCGCTCGGCGGCCTGCTCGACCACGACACGGTCCTGCACGTGCAGGCGCCGATCGTCGCGGGCGCGGCGAACAACCAACTTGCCAACGACGACGTGGCGCAGCTTTTGGCCGAGGGCGGCGTGCTGTGGGCGCCGGACTTCGTCGTCAACGCGGGCGGGATCATCAACATCTCCGTGGAGCTCGAGCCGTCGGGCTACAACTCGCGCAGCGCGCGCCGGCGGGTGATCGGGATCGCCGACACGCTGCGGCGCATCATCGACGACGCGCAGGCGCGGGACACCACGCCGCTGGCGGCGGCCATGGCGCTGGCGCGCGAGCGGCTGGCCGAGGCCGCGTAGCCGGCTACACGATCGGGCGCAATCCCCCGGCCGGCGGCCATGGCGGGCGCTGCACGCCGTCCGGCAGCAGCCCCTCCTCGTCGAGCTTGTCGAGGTGTGCCGCGAGCGTTGCGGCGGCCGCCAGCCGCAGGCTTGCGGGCGCGTCGTCCCAGACGCGGTCGAGGAGCTCGTCGATCGTGCGCAGCCCGTCTGCCAGCGCCGCCACGAGCCGCCGCTCGCGGTCGCGGCGGTGGGCGAGGTAGCGGTCCAGCAGCCCCGCGGGGTCGGTGACCGGCGGCCCGTGGCCGGTGCACAGCAGCTCCAGGTCCATCGCGCGCAGGCGCTCGAGCGCCGCGAGGTAGCCGCCCAGCGCGCCCGGGTCGGGCGCCACGAAGACGCTGCTCTGGGCCAGGACCGCGTCGCCCGTGAAGCAGACGGCGCCCGCGACGAAGGCGAGGTGGTCGGGCGCATGGCCCGGGGTCGCGACGACCCGCAGCGGGCCGAAGGTATCGCCATCGGCGAGGATGAGCTGCGCACCGGCGAGCCGTGCCGCGCCGACACAGGGGCTGCCGGCACGATCGCGCACGGCCTCGACGGCGCCCGAGTGGTCGACGTGGTCGTGCGTCAACGCGATCCCGCCGACACCCCCGCGTCGCATCGATTCCGCGAGCACCGCCTCGACATGGGCATCCAGCGGCGGACCGGGGTCCACGATCCAGCACGGGTCGCGGCCGACGATCCATGTGTTCGTCCCCGTCAGGGTGAACGGCCCGGGGTTGTCGGCGTGCACGAGCGCGACGTCGTGACGAGCCAGCGCGGCGGCCGCGTCGGACATGCAAGTCAGAGTACGGCGAAGCGTGGACCGGGACGCGGATGTCAGCCGGGCGCGAGCCGGTACACCGGACCGTCGAGCGAGGTGACGTAGACGCGGCCGCGCGCGTCCTCGCCGAACGACGACAGGCTCTTGACGGTCGGCAGCCCGAGGGAGTGGTCGCCGCTGGCCGAGCCCGGCCCCAGCCGTGCCGCGCGCAGCTGGCCCTTGCAGTAGTCGCCGTAGACATAGCTGCCGACGAGGGCCGTCAGCGAGCTGTCGCGCACGACGTTGCCGCCGGTCACCGAGCAGTTGCCGTCGTCGTGCGACAGCTCGATCACCGGTTCGACCGCGGCCGGCGCCGGCTCGCCGAAGTTGCGCCGCCGGCCCTCGTACGGGCGCCATCCGTAGTTCGCGCCGCTCGCCTCGCCCTTGGAGGCGAAGTCGATCTCCTCGATCGCGTCCTGGCCGACGTCGCCGATCGTCAGGTCTCCGGT
>DASVPU010000185.1:0-10890 GCA_036389475.1 Solirubrobacteraceae bacterium
CGGACGGTCGCGCAGGCGGGCGCGTCGCCGCCGGTGCTCGCGCCGGGGGTGGCGGAGTCGGCGCCGCTTCAGTTGACGAGCGTGTAGGAGGCGCGGAGGGTGGTGCAGGGCACCTGCTCACCGCCGCCTCTCCAGCGCATCACGAGGCGCTCGTTGTACGCGGCATTGAATGGGCGCACACCGCTCACCGCGGCGGCCGTCGCGCGCAACGGCTGCGCCAAACGCTCGAGCTCCGCGCTCTCCACGTATCGTGCGCCGCGCGCTCCAGCCGGCTTTCCCGCAGCCACGACGGCGTGGGCGCCCACCGTGCGGCTCGCTCCAACGATCCAGTGCGGGTGGCGCCGTAGGTCGGCTACGTCGCCGTCGCCCAACGCGTGGCCGAGCGCGTGGAGGTCGTGGCCGAGCGACTGAAGATATCGGATGACGATTTCTCGGTTGAGTTCTTCGTCGCCGCCGGTCAGCTCGTCCAGCACCGATCGATCGATCGCGATGGCCAGCGCCGCGTCCGGCGGGGCAGGCTCGTTTCACGCATTGTCGGGCAGCCATCGCCGCAGCGTGCGCTCCAATGTAGTCAGCGTTGCTGGCTTGACGACGAGATCGTCCATCCCGGCGCGCGCAGCGCTCCCGTTCGCCGCGTAGGGCGCTGGCGGTCAGCGCGACGACCGGGGCACGCTCGCGTGCGGCGCGCTCCTCCAGTGCACGCAAGCCACGTGCGAGCTCGTAGCCGTCGACGCCCGGCAGCTGGGTATCGGTGAAGACGAGGCCGTAGCGGCAGTGCTCGAAGCGCTCCAGCGCCTCGGCGGCGTCGGCTGCCGTGTCTGGTCACGAACCGAGCGCCTGCAGCTGCCGAGCGAGGATGTCGCGGTTGACCGGATGGTCCTCGACGAGCAGCAGCAGCCGCCTACGCGCTCGGCGTCGGCCACCGTCCAGGCGGGGCCGATCTCCTGGCTGTGCTGCACGCTCGAGCGCTCCTTAATGATGTCTGCAAGACCGACAGCGCGGACCGCGAGAGGGCCGGCGCGCCGCTGCCGATGGCGACCGTCGCTGGTGAACGCGAATCGCACGAGGTGGGCGGCCGGCGCAGCCCGGCCGCTCAGTCGCCCCGCGCATGGTCCGCTGCGAGCCGCAGCTGCGCGAGCGCCTGACGGATGATCCGCGAGACGTGCATCTGGCTGACTCCGATGGCGGCGCCGATCTCGGCCTGCGCCATGTCATGCTCGAAGCGCATGCGCAGCACCTCGCGCTCGCGAGTGGTGACCATCTCCAGCAGAGCGGCAAACGTCGCCCGCCCTTCGACACGGGCAAAGCCGTGCTCGTCGACGCCGATTGAGTCGGCGAGCGTGACGACACTCTCATCGGCACCGCCGCGGGGCTCGTCAAAGGAGAGCGCGCGGTAGGCGCCGCCGGCCTGCAGCGCCTCGAGGACATCGTCCTCGCTAGCGCCGACTGCTGCGACGATCTCGCGGACGGACGGCTGGCGGCGCAGCTCATCGGCCAGGTCGTGGACGGCGCGCTCGACCCGCAGCGAGAGCTCCTGCAACTGGCTGGGAACACGCACGGCCCAGGTGCGGTCGCGGAAATGGCGCTTGATCTCACCGAGGATCGTGGGGATCGCATACGAGGCGAAGGCAACCTCCCGCCGCGGGTCAAAGCCGTCAATCGCCTTGATCAACCCCACTGAGGCAACTTGCAGCAGATCATCGAGCGGCTCATGCGTGCGCTGGTAGCGCAGCGCAAGCGTTTGCGCCAGGGGCAGGAACCGCTCGACCAGCACATCCCGGGCGCGGGCGTCGCCGTCGGCCGCGAGGCGCACGAACAGCGCGCGCTCCTCCCGAAAGCGCCGGTCGTACGCGCCGACCCCCGGCGCTATCCGCGTGCTGGGCGGTCTGCTAGACCGAGAGACGGTCGATGCATCCGCGCCACGTCTCAGGCGTCGTGCCTCATCGTCCACACAACTCCCAGACCATCCGCTGCTCGCCAGGTCAGTCATCGCCCTCTTCCAATCCGTCCATAGACGCAGAGCTTGGCAAAAGATAGCAACGATCGTTGCAAGCGGCAATCGTATCTTCAGTCGCCGGGGCACGCGCCGGTCGAGGTCCGCGGTAGGAACGCTGCTTCAGCGCCGGCCCGGGCGCGGCTCGGCTCGCAGGTTGTGCTGTCGTTCCGTCCGTTCGCCCGCCTCACGTGTTGCCTGTGTCGGCGACGCCTCGAAACGCGCCATGCTCCTGTGGGAGCGGGCGCAAGTTCAAGCGCTGTTGCGTTGACGCGCTGGACCATCGCAAGCGGGTCGCTAACACCCACGACGCGGTAGGCGAGAGGATCCGCGCGGGGCCTTCGAGCATCACCACGACGCGATTGACGCCGCGTTGATCGATGTCACCGCCGGTCAGAAGGACGCGGTTCTCGGTGACGCGGACGTCGCGCTGATCCGGCCTGGGCGCTCGGCGACCGTAAGTTGCCCGGCGGCGACACCCTCGCCCAACGGTACGCACAGCGGCCCGACCTGCCCGTCGACGAGAGCGACGTGGCACGACGCATCGCGGCGGCGCGCCTGACACTGCTTCGCGTCGCAAGCGTCCATCCTGGCTATCGGATCGAAGTCGACGACGTGACCAGCGGTGGCCACGCTCTCGTTGCGAGCGACGAGGTCTCACGTACGGTGCGCCAACACGACGTCCTCGTCGCTCGAGTCATGGAGGGGCCGCCAGCGCCCTCGCTGTGGGGGCCTCTCACTAGGCTCACCCGGGAAATCGGCCGCGAGCTCCTGGATCTGATCGAGGCTCGGATTGAGTCGTTCTGTCTGCATAACGAACCGGACGGCCTCGCCACAGCGATGCACCTGGCGGTCCTCGAGATCACCACGCTGCTCGCGCCGGGGCTGACACCCATGAGCGAGTTTGGCCGGGTTGCGTAGCCTCGCACCAACCCCCGCCGTCGGGTGCCACGGGAAGCTGAGGGCCCGAGGAGCGAGTGCCTCCAATGACAATCGCATCGGGCTGAGCTGACAGCAGAAGGTGGCTTGGCAGTCTCTGCCCTCATTCTCACCGTTTCGCCCGACGCGGAACAGGCCGATGTAGAAGGCCTGCTTGCGCTACTCGCCCGGGAACAGGACAGTTTCGGGCATGACGTCATCCTCTGCTGGCGGCAAGCCGCCCGCTCGAACGCGCGCTCCTCAAAAATGTTGTCGCGGACGAGGAAGACGTAACCCATAGGCGCCATCGGATAGCGATCACGCAGATTGACTGCGTCGCCAATCGCTTCCCCGTAGCGGTTGTTCTTGTTGTTCAGGTAGCTGCTGAACTGCGTCTTCGTGGAGATCAGGACATCGGGCCACGTCGCCAGTCCGAGACAACGACGTCAACTTCTTTGGCGTAGAAGCTGGCATTTACAGGCGGCTGGAACGCCTCGGGCTTCACCGAACCCAAGGTATGAACTCAAACCCGTCGCCTTTACCGTCTTATCTGGATGCAGCAACCACACGCGCTCGCCTGCAAGCTTCAGGTCCTCCCAGTCGGATAGAGTGAAACCCAGCCCTTTCAAGTGCCGGATTCCAGGAGGGATCAGCGGCTTGACGTGCTTCCGTCAGGCTTCTGCGTGTGACTTGTGACAGGGCGAAGAACTCGTTGGCACCGGTCACTGTTCCCAGCTCGGGCGTGCCGTAGGTGTCCAGCCGCGTCATTCGCTCGCCAGCCAAGCTCTTGAAGAGTTGACGCACGGACCCCTGCCATGAGCCACCAGCATCACGACCTGTTCCTCGGCGTCGCGGAACTGCAACCGCTCGAAGATCACGAGGTTGACGACGGCGAAGCGCTGCCTGAGCCAGCGGCGAACGGGCTCGGCATGGTGCACGGTAAGAAGTTCGGCCGGCAGCACCATGGCCAGGCGCCCGGTTGGTTTGAGGAACGCGGACGCGTGCACAAGGCTGGCTGCCCACGATGAGGCCATACCTGACAGCCGGACCCCCTGTGCAAGCGCGGCCGTAGCTGAGCGCTTGCGAGCATGGCCGCGGTTTTTTTGATAGCGACAAAGGGCGGATTGCCGATTACGGCATCTTGCCGGCCGATGCGATCCCCGATCTGGGCGGGCTCGGCAGGCCGAAGAAGTCAGACCTCACGAATCGGGCGTCCGGCCCCCGGCGCGCATCAACTCACGGGAAGCGTCGACCGATGGCTGATGAACATCCACTCCAGTCAGCTGGTCAGTGATCGCGACGGGCCGTGCCCCCAGGCGGCGCAGCCGTTTTCGCTGAAGCCAGCAGGAACACAGCCTCGCCACATGTCGGATCCAGCGCCCGAGCGTCGGTGACCTGATGGCCCACTGTCACCCGAGCGTCGGGTGACCTGATGGCCCACCGGACAAGAACGTCCGCGATGGCCGGCGGCGTGAAGAACGCGCCGCGAGCCTTACGCGCGTGCACGAGATCCGTAGGGCAACTGCTCACAGCCAGCAAGTTGACGGCCACATCGGACGGTGCGAGGGAACAGGCGTTCGAATCGATTCTGACGTTACCGCGCGACACGAAGCGATACCGCTACGGGGATTCGAACCCCGGTTTCCGCCGTGAGAGGGCGGCGTCCTAGTCCCCTAGACGATAGCGGCGCGCGGGACGGCATCACGGTAGCAAGGGTCCCCAAGGCGATACTTTCTTCGGCCTGCCCAGCGCGCGACGTCCGATGTAGTCTCGCCCTAGAGGTACCGGCGGCGAGGCCGCAGGGGAAACAGCACGGCCAGGGACGATTCGCATGAGCCATCGAGGGCTGCTACCGAGCAGCGCCCGCGGGCCCATAGCGTTCGCGGCGACGTTGATAATCGCATTCCTGGCCAGCGCAGGAATGGCGCGTGCCGCCACGATCTACGACAACGGCTTCGAGTCCGACTTCTCAGCCTGGACTCAAGTGCTGACGGGAGGCGACGGGACGGCGGCGATCCAGAGCGCACACGTCGCCAGCGGCGCGCTTGCGGCTCAGTTCTCGGCGACCACGAGCGCCGGATCCAAGGCCTACGCGCGAAAGACCTTCTCGACGGTGCAGCAGGATCTGACCGTCAGCGGCGACTTCAAGCTGCTCACGCAGGGCGCAACGAACCAGAACGTGCCGTTCTTGCGCTTGTTTGACCCGACCACTGCGCGGCTCCTGAGCCTCTACCGGCAGAACGGGACGAAGGGCTCGATCGAGCTCAACGTAGGGGGCTCGCGACTTCAGAGCACCGGTTCGCTGGCACTGAACACGTTTGCCAGGATCTCCCTGCACGTGATCGTCAACGGGGGCAACAGCATTGTCGCGGTTCGCCTCAACGGGACGCAGATCTACGCGACGACCAACGCCAACCTCGGCACGACGGGTGTCTCGACGTTCCAGGTGGGCAATGACACCGCGGCGCAGCCGTTCAGCATCATCGTTGACACCATCGCCGCGCAGAACGCGGCTCCCTCCGAGCCCTCGCCTCCGATCAACACGTCGTTGCCCAGCATCGCCGGGACGCCGCAGGATGGCCAGACACTCAGCGCGAGTCCCGGCGTCTGGACCGGCGCGGCGCCGATCAGCTACGCCTATCAGTGGCAGCGCTGCAACAACGCCGGCGGCGCCTGCGCCGCAATCACGGGCGCCATCAGCCCAAGCTACCTGGCGACGACGGCCGACGTCGGAGGTACCCTGCGCGTCGCCGTCACCGCCACGAGCTCCGCCGGTGCCGCCACCGCGACTTCTTATGCGACGGCGTGGGTGGCGGGGATGTCGACGGCACCGACGAACACAGTGGCGCCGACGATTTCCGGCAGCGCCAAGGAAGGCCAGGCGTTGACCGCCGCCCCCGGAAGCTGGAACGGCACGCAGGTGATCACCTATGCCTACGCGTGGCAGCGCTGCAACGCGACCGGCAGCGGCTGCGCCGTGATCGCGGGCGCCGCGGGCGCGACCTATACGCTGGCCAGCGCCGACATCGGGAGCACCGTGCGGGTGACAGTCGCGGCAACCAACACGGCCGGTGCAGCCATGGCGACCTCCACCGCGACAGCGCTCGTGCAGCCGGGCGCGACCATCCAAGGGCTCGTGGCCCAGTGGCACATGGACGAGACGAGCGGCACCACGATGCTCGACTCGGCGCGAAGCCACCATGGAACGCTTCGCAACGGCGTTCGGCTGGCGCAGCCCGGGTCCGCCGGCTTGGCCTATAGCTTCGCCGGCAGCGCCTACGTTTCGGTTCCCCACGCCAGCGATCTGAACCCGGGTGCTGCGACCATCACGCTGACGATCCGCGTCAAGACGACCCTGGCCCCCGCCACGCCTGACTGGGATCTCATGCGCAAAGGCCTCTATACGACGCCCGGAGGCGAATACAAGATGGAGGAGCAGCCCTCCGGGCAGGCGTCGTGCGGCTTCAACGGTTCAAGCGGCTACAGCGAGCTGACGGCAGGACCGCGTTTCAACAACGGCGCATGGCACACGGTGCAGTGCATCAAGACCGCGACGCAGATCAAGGTGGTCGTCGACGGCGTGGCGTACCCGAAGTCGGCGTCCCTCGGCACGATCGCCAACACGGTCGATGTGCCGATCGGCGCCCGTCCCGGTTCGGAGTACTTCCAGGGCACGTTGGACGAGGCCAGCATCCAGGTCGGCTGAGCCCGCTAGGCTCCGCGCGATGCGCGCCATACGCGGCCGATGACGGCCGAGCTTCAGAACCCGCAGCAAACGATCGTCGCAGCGCGCCTGCTGCTCGCAGAGCGTGAGGCGGAGTTCGGCGACCTCAACCCCGAGAGCCTCGACGCAGCCGAGCAGCTCGCGCTCGCATACGTCGCGGCCGGCCGCGAGAGCGAGGGCGTCAAGCTGATGCGCGGGCTCGCGCAGAGCGCGACCAAGCGGCTGGGCGGCGAAAGCGAGATCACCGGCATCGCTCGCAGCAAGCTTGCGACCGTGCTCGGACGCGCTCGCGCTCCCGAGGCCGAGCAGCTCTCCTGCCTCACCGAGGCGATCGAGGCGCTCTCGACTTCTGTCGGCCCGTCTCACCCCCACACGACGGCGGCCTTCACCCGGCTGGCCGTGGTCGCTCTCGACGCCCATGCGATCGAGGTCGCGGTCACCGCTGCGATGCAGGCGCTCGGCGGATTGCGCACGCGCGGCGAGGACGAGACGCCGGTGGCCGGCGGCATCTACGCGACGCTGGCGATGGCCTCGGCAACGCGCCGCTCGCCGGCCGCCCCGGGAGCGGCCGAGCGTGCCCACCGACTGACGCAGGCTTCCGATCCTGCGACGCCAGACCGCAAGCGAGCGCAGATGGCCTTCCGGGCGCTCGGCTCGCCGCGCCGGCATCCGATCACCGACGAGCTGTCGGTGATCGCGTTCGGGACGCCGGCAGCGCTCGTCATCGAGCTTGACCATGTCGCGCCCGACGGGGCCATCGATCAGCACAACCACGGGCTGCGCACGGAGGCCGCACGCTCGCTCCGCAGCTCGATCGCGGCAGCGCCCTTCTCCTGGCAGGCGTCGGCCGGCGGCTTCGAGATGGCCAGCCGGACGGGCGGCGCCGCAGTGCTGCGCTTCAAGCCGACCGCTGAGCAGGAGGATCTCACCGGAGTCGAAGTAGTGCTTGACGCAAGCGCGCTCGACAGGCTGCGACGCGCGCTGGCCGACGAGCTCTCCGGCACCACCGCGGCCGCCGAGCCCGGCCGCAACGATCCGTGCCCCTGCGGCTCTGGTCGGAAGTACAAGCGCTGCTGCGGGCGCGACTGAGACCTCGGGGCGCGCGTGGTCCAGCCGCACAGGACTGTGCGATCGAGACCCGCCCCGCTAAGGTTGGCGTTCCTGCGGATGTGGCGGAATTGGTAGACGCGCGGCGTTCAGGTCGCCGTGAGCTCACGCTCGTGGAGGTTCGAGTCCTCTCATCCGCATGTCTCAGGGCGGGTTGATCGCCTGGCTCGGCGCGCTGGCCCGTGGACCAGCGCTCCGCTCCGTTGCGGAGCCGGCTGCTACTTCTCCGCGCGCTCGGGTGTCCTTGACGGTTCAAGGCGTGGCGCGGAGCCGGCATCGTGCTGACGGCATTCTTCACGCTCTTCCAGATCGCCTCGTAGAGGCATTGCTGCGGCGCGCCACCAGAGCGACCACCCACTCACGATCGACGGGTGACCGTGCGGGCGCTACATGCGGTGGGAGATGCGCTGGGTGCCCGGCGTGTAGCTGACCAGTTCCATCCGGCCGCCGAGGCCGTCGGTGTGCACGCTCAACAGCTGGCCGACCCCAGGGGCGAAGAACTTCAGTTCCTGGACCCTGGGCTCCGTGCCTACGAGGTCTCGGGTCATCAGGACGTCCTTTGTGAAGTAGCCGAAGGGCACCTCGACCCGCTCCCGGCCGCGAGTGATGACGGCAGCATTGTCCTCGGCCACGCCCTTGTAGTACTCCTGGCGGTAGGACAGGCCCGGCCTCGGATTCGCGGCCATCGCGATGCCGGCCTGAGCGCCGTCGACGCCGGCCTCGAAGGACCCGGCGTGGTCGGCGACCTGGCCGTTGGCGTAGTTGGTCGCCCACTCCCCGAGATACCAGACGTTGCCTTCGTCGTCTTGCGCGTACCAGTCGTCGGTGATTTCGACCGGCACGCCGTCCTCGCTCACGGTGTCGCGGATCACCCGGGCTTCGATTCCGTTGGCGATCATCTTCGTCGTGTTGGTGGCCGTGACCACGACGTCCTGGTGTGCCCCGGTGGTATCGGTCTCGCTGTAGACCCACTGGCTGCCCGGCTTCATCGGCCAGTACGGGTTGTCGATGTTCGTCGTGAAGTCGGCTGGGTCCAGCCTGACCGGCTCGCTTCCCTGCGGCAGCTCACCCTTCTCGCGCGTCTTGCCTACGGCAGGGTTGTCGCCCCCGCTTTCGCGGTCTCCCCCGGAGGCCGACAGGACGAGTCCCGCGGCGACGATGCTGAGGGCGCATGCGAACGGCTTTCGGGTCTTCATCTTGATCCTCCTCTGGTCCTCTCGGATCTGAATTGAATAAAGCGAGGGCCGAGTTGATGAGTATCGAATGAGGGCAGGATGGCAAACAGGTGAGAGCTTCTTGTGAAACACTCTGCAGATTATCGGAGAATTGCCCCCTGCTGTGCTCAACCGTAGAGCCCGTCATCGTGCGCGTGCGCCGGTTGATGACACCGAATTTGTGAGTAACCGGGCAAGACTTGACAAACGTCACGACCGCCGTTCCTGCGGCAGCTGCGCCATCTGCAACAGCAGCTCGCGGGCCGCCCACTCCGCGAGCCCGAGGCTGCGAAGCGAGAACGACTCGTTCGGAGCGTGGAAGGCGTCGTCGGGCAGGACGAACCCGGTGACGATCGTCGGGATGCCCTTTGCCGCGAGCTCTGCGACGATCGGGATCGAGCCGCCGATGCGCACGAGCGCCGGCGCGACGCCGCAGGCGCGCTCGATCGCCGTGCCCGCGAGGCGGATCGCCGGCTCGTCGGCGGAAAACAGCGCCGGGTCGCCGCAGTGGTGCGCGATCTCGACCTCCGCGCCCGGCGGCGCCGCGTCGCGCAGCAGGCGCTCCAACAGCGGTCGGATCGCGTTCGCACGCTGCCGCGGAGCAAGCCGCATCGACAGCGTCGCCCGTGCGTTTGCCGGCACGACTGTGCGGTCGGCGCCGCCGGCGATCATGTTGACGTCCAGCGACGCGTCGGCTCCGGTCCGCAGGTAGAACTCCGCGGCCGCTCCGGGATACAGTTCGCGCGCGCCGATCTCGGCGAGGACGCGTTCGCCTGTCGGCAGGCGTTCCCAGGACGCGAGCTCCGCCGCGGCCGGAGGCTCGATGCCGCCCAGCAGCTCCTCGCGCAGCCTGCCGTCCGGCCCGGGCATAACCGCAGCGAGCATCCCGTGCAGTGCGTGCAGCGCGTTCTGGACGCTCCCGCCGTAGAGCCCCGAATGCAGGTCGCGCGCGCCCACGCGCACCGAGATCCCAAGCTGGACGATCCCGCGCAGGCCGATCGTGATGGCCGGCGTCTGCTCGTCGACCATCGTCGAGTCGAACACGATCGCGGCGTCCGCGCCGCGACGGTCCGCGGCCAGCCACTGGACGCAGCCGGCGCTTCCAGTCTCCTCCTCTCCCTCGACGAGGACGCGTACATGCACCGGCAGCGCCCCTTCGCGCGCCAGCTCGCACGCCGCCCGCAGGAGCGGTAGGAAGTTGCCCTTGTCGTCGGCCGCTCCGCGCGCATAGACCCGCCCGCCGCGGACAGTGGGCTCGAACGGCGGCGTGTGCCACAGATCCAGCGGCTCCGGCCCCTGCACGTCGTAGTGGCCGTAGATGAGCACGGTGGGCGCGTCGGCGCGGGCGGCGCGCAGTTCCCCCACGACGAGCGGCGGCCGGTCGTCGATTCGCACCAGCTCGACCTCGCCGCCCGCCTCGCGCACGAGCGCCGCCGCCCAGTCGGCCGCCGCATCCAGGTCAGCTGGGCGTCCGCCGCCCGTGGAGATCGAGGGGATGCGAAGCCAGTCGATGAGGTCGTCGAGCAGCGCGGACGGCACGTCGAACGCGAGCCTAGTCGGTTGAGTTCCTAATTTCGCGTGCATGCGGGGGCAGGTCAGAGCGGATGGCGGGCGCCGCACAGGATGCGAAGCAGGTACCGGTGGTACCTGCCAGCGTGCGGATGGCGATCCTGCGCCGATCCGGGCCTGTCATCCGCGGTGCGCAAAATTGGGATCAACCATCTAGTGGTTCGTCCTGTAAGTCCGTGCGTGTTTGGCCGACCCAAACGGGTGCGGACCTACAGGACGAACCACTAGCGCCGGTCCACGAACAGCGCCTGCGCACACACCCCCACCGGCCCGCGCAGGTCGTGCAGGACGCCGGTCGACACGCCGATCCCGCTCGCCTCGGACACCGTCCGCGCGTCGAGGCCGATCCATTCGCCTTCCGGCTG
>DASVPU010000186.1:0-27615 GCA_036389475.1 Solirubrobacteraceae bacterium
CGAGCAGCAGATCAAGCGTGGCCTCGCCGAGGTCATGGCCGGGCGCACGACGTTCGTCATCGCCCACCGGCTCTCGACGATCAGGCTCGCGGACGAGATCGCCGTGCTCGAGCACGGCCGTCTGCTCGACCACGGCACGCATGACGAGCTGCTCGAGCGCTCGGAGTTCTACGGCGAGATCGTCGCCAAGGGCCTGCCCGACCAGGTCTTCCTCACGCGCAAGTCGTTGGAGCCGCAGGTGGCGGGCCTGTGACGGGCCGGCGGCGCTTCTCGCGTGTCGACATCGGCCGGCGCCTGCGCCAGACCGGCGGGCGCGGTCGCAAGCTGCGGGGCCTCGTCGTGCTGCTGAAGCCCTATCGCGGCCGGGTCATCGCGATGTTCCTGGCGCTGATCGCCGCGACGCTCGCCGCGCTCGCGCCGGCGCCGCTGGCGAAGTTCGCGATCGACGATGGCATCAAGAACGGCGACTTCGGCACGCTGCAGCTCGTCGTGCTCGGGTTCGTCGCGAGCGCGCTCGTCTACTGGGGAGCGTCGTACGCGCAGACCTACCTCGTCGGATGGACCGGGCAGCGCGCGCTACAGGACCTGCGCCTGCGCATCTTCCGCCATCTGCAGTCCCAGCCGGTCGGCTTCTTCGAGCGCCGCCAAGCCGGCCAGATCATCTCGCGCATGACCAACGACGTGCAGGCGCTCGACGCGCTCGTGACCGACAGCGTGGTCACCCTCTTTCAGAGCTCCCTGACGCTCGTCGGCACGATCGCGATCCTCGTCGCGCTCGACCTCGAACTCGCGCTGCTGACGTTCCTCATCTTCCCCGTCATGGTGCTCGGCTCGCTCGCGTTTCGGATCGTGTCCGCCGACGCCTACGCGCGAACGCGCGAGACGATCGGCGGGATCACCGCCTACCTGCAGGAGTCGCTGTCGGGCATCCGCATCGTGCGCTCGTTCGGCCAGGAGCCCCAGCACATGGCACGCTTTCGCGAGCTTAACGCCAGCAACCGCGATGCGAACATGACCACCGTCTATCTCAACGCTGCCTACTTCCCCGGCGTCGAGCTGCTCAGCGCGCTGGCGACGGTCGGGATCCTGCTCTACGGCGGCTTTCAGGTCATCGACGGCAACGTCACCATCGGCGTCCTCGTCGCGTTTGTCGCGGCGCTCAACGGCTTCTTCGATCCGATCCAGCAGCTCTCCCAGGTCTACACGACCTATCAGCAGGGGATGGCAGCGCTGGACAAGATCTTCGACCTGCTCGACGTCCAGCCCGATCTCGTCGACGCGCCTGACGCGATCGAGCTCGGGCGCCTGCGCGGCGAGATCGAGCTGCGCGACGTGAGCTTCTGCTACGGATCGGGTGAGGACGCCGTCTGGGCGGTGGAGGATCTCGCGCTGATCGTCCCGCCGGGGCAGACCGTCGCCCTGGTGGGAGCCACCGGCGCGGGCAAGTCCACGATCGCCAAGCTCGTGGCGCGCTTCTATGACCCGACGCTCGGCGCTGTCCTCGTCGACGGCCACGATCTGCGCACGGTCACCCAGGACTCGCTGCGCCGTCAGCTCGGCGTCGTGCCGCAGGAGGGCTTTTTGTTCAGCGGGACGATCGGCGAGAACATCGCCTTCGGACGCCCGGGGGCCGGCGAAGAGGAGATCCGCGCCGCGGCACGCGCCGTCGGCGCCGCGGAGTTCATCGAGAACCTGGAGCACGGCTACGACACGCCCGTCGGCGAGCGGGGCGCGCAGCTGTCAGCTGGCCAGCGCCAGCTCGTCGCCTTCGCGCGCGCGCTGGTTGCCGATCCGCGCATCCTGATCCTCGACGAGGCGACGTCGAACGTCGACCTGCACACAGAGGGCCGTATCGAGGCCGGCCTGCGGCGGCTGCTCTCGGGCCGCACCGCGATCGTCATCGCCCACCGCTTGTCGACGATCCGCCAGGCCGGCCGGATCGTCGTGCTCGACGGCGGGCGGATCGTGGAGCAGGGCACGCACGAGGATCTGCTCGAGGCGCAGGGCGCGTACTGGCGCCTGTATCGCGATTGGATGGAGCAGGCGGCGGCATAGCCTGCGCTGCGGTTCGTTGGGCGATCGCGGCCGCGCCGGGTAGCCAGCGATTGATTTCGCGGGCCACCACACCAACGCGCGACGCGTGGCCGTCGTGACGGAGCCGTAGCGGCCGTCGCACCGGGATACCCGCCGAGCGCATCGATTGTCGCTCATCGCCTGTGACGCTCGCGCCCGGCGTTCCTGCGCCTGGTGGGTCGGACTGGATGCGCTCGCCGCGCCTCCAGGAATGTCCCGGGAGCGTCATGAGGACGCCGATGCCAGCTCGTCGATACGTCGCCGCCGCGTTGCGCGCCGGTGCATCCTGGAGTTCTGGAAGCAGATTCCTCACGAACACACGTTCCAGGTGCAGCGGACGGACACAAGCCCGCTGGCGCTAGACTCGCTGACTCCATTTGCGGGGTCGTCTAATGGCAAGACGCCAGCCTCTGGAGCTGGTTATCGGGGTTCGAGTCCCTGCCCCGCAGTCAGGAACGGACCGCGTGTAATTCCCGGCTGGCCGCGGCGACGGCAGCTTCTAGGATCCCTTCGGCAGCGGATCCAGCACCAGGAACACGCTCGCGTCCTGGCCCTGCGTGTAGCTGAACTTGAAGAGGTTCGCCACCGTCAGGTTCTGCACGAACGGGGTGTCCGGCGACTTGGCAACCGTGTCGGGGGTCGGAGCGGGCGTGATCAGTGTTGCGCGCAGCGGACGGGCGAGCTGCCCGGCGACGTCGCCGCGGCGGAAATGCAGCGCCTGCGTCGGCGCTTTGCCCTTCGCCGGCGGCATGAAGACCACCACGTCCTGGACGTTGTCGAGGTCGTGGAAGGAGTACAGCGCGAGCTCGAGCGCCTCGCGGCGAAGCAACAGGTGGCGCTCGGGCGCCGGCTTGCCACGGTCCAAGGCGCACTTGGGGCCAAGCCCGCACAGCCGGTACAGGACGCCCGGGCCGTCACGCAATGAGATGTTGCCGCCATCCGCCGGCGATTGGCGGATCGCGATCTTCATCGGCAGGTTCTGCAGCTCCAGCGGCCCGCCGACGACCGCGACGAGCTGCTCGCCGCTCGGGAAGCGGTACTGGCGACCGACGTGATCGGCGATCTGTCCCGTACCGGTGTCCAGCCCCTTGCTGGACGGATGGAAGCTCGCCCACCGATCGAGGGTGGAGCGCGGGCTGTGCCCGTCGACGGCGAACACGGTCGCCGCCAGCAGCGCGGCGATCGCAAGGACGATCAGCGCCCCTGTGAAGAAGTGAAACTTCGATGCGTGCGGCTCCGGTGAGCCGCCGCCACGAGCGCCATCGCCGGCGGCCTCAGCGTGCACCGCCATCTCGACATCGTCAGGCTGCGGCGGCGGGTCGAGCAGCGACTTGCGTCGGACGCTCACAGCTTCGGCCAAATCGTCGGATCGGTCAGGTCGATCTCGGGCTTGCGCAGCTTCTGCCTGTCCAGGAGCTCGACGACGTCGTCACCATAGATCTCACGGCGGATGACGAGCTCGTCCGCGATTGCCTCGAGCTCGTCGCGGTTGGCTTCGACGAGGCACTGGGCCGTGAGATACGCCTGGCCGACGATCTGCGCCGCAGCCTTGCGCTTGCCCGGATCGGCGAGCACGGCCTCGACGGGATCGCCCTGCATGAACGAGCCACTCGACGCGCGGTTGAGGATCTGGGCGCCGATCTTGTGGAAGCGCTCCATGATCTCCTCCTCGCGCTCGACAACCTTGCTGGCGGGCACCTTGCCGCGCAGGTCGACCGGCTCGGGAGCCATGCCGCAGGCGCCGACCATCCACGCCGCCGTGGCCGTGGCTGACCGTACGTCACCGCCGACGCCGTCGGTGTTCTCGCCATAGAACACCCGCTCGGCGGCCATCGCTCCGAGCGTCCAGATCAGCCTGGCAAACGACTCCGAACGCCAGTGGATGAACCGCTCCTCGACCTCGATCGCCTGATGGTGGCCCTGCGAATACCCGCGCTTGCGGATCGACAGCCGCGTGGACAGGTCGCCTTCACAGTAGACGTGCGACGCGACGGCGTGTCCCGCCTCGTGGATCGCCGTTGACCGCGTCTCGGCAGGCACGTACTCGATTCGCACCGCGGTGCCGGACTCGATCGTCGTCATCGCCTCGACGATGTCCGTCCATCCAAACTGCATCCGACCGTCGGAGTGCGCGTAGGTCAGCGCCATCGAGCAGACCTGCTCGATCATCGCCGGCGAGTAGCCGATCGCGATCCTCGCAAGCTCGTCGCGGCGGCGCGCGCTGTCGAGATCCGGAACGTGATCGACCTTGCCCAGGTAGAGGTCGAAGATGTCGACGCGGTCGTCCTTGGTCGGCGTGCGAAACCAGATGTGCCGGCCCATTCGGCCCGGCCGGATCAACGCCGGGTCCAGAACGTCCAGCGGCACGTTGGTCGCGCCGATGAAGTAGATCTGCTCCGATCGCGGCTTGGGCGGCTTCAGCCGCAGCGCCACCCTGCCGATCCGGGTCGGCACGACATAGGTCGCATCGAGGAACGTATTGATCCGGCGCGTGAGGAAGCGCTTCTTGAACGGCGGCTCGTCGATGCCGTCCATCTGAACGAGCAGCTGGTTGAGCGCCAGCTGGCCGCCGCCCATCATGCCGCCCGGCATCATGAAGCTCTGGATGCGATCGCTTGTCGTGCGCCAGAACGGCGGCAGCGGATCCACCCGCGGCTCGGCGCGCGACTCGAACAGCTTCTCGCGCCAGGCGCGGGTCTCGAGAACGAGGTCGCCGGTCGGCGTGAGCGCGCCCATCGGCCCGTGGAACCCCCAGTCGTGCAGGGACGGGATCCCTGCCGCGGCCGGCGGTGCGCTCATGCCCGCCATGCCGCCCCCGCCAAGCGCCTGCCGGCGCATGCCGACCGCGTCGATCTCGTCGATGAAGATGATGCACTGGCCGCCCCACTTGCGCGCCAGGCGCCGCGCCCGGGCGATGAGGATCAGGACGATCACGACGTCCATGCCCATGAACGTCGAGGCGAAGCCCGAGCCCGGCATCATCATGATCGGCGAGTTGAAGCTCGTCGCGATCGCCTTGGAGAGCATCGTCTTGCCGGTTCCGGGCGCGCCGATGAAGAGCAGGCCGCGCTCGGGCTTGCCGCCGGCGGCGCGGAACTCCTCGCCGGATTGCCACAGCGAGATGACCCGGGTCACGTCCTCCTTCGGCTCGGTCTGGCCGCGCACGTCCTCCAACTTCACGCCCCAATCCGCGTCCCCCGGCTCGTAGCCCTTCATCTGCTTGACCCCGAAGAAGACGAGCGGCCCGAACAGGATCAAGAAGTTGAAGAAGAACAGCAGCGGGAACAGGAACATGTAGGGCAGGAACTGGACCAGCAGCATCGGCAGGCCCTTGCCGAGCATCGAGATCGTGTCGCTGAACGACGCCGAACCGGAGACGGCGTTGTGGATGATGTTCACGACGAGGAGGGCGAAGAGACCGATGCCGACGATCCACGTCCAGCGCCGCCACTTCGTGCGCCAGAACCACACGCGCCGGCGGGCGACCACGTCCTCCTCGAGCAGCGGGCGCTCGGCCCCGTACAGCGACGCCCGCGGGATGAACCGATGTGCCAGCACGTCGACGAGGCCGCGGAACGCGATCACGGACAGGAACGTGACGAGCAGCGCCCAGCCCAGCGGCCAGTCGTGGCGCAGCGTCAGGAACGTGAACGTGGCGGGGCTCGTGAAGACCGCGACCCACGTCGCGGCGCGCGTGAGCTTGCGCCACTCCATCGCCAGCGCGCGCGCTTCGTCGGTGAACGTCGCGCGCCCCTGCGGGCGATCCTCCACGTATGCCATTGCCTAGAGGGTACGGTCTCGGGAGTTGGAGGCGACCGGGATCGACGGATGGGCCTGCAAGGACTGCCCGTTCGTCTAGGGACCTGAACCTGGGACGGTTCGCCAAGATGATCGACCGTGCCGGCATCCTCCGGCCGCGGTCGGTAATGACCGAACCGCTCCTGACTCAGGGCTAGCTTCTGCGGTCGCTGGGCGCGAACTGAGCCGTGATGGACGGCTCCAGGCCGGGATCGAGCACGACGAGAACCTCGTCACCGGGCTCGATGACCGTGTCGGACTTTGGAACGAAGCCGGCCTTCCCGCGCGGCAGCACGGAGATGATCAGGCTGCCCTCGGGCAGGTTGATGTCCGCCACCCGCTGCCCCGCCGCGGGCGCGCCGTCGACGACCTCGACTTCGATGATCTCGAGCTTCTCGTCGGGCAGGTCGAGCAGGTGGACGAGCCCGTGGCCGGGAACCTCGTGCTCGATGAGGTTGAGGATGAGATCGGTCGCCGACACCGCCGGCTGAATCCCGAGCAGCTTGAAGTGCTGGAGATTTCGCGGGTTGTTGCAACGGGCGATGATCCGCTCGCAGAGGTACTTCTCCTTGGCGACCTGGCAGATGAGGATGTTGTCCTCGTCGTCGCCGGTGACCGCGACCACCAGATCCGCGCGCTGGATGCCGGCGCGCTCGAGCACCCATAGCTCGGTGCCGTCGCCGTACTGCACGGCGTGCTCGAGCTCCTGCTCGATGCGCAGGTAGGCGCGACGGTCGCCCTCGACCAACGTGACCTCCTGGCCGTTGCGGATCAGCTCGCGCGCGAGGTTCAGCCCGACCTTTCCACCCCCGACCACGATGACGTACATCAGTTGGAACCGGGCTCCAGAACCGCCTGCTCGAACATCTTGATCGCGTGCTTGACCGCGCAGATCGTGTGCAGCCCCTGCTCGGCATACCAGTCCGAGCGCGCCGGGTCGAGCACGCGCACGACGACGCGCGGCACGCCGAAGCGCTTCTGCGCGATCTGTCCGACGAGGATGTTCGTGTTGTCGCCGCGCGTCGCCGCGATGAAGATGTCGGCTTCCTCGATGCCTGCCGCCAACAGCGCGTCGATCTCGATCGCCGTGCCGACGGTGAAGCGCCCACCGGCGTCCTCCCATGACGTCGGCTGACCCGCGTCGAGGCGCTCGTGCGAGAGCGGATCCTCGTCCAGCACCGAAACGGTGTGGCCCGCTGCAAGGGAGGACTTGGCGACCGCCGCACCGACGCGGCCGGCCCCTACCACGAGCACCATCATGGGCGCGGATGCTAGAGCAACCGAGTCTTAGGCCGTGGGCTCGGTGGGGGCGGCCGGCGGACCGTCCCGCGCCGGGGGCGCAGTCAGGATCACACGGCACGGCGCCTTGCGCACGACGTACTTCGTGGCGTCCCCGACGAAGTTGTCCAGCGGCCCGCCCTTGCCGCCCAGGCGCGCCCCGCCGCGGATGCGCGACGGCTCTTCGGCAGCGAGCACGATCAGCTCGACCCCGCGGCGCGTCGCCTCGGCGACGATGCCCTCCCCCGCGCGGCGCGCGCGGATCGTCGCCGTCGCGACCTCGACGCCGTCGTACTCCTCTCCGACCGCCTTTGACCGCGCGAGCGCGGCGCGCGCCCGCTTGAGCTGCTCCTCCGGCAGGCGAGCGTCCAGCGGCAGCGACAGCGGCACCTCGAAGACCCAGATCGCCTCGATCGTCGCGCCGCGGCCGTCCCCCGCGTCCGGGTTCTCCTCTGCCGCCAGCCGGCCGGCTGTCTGGACTATGTCGTCGTCCAGCGGGGTGCCGAGGATCGGCACGAGGATCGAGCCGTATGTGAGCTTGACCGGCTCGGAGCGCAGCGCCTCCTCCGACATGACGAAGCGCCGCAACAGCGGCAGCCCGGCGCGGCGCCGGTAGCCGACGTAGAGCGCGAGGCCCGCTCCCATCCACCCGATGCCCACGTAGCGGGCGCCGGCGTGGAAGATGAGCAGGCTGAGCAGGCCGCCGGCCGCCATCGCCGCGCCGAGCACCGCCGGGAGCGGCAGGTCCCCCCCGCCGATGCGGACCGAGAGCGGGATCCGGAACGCTCGCGGCCGCTCGGGCTCGCGGTAGCGCAGCACGCAGATCGACACATGGGCGATCAGGAACGCGAGCATTGCGCCGACCGCGTAGATACTCGCGAGGAACTCGAGGTTGCGCGGCACGACGAGCCCGGCCGCCAGCACCGCGGCCAGCAGGATCACGACGTAGGGAGTGGCGTGCTTGGGGTGCAGGCGCCCGACCGCACTCGGGATCTGGCGGTTCGTGCCCAGCGAATAGGCCAGCCTGGAGAGCCCGAGCATTGCCGCGTGGGCGGCGATGACGAGCATGAGCGTCGCGAACGTGGCCACCACGTACGTGAAGGCGTCGTCGAGCCAGCCGTGGTCGAAGGTCTTGACGATCGCGAGCACCGGAGCGTCGAGCGCGTCGCCCTTCAGCGGGCTCGACCCCGGCGTGATCGGCAGCGCGGCGACCGCGACGAGCGAGATGCCGACGTAGATGACGAGCACCGACGCGGTGGCGCTCGCGATCAGCCGTCTCAGGCCGCTGCGGCCGATCTGCACCTCGCCGGCCAGCCCGGCAGCCGACTCAAGGCTCGTGAAGGCGACGGTGCTGATCGTCAGCGCGAAGATGACGTCGGTCCAGCGCGGGCTCGTGCCGAGCTCGATCGACGCCGTCATCGCGTCGATGTCGATGGCGACCACCGCCCCGACCACGATGATCAGCATCTGCAGCGCGACGTCGGTCAGCACCAGCGCCGGCACCCGTTCGCGGCGCGCGGCGACGCCGAACCCCACGATGTTGCGAAAGGCGACGTAGGCGACGATCGCCAGCGCGATCGCGAGCTCCAGGGCGCCGCTGCCGAGCGGCGCCCAGAACGCGGCGAGGTAGTTCGTCGCGACGAACGCCGTCACGGCGATGAGGATGAGGAAGTCCAGCAGGACCGCCCAGCCGGCGACGAAGCTCCACAGCTCGTTGAAGGCGTAGCGAGCGAAGACCGTCGCGCCCGCGCGCTCCGGGTGCAGCGATGCCCCCTCGACATAGGTCATCGCCGTCAGGACGAAGAACACCGCGGCGCCGAGGAAGACGAACGGCGTCAGCCCGAGCGCG
Source organism: Solirubrobacteraceae bacterium (assembly GCA_036389475.1). Taxonomy (GTDB): domain Bacteria; phylum Actinomycetota; class Thermoleophilia; order Solirubrobacterales; family Solirubrobacteraceae; genus CADCVQ01. The sequence continues at coordinate 8,999 of DASVPU010000186.1, forward strand.
TTCTCGGCGACCACCCCGAGCGAAAAGTAGATCGCGCTCGCGAGCGCGGTCCAGACGATCGCGAAGAGGGTCGGCGAGCCGAGACCCCTGCGCAGCATCTACAAGCGCCGCCAGGTCACGTAGAAACGTCCCGCGCCGGCACCGACGAAGAGCACGCCGAACAGTATCCCGAGCGACAACGGTCCGCCGCCGGCGACGATCGTGCGGACGAGGATCACGACGCCGAGCACGGCCATGACCGCCGAAAGCAGCAGCGTCGCGCTGCGGTGGATGTCGTGTCCGGACTCAGGCGCTCGATGGGGCTCGGCCATAGCAGCCGCGCGAGTCTACGCCGGGCGGCGTGACCACTAGCCGTGCAGGGCCACCGCTTTGGCGTCCGGCGCGTTGAGCGCATAGCCGACGCTGCGCACCGTGCGGATGCAGCCGCCGTGCTCGTCGCCGAGCTTAGCCCGCACCCGCCGCACGAGCACGTCCACCGCGCGGCCGCCTACCGCCGCGCCCCGGACGCCCCAAACCGCCTGCAACAGCTGCGCCCGCGAGTAGACCCGCGCCGGGTGACGCGCCAAGAACAGCACGAGCTCGAACTCGCGTGCGCTGAGGGCGACCGGCCGGGGGCCGATCCAGGCGACGCGGCGACGCGGATCCAGGCGCAGATCACCGGCACTCAGGCTGACGTCGACCGGTTGGGCCGTCGCCGCAGCGGCGGCTAGCGCCCGATCGATCCGCGACGACAGCTCCCCGGGACGCAGCGGCCGGACGATCAGCTCGTGGTCGACCAGCGCCGGATCTGGGATCGGCACGCGCTGCTCGGGCATCGCGACGACGATCGGCACCTGCGCCAGCAACGGGTTGCCGCGCAAGCAGAGGCACGCACGCCGGGCGTGGACGCTGTCCAGGTCAGCTGAGCCGATGACGAGCGCCAGCGACGGCGCCACCCGCCAGGCGGCGAGCGCTTCGAGGCCCATGCGCCAGTCTGGCAGCCAAGCGCGTCCAGCTCGGCGTCCACGTCTGCGAGCGTCTCCCCCGCTTCGGCGACCATCCACACCACCACCTCACCTACTACGGGGCAGAGTGGCGCCGGGATCACGTCAAGCCGCGTGCGACCGTGACGGTGACGACGCGCCCCTGCTGGATCTGAAACGTCGTGCTGCGCCGTCCCGGCCGGATGCTGCCGACGCGGCAGAACTGCACGTCGGCCGTCGCAGCGCAGCGCGCACCGCGCACGCGCCGCCGAACGTCGGCGTCGGTGGAGCCGACTCCGATGCCGCCGGCTGTCCGCTCCCGCGGGCTGCGCGTGGAGACGATCACGACGCGCGAGCGGACGAGCGAGACGACCAGCGCTCGGCGGCGGTAGACGTAGTTGCGCGTCGCGCCGCTGACCGCATCCAGCGACGGCTTGCCCAGACGCGCGCGCACCTCTGCGGCCGTCATGCCAAGGCCGATCGCGGCCACCCCGCGGTTCACGGTAATCCGCGCGGAGGCCGCCGCCGCCCCGACAAGGACGATGACGAGCGCCGATGCGCCTATGCTGAAGCTGACCCCGCGCCACACGCCCGCGACGGTAGACGAGGCGTGTTTCGCCCCCGTCTCGGTCCTGTTTCAGAACGGGCGTTCACCGATACGCGTTGGCAACGGTGTGGCAACCCGCAGGCCATCCGATGTCCACGAGCGCGCCACGTGGACGAAACCGGATCTCGCTGTGATGGCCGTCGATGAGCGCCAGCTTCGCCGGACGACTGCAGGAGGATCGATGAGCAGACGACCGCACCCACGGGTGTCCAGAACGGTTCGCGGCTGCGTCCCCGCCGCGGGGGCCGTGGCGACGACGGCAGCCGCGCTGCTCGCATTTGGTGCTCCGGCGGCGTCCGCCGCCGACGCATGCGGGACGCAGGCCGTCTCGCAGCCGGCCATCGATCACATCGACACGGCGCACCTCGAACGCTCGCCGCTGCAGCAGATCAGGGACGTGTTTTCGATCGACAGCTACGTGCTCGCCCATACGGTCCTCGTCGAGTCGATAATCGCGCCGGTCCTGCCCACAACACAGGGCGTCCTGACGCCGGCTGAAGAGCACATCAAGACCGCGCACCTCGAGCGCTCGCCGGCTCAGCAGATCCAGGACATCATGAAGACCGACGACTACGTGCTCGCGCACACCGTGCTGGTCGAGTCGATGCTCAGCCCCGTGCTCGACGGCTGCGGCGCGCCCGCGGCACCGCCGATGGCGCCCGGTCACGGCGCGCCGGCGCCCCCTGCACAACCCCCAGCGCCGGCGCCGGAACAACCGCCGATGGCGCCGATGCCGCCGGCGGCGACGCAAACGGTCGAGATTCACAACTACGCCTTCTCCCCGCAGAGCCTCACCGTCGCGCCCGGGACCTCGGTGACGTGGAAGAATCACGACGCGGACCAGCACACCGTCACGCAGTCCGGTGGATCGGCCGTCAAGTCGAAGTCCTTGGGCAAGGACGCGACCTTCTCCTACGCGTTCACCCAACCGGGCACGTATGCGTACGTCTGCTCGCTGCATCCGCAGATGAAGGGCGCGGTCACGGTCCAGTAGGCCGCACCGACATCGCCGCCGCGCGGCGGCGCCGGTGTATTCCGGCCATGTGATCCCGACCGCCGGCACGCGGGCCGCGGAGCCTCGGCGGGGCTCAGAGACGACCACTGGTGGTTCGTCCTTGCAGGACCGACCACTAGGATTTGATCTCGACGAACTCCAGCAGGGCCTCGAGCGTGACGTCGTAGCCGAGCGTGACGCCGCCGCCCGGAAGCTCCTCCTGCCAGTCAAGACCGTAGTCACGCCGGTCGACGATCGCCGACAGCTCGATCCCGACCCGGTTCTCCGGGCTCAACAAGCCCGGACCGGGCAACCCGATCCGGCCGCTGGCCTCGACGGTGTGCGTGTGACCGTGAATCGTCAGCTCCCCCGTGACGACGATGTCGCGATTCTCGGCGCCGCGGAAGTCCGACACCACCCACCGCACGTCCGGATAACGCGCGCCATCGAGGAACTCCTCTGAGAGCATCCGCGCCCGGATGACCGGATCGTTGAGGTCCAGGCTGGCCACCGGGACCGAAGCCACGAGCGTGCCCGCCGCCACGTGGAGCGTCGCATCGATCTCCCGGAAGCTGGCGCGGTAGTCGCGCGCGCCGAGGTGACGCACCTTGAAGCTGACCGAGGAGAACGGCGGATCGGCCCGCCAGACGCCGCCGGAGAGATGGCGCTCCAGGAACGTCGTGGGTCTGTCTCGGCGCTCGGACACGCGCGCGCCGCGAGTTCGGCTACGCCACCAGCGGGATGATCAGGATCGCCACGATGTTCGCGACCTTGATCATCGGGTTGATCGCCGGGCCAGCGGTGTCCTTGTACGGATCGCCGACGGTGTCGCCGGTGACCGACGCGGCGTGCGCATCGGATCCCTTGCCGCCGAAGGCGCCGTCCTCGATGAGCTTCTTCGCGTTGTCCCACGCGCCGCCGCCGGCCGTCATGGAGACGGCGACGAAGAGGCCGACGACGATGACGCCGATCAGCAGGCCGCCCAGCGCCTCGACGCTCAACACGCCGATGATGACCGTGAAGACGATCGGGATCAGCGACGGGATGATCATCTCCCGTTGCGCGGTCCGGGTGACGATGTCCACGCAGCGCGCGTAGTCGGGCTTCTCGGTGTAGTCCATGATCCCGGGCTTCTCGCGGAACTGCGTGCGAACCTCCTCGACGACGGCGCCGCCGGCGCGGCCGACCGCCTCCATCGACAGCGCGCCGAAGAGGTAGACCATCATGCCGCCGACCAGCAGGCCGATGAGCACGAGCGGCGCGTCGATGAGGAACTGGACCGGCTCCTTGCCGGAACTGACGAGCTCATCCTCGAGCTCGATCTTGAACGCGGCGAAGAGCACCAGCGCCGCAAGCACGGCAGAGCCGATCGCGTACCCCTTGGTGACGGCCTTCGTCGTGTTGCCGACGGCGTCGAGCGGGTCGGTGACCGCGCGCACGTCCTCGGGCATCTCGGCCATCTCGGCGATGCCGCCGGCGTTGTCGGTGATCGGGCCGAACGCATCGAGTGCGACGATCAGGCCGCAGAGGCCGAGCTGCGCCATGACGGCGACGCCGATGCCATAGATGCCGCCAAGCTCGTTGGCGCCGTAGATGCCGAGCGCGAGCACGACGGCCGGCAGGGCAGTGGCCTGCATGCCCTGCGCGAGGCCGGAGATGATGTTCGTCGCGTGGCCGGTCTGCGACGCGGAGGCCGTCTTCTTCACCGGACCGAAGCGCGTCGACGTGTAGTAGTCGGTGATGACGAACAGGAGCGCCGTGACGCCGAGCCCGATCAGCGAGCAGAAGTAGAGCTTGCCGACCGACGGGACCGAGATGGCCACGTCGGCGGTCTTCGTCGCGAGGCCCTCCATGAGCCACTTCGTGACCGGATAGAACGCGATCGCGGCGATCAGGCCGGAGAGGATGAGACCCTGGTACAGCGCGCGCTCGACGTTGCCGGCCGCAGACTTGACCGCGAACGTTCCGATGATCGAGGCGACGATCGCCACGCCGCCGAGCACGAGCGGATAGAGAACGACCTGCGTGGCGTTCTCCGCCGAGAACGTCAGCGCACCGAGCAGCATCACGGCGACCGCGGTGACCGCATAGGTCTCGAAGAGATCCGCTGCCATGCCGGCGCAGTCGCCGACGTTGTCGCCGACGTTGTCGGCGATGACGGCCGGGTTGCGCGGGTCGTCTTCCGGAATCCCGGCCTCGACCTTGCCCACGAGGTCGGCGCCGACATCGGCGCCCTTGGTGAAGATGCCGCCGCCAAGGCGGGCGAAGACCGAGATCAGCGAGCCGCCGAAGCCGAGACCGATGAGCGCGTCGACAGCCTCCTTCTGGGACTTGTCGAAAAGCGCGGTCAGCACGCCGTAGTAGCCCGCGACGCCCAGCAGGGCGAGCCCGACGACGAGCATGCCGGTGATCGCGCCGCCGCGGAACGCGACGTCGAGCGCGGGCGAGATGCCGCCGCGGGCCGCCTCGGCGACCCTGGAGTTCGCGCGCACCGAGACGTTCATGCCGATGAAGCCGGCCGATGCCGACAGCAGCCCGCCGAGCGCGAAGCCGATTGCAACCTCGATGCTCTGCAGCGGGATGAGGATGACGAACAGCACGATTCCGACGAGTGCGATCGTCGTGTACTGGCGACGAAGGTATGCGGAAGCACCTTCCTGAACGGCCTTGGAGATCTCCACCATGCGCGAGTCGCCCGGGGACAGCGCCAGCAGCGAGCGAGTTGTCAGCGCGCCGTACAGCACCGCCAGGCCGGCGCAGACCAGCGCGACGACGACCCCGTGGTCCATCAGGAATTCACTCAAAGGAAACGGCCTCCAGAAGTCTTTGTTGGCAGGGAGCTACGGCCTAACCGCGGGGCAAAGGCGACAGCGGCTCCCAGCCGCGAGAAAAACGCGCGCGCAGTCTACCCGCAGTGCCGGTTGCGACGCGTCCAGCCCGCCCGTTACGGCGGGCGGCTGACGGTTACTGCCCGGGCACCCAGAGCCGGCCGCTCTTCTGCGCGGGACCGGACTCACCCGGCTTGACCGGCGGCTCCTGGGCAGCCGCCGGCGCCGGAGCCGGCGCGCTCGCGCCCGACCGCGCGTACGCGATCTGCAGTTGCGAGAGCGCGTCGCGCACCTGCTTGGCCTCGGCTCCGAGCAGCGGCTCGACAAGCGGAAGCAGCGCCCGCGTGGCGTCGATCGCCTGACGCACCTGGTCGAAGTCGGCCTCCTCCTCGGCCCCGGCGAGCCCGGCCTTCCTCGCACCGAGGTTCAGCAGGGAGATGACGGTCTGGACGATCACGTCCTCGACGCGAATGCGCTGCAGCTCGGCCTCGTAGGCGGCGCGCAGCTCCTCCTCGCTGAGCTCGCCGGGGTCGAAGTCTTCTGGCGAGCGGGGCTCGGTCTCGCCCGCTGGCGGCGGGGCGCCGGGATCGGTACTCATGCGGGAACCTCCTGTGCGTACGTGGTCATGGTCTCGCGCACCGTGTCAGCGTAGACATCGCGCAGGTCGCTCCCCTGCAGCAGCGCTGCGCGCTGGCGCTGCGCGCCGTTGGGCCCGTCCAGCACGAAATCGATCCGCAGCTCGTCGCGCACGGGAGCAGACCAGGCGTACAGATCCTCGAGCGCCTCGGCAGTGTCGATCTCTACGCCGCGCCCGAAGTCGATCATCTTGCCGTCCATCCCGTGCCGGATCGCGCGCCACACGTTCTCCTCGATAAGACGATGCGCCGGATCGTCAAACGGCACTCCCTCGTCGATGTCGCGCATCGCCTGGCCGACGCATGCCACGATCAGCGCGGCCAGCGCCTCGGACTCGGAAGCCGTGACCTGGGCATCGCAGATGCGAACCTCGATGGTTCCGTACGTCGCGTGCGGCCTGATCGACCACCAGACCTGGGTGTACTCGACGATCGAGTTCGTGGCGATCAGCAGTTCCAGATAGTCGCGAAACGGGCGCCAGCTGCCGAACGCGTCGGGTACGCCGCAGCGCGGAAAGGACTTCGTGAAGGTCTGGCTGCGCGCGGAGTGCAGGAGGGTGTCGTTGCCGTCCAGGAACGGCGAGCTCGAGCTGGCGGCGAGCAGCACCGGCAGGACCGGGCGCAGGCGATCGCAGACGCGCACGGCTCGATCGGCGCCGTTGACGCCGACGTGGACGTGCAGCGAGAACGTGTTGTTGCGCCGGGCGACGTAGCCGAGGCCCTCCACGACGCGGCGGTAGTGCTCGGTGTCGATGTTGGGCTGCTCGCGGTAGTCCGCCCATGGATGGGTGCCGGTCGACCCCAGCGCGACGCCGCGCGCGGCGCTGAGCGCGAACAGGCGCCGGCGATGATCGCGCTGGCGCGCGACGGCATCGTGCAGATCCTCGCCACGGCCCGACACGATCTCGATCTCCGACGAGATGAGCTCGCCGGTGATCGCCTGAAACAGGACCGGGTCGAGCTGGGCCGCGATGTCGCGCAGCTCCTCGAAGCGCGGCGCAAGGTCCAGCGTCTGCGCGTCGAGCACGGCGAACTCCTCCTCGAGGCCGACCGTGAGGTCCTTGGACGCCGCGAAGATCTCCTCCGTGCTGTCGAGGTCGATGGGCATAGCCTGCGGGTGAAGCGAACTACGTCAGATAGAAGTACAGCGCGTAGAGCAGGTCGACCGCGGGCGAGGACGTGTGCACGGTGACTTCCGGCGGCACCTGAAGCAGTGCCTCCGAATAGTTGAAGATGATCTTCACTCCGGTTTCCACGAGATCGTCTGCGATCGCCTGGGCCGCGGCGGTGGGCACCGCGAGCACGCCCACCACGATGTCCTCCTCCTCGACGACCGCGCGCAGATCGGAGCTGTGGCGGACCGTCGTCGGCCCCACGGTCTGACCGATCTTGCGCTTGTCGGTGTCGAAGATCGCGACGACGCGGAAGCCGTGATCGGCGAAGATGTCCGACGAGGCGATCGCCTGACCGAGATGGCCGGCCCCGAACAGCGCGATGTTGTGCTGGCCTGAGGTGCGCAGGATCTTGCGGATCTGCGATACGAGCGCGTCGACGTTGTAGCCCACGCCGCGCTTGCCGAACTTGCCAAAGCCGGAGAAGTCGCGCCGGATCTGCGTCGGGTTGACGTGGGTGTAGTCGCTGAGCTCGCGCGAGGAGATCGTCTCCTTGCCCATCTTCTTGGCCTGCGTGAGCACTTGGAGGTAGCGAGACAGGCGCGCTGCGACGCCCAGCGATAGGCGCTCGCCACCGTCGCGCACCACCGCCGAGTCCACCTGGGGAGGAACGCGCTCGCCGGTAGTCATCGACGGCTCACTCTACCCAGATACCCCCGAAGCGCGGGCTCATCCACGAAGTACTCGAACAGCTCCGCGCCGTCGACGCAGACGACGGGGATCCGCTCCAGGTACGCGGCGTGCAGCGCATCGTCGGTCGTGATGTCGATCTCGGTGAACGGCTCGCCGACGCGATCGAGCACGGCCCGGGCGTCGTCACACAGGTGGCAGCCGGGGCGGCTGTACATGACGACCCTCACGCCAGCGCGCGCTCGCCCGATGCATACGCGTCGAGCGCGAGGTATGCGGGGAACGGCTGCGCCTCGACAAAGCGCGCCGCCGAGGCGATCATCGCCGCGTTGTCGGTGCACAGCTCGCGCGGCGGGATCCCGAGCGTGACGCCGAGTGCGGCCAAGCGCGCGCGCAGCGGCCCGTTGGCCGCGACCCCTCCGCCGGCGGCCAGCCGATCGATGCCCGTGTCCGCCAGCGCGCGCTGACAGCGCATCGCCAGCGCCTCGACGATGGCGTGCTGGTAGCTCGCCGCGAGATCGGCGGCCCGGTCGCGCGTCCGTGCCGCGCCGAGGTCGCGGACGCGGTACAGCAGCGACGTCTTCAAGCCGGCGAAGGAGAAGTCCAGCCCGGGCACGTTGCGCGCCACCGGGAACGCGAACGCCCGCGGGTCACCCTCCTGCGCCAGCCGCTCGATCGCCGGTCCCCCGGGAAACGGCAGCCCGAGCAGCCGCGCGCCCTTGTCGAACGCCTCGCCGGCCGCATCGTCGAGTGTGCGCCCGAGCACGTCGAAGCGCTCGTGATCGTCCACGCGCGCGAGCAGCGTGTGGCCGCCGCTGGCGATCAGGCAGACGAACGGCGGCTCGAGCACCGGCTCGCCGCCGACGAGCAGGAAGTTCGCGGCGACGTGACCCTGGAGGTGGTCGACCGCCGCCAGCGGCAGCTCGTGGACGGCGGCGATCGTCTTCGCCGTCGCGAGCCCCACGAGCAGAGCGCCGACGAGCCCGGGGCCCTGTGTCACCGCAACCAGTCCGATGTCCGCGAACGTCGCGCCCGACCGGCGCAGCGCATCGTCGACGGCCGCGTTCGCAAGCTCGAGGTGGTGGCGCGAGGCGATCTCGGGCACCACCCCGCCGTATGCGTCGTGGATCCCCTGCGCGGAGATGACGTTCGAGCGGATCTCGCCGGCGCCCGTCACGACGGCAGCACAGGTGTCGTCGCAGCTCGTCTCGAGCGCGAGGATGAGGTCAGGCGGGGTCATCAGGCCGGCGAGGCGTTGGGCACGTCGTCCAGTCGTCCGGCGAGCGTCGATCGCGTTCGCCACATGACAACCGCGTCCTCGCCGTTGTCCTGGTAATAGCGCCGCCGGTGCCCCGCGGCGCGGAAGCCGAAGCGCTCGTACAGCGCGATCGCGACGTGGTTTGACTCGCGCACCTCCAGCGTGAAGCGCACGCCGTGGCCGTCGATGCGCCGCAGCAGGTCGGCGAGCAACGCCGTTGCGACCCCGGCGCGGCGCTTGTCGGGGTCGACCGCCACGTTCATGATGTGCCAGACGGTGTCGTAGCGCGAGCACACGAGGTAGCCGAGCATCTCCGTGCCGCGCAGCGCCGTGAGGCAGACGCCGGCGGGCTTGGACAGCTCCAGCACGAACATCGCCAGCGACCATGGCGTCGGAAACGCCCGCCGCTCGATCGCGATGATCTGCGGCAGATCGGCGTAGGTGAGGCGGCGGATGTCGAGCGGCGCGTCGTTCACGGGATGGTTGGCTTGGGGACGGCGTCGGGACGGCGCAGATAGTCGGGAACGATCTGGTCGCGCCGCGTCCCCTTGGGAGCTCTGAGCGCCAGCCGGCAGATCGCTCGAGCGCAGACGCTGTGCCGCTCTGATCCATCTGCCACAACCATGCATCCCGCGCCTTCCAGATCCGCCCGAAATCGTAGCGCGCCGTCTCCCACCGCCAGCCACGGATGTCGGCTGCGGCCGATCAGGTCGGCGAGCGCCGCCGGGGGGAGCGTGACGGGATCCAAAGCCTGCTGCCCGTCTCGCCAGCCGGCCGCGAACGCCTCTCCGCGGCGCGCGTCTATGACGGCCAGGACGCCGTGGCCAGCGGGCGTTTGCGGCTGGGCCTCCAGCGCGAGCGCCTCGAGCGTCGAGACGCCCACGAGCTCGCCTCCGGACGCCTGCGCCAGCGCGCGCGCCGTCGACACGCCGATCCGCAGGCCGGTGAACGTTCCCGGCCCGAGCCCCACCGCGATCAGGTCGATGTCGGCGAACGCCAGCCCCGCCTCGTCGAGCAGCTCGTGGGCAAGCGCGAGCAGCTGCGTGACGTGGCCCGGACGCTCGCCCTCGCCGGGCTCGTGGCGGCGTTCGGTCTCGTTGCCCGCGCCGTCGATCAGGGCTACCGCCGTGGCCGGCGTCGCCGTGTCGAACCCGAGGACGATCACGGGTCGACGAGAACGAGCCGGTGGTCGCCGCCGCAGTGCTCCAGGTGCACGCGCGCCGCCACCCGGCCGGCGTCCAGACCGGCCGGCGCGCCGACCTCGGGCCACTCCACGAATGCGATGCGGTCGGGGGCGAACTCGTCGGCGAGCAGCGCTGGATCCTCGGCGTGGAGATCGCCGATGCGGTAGAGGTCGAGGTGCGAGACGCGGACCGTTCCGTCATAGCGCCGGGCGATCGTGAAGCTCGGGCTCGTCACGGCGGCGGTCACGCCGAGCGCGCGGCAGGCGCCGCGCACGAACGTCGTCTTGCCGGCCCCCAGGTCGCCTGAGACGAGCACGATGTCGCCCGGTCTCAGACGCTGGGCGAGCCGCGCCGCCACCGCCTCGGTCTCGTTTGCGCTCGCAGTCTCAGTCGCGATCCGCCGAGAGACGTCGTGAGGATCCGCGGATCCGGAGTCAGTAGAGGTCGGCATCGGCGGTGCGGAGCCGCAGCCCCGCGCCGAGCAGCATCAACGCGACCCCGGCGAGGAACAGCAGGCGCGGGTCAGTCCCGGTGTTCGGAAGCTCCCCGGAGGAGCTCTCAGGGTCGTTTGAGAGCTGCACCGGCGGCTGCTGTGAGAGGTTCGATCCGTCCACCGGGATGGTCGTCGTCTGCGCGCCGGCGACGGCCGGAGCGCAGATCAAAGCGACCACGAACAGAGCAGCGATCAGGCGTCGGATCGGCACGGATCGGCACTCTAGTCGACTACCGGACCAACGCGCGGGCGGATGTTATGACCCCCTGCTGCGCTACCGTCGCGCGGGTGCTGAACGATGCCCAGGCAGAGCGGCTGGCGGCTTGTGCGCGGGTCCTGGACCCGCCGGCGCGGATCGTCATGACGGGTCGCGTCGAAGCGCGAGCGCTCGCAGCGGTGACCGGCGCCGCGCGCCCAGGTGTCGAGGTTCTGGCGCTCGGCGCGAACGAGGTCGGGCGCGTGGACGGGTCGATCGACATGCTCTTCATCGGCCCCGCTGCGCGCTACGGCGCGGCCGTCGAGACCTTTCAGCGCTGGCCGGGCCGCGTCGTGCCGGGCGGAACGCTGTTCGTGCACGGCGCGTTCGCCACCCCGCCGCTGACGACGGCGCTGGTGCGCACGGTCGGCGCGTCGCGCGCGTGGCGCTACTTCGGGCGTGAGGGAGCGCTGGCGGAATACGTGCGCGCCGACCTCACGATCGGCGAGCGCGTGCTCGACGTGATCGCCCAACTGGCGCAGATGCCCTCCTTCGTGCGCAAGTTGACGCGCGCGGAGCGACAGCCATAGATCCGCCCGATTTGCCGGCCACTACATTGGACTACATGGACCAGATCGACACGCCCATCACCAAGACCGACGAGGAGTGGCGGGCGCAGCTCACGCCCGAGCAGTACGACATCCTGCGCCGCGCCGGCACCGAGCGCGCGTTCACCGGCCAGTACGTCAACGAGAAGGCGAACGGCATGTACGCGTGCGCGGGCTGCGGCGCCGACCTGTTCGACTCGCACACGAAGTTCGACTCCGGCACGGGCTGGCCGAGCTTCACCGACCCGGCGATAGCCGACGCCGTGCAGTTGCGCGAGGACCGCGGCCACTTCATGGTCCGCACGGAGGTCGTCTGTGCGCGCTGCGGCGGCCACCTCGGCCATGTCTTCCCCGACGGCCCGGGCGAGAGCGGGCAGCGCTACTGCATCAACTCCTGCGCGCTGGATCTGAAGCCGCAGCAGTAGTACGCGCGCGCACGAGGTCTCAAGCGCCCGGCGGAGCTTCTACCGCCGCGGAACGGCAGCATCGGGATTGAGGCTGCGGGCGACGCCGCGAGAATCGGCTCGTGTCGATTCTGCACCTCGCGATGCACCCGAGCATGCCGCTGCGCGCGATTCATCCGGGGACTCGAGCCGATTCCAGTTCGCCCACACGCCCCGGTTACGTTCCTCGATGCAGCCGCCCTCCGCCTCTTGTCCGGCCCGCTGGTGGACCACTAGGCTGCATGACGCGCCCATACGGGGGTATCTGAGGATGCGTCCCCCTTTCCAAAAGGAGCGCCTATGCGCTACTGGTTTGCAACCTCGACGGAGGAGTTCACGCCGTCGGAGATGCTCGAGCAGGCCAAGGCTGCCGACCGAGCGGGCTTCGATGCCCTCGGCACATCCGATCATTTCGCGCCGTGGTTCGCCGACGGGGAGGCCGCGATGGCGTGGGTTCACCTCGGCGCGCTCGGCCAGGTGACCGCAAAGCCGATCGGCACGGCCGTCACGCCGATCGTCCATCACTACCACCCGGGGGTGGTGGCGCAGGCCTTCATGTCGCTGGAGGAGCTCTATCCGGGTCGAGTGTTTCTCGGCGCCGGTTCGGGCGAGGCGGTCAACGAGACGCCACTGGGCCTGGATTGGCCACCGTACGACGAGCAGCGCCGGCGCCTGGAGACGGGCCTCGACGCGATCACCCGCCTGTGGAACGGCGAGACGGTGACGATCGACGAGGGCTGGTTCAAGCTCAAGGAGGCAAAGCTCTGGACGCGCGCCAAGACGCGCCCGAAGCTCTACGTCTCGGCCTTTGGACCACAGTCGGCCGAGGTCGCCGCCCGCTTCGGCGACGGGCTGTGGACCCTCGGCGATCCCGACAAGGCGCCGCAGATCATCGACGCCTACCGCGACGCATGTGACAAGCACGGCCGCGAGCGCGGGGAGATCATCTTCCAGGCCGGCTTTGCATGGGCCGATGACGAGCGGGCGGTGATCGACGGCGCGCGCCACTGGAAGCCGACGCAGCTACCCGAGATCTACGTCGAGGACATCGCCGACCAGCAGGACATGCAGCGCCGCGCCGACGAGCAGATGAGCGACGAGCAGTTCGCCAAGGAGGGCTTCCTGATCGCGGCCGATCCGGCCGAGCACGTCGATCGGATCCGCGAGATGGAGCGCGCCGGCGCGACCGTCATCTGCCTGCAGCTGATCGGACGGGCCGACCCCCTCGGCTCGATCCGGACCTACGGCGAACAGGTGCTGCCGGTTCTGCGGGGCGCGATCGTCGGGTCGCGCTAGCCCTCAGAACAGCCCCATCTGCTCTTGCGTGGGCTCCGCATCCTCCCCGTGCGGGCCAGGCTCGGCGACCGCTTGAGGCTCGGGTTCCACGGGTACGGGGTCGCCCCGCTCAGGCTGCTCGGGCAACGGCAGCGCCAGCAACGTCGGCAGCCGCGCGAAGTCGGCCCGCAGCGTGTCGAGCAGCGATCGGGTGTAGAGCGCGGCCGCAGGGTGAAACAGCGGGTACAGCCGCACGGCCCGGGTGCCGATCACGCGGATCTCTGCCTGACCGTGCAGCCGCGAGATCCCGGTCGTGTCTGTCCGCAGCAGCTTCGTCGCAAAGTTCCCCAGCGTGCAGATCACGCGGGGCTCGATGAGCTCGACGGTGCGCAGGAGGTACTCCGAGCAGTTCTCGATCTCCGCGGGCAGCGGATCGCGATTGCCGGGTGGGCGGCAGCGCAGGACATTGCCGATGAAGACATCCGCACGCGCGAGCCCGACCTCCGCGAGAAGCTCGTCGAGCAACTTTCCCGCGGCGCCGACGAACGGGATGCCCTGCTCGTCCTCGCGCGCGCCCGGCGCCTCTCCGACGAACATGAGATCGGCGTCGGCGTTTCCGGCGCCGAACACGACCTGCGTGCGAGTGCGAGCAAGCTCCGGGCAGCGCTGGCAGGCGCGCGCCTGCGCGTACACGGCTTTGAGCTCCTCCCGCCGCTCTTGCTTGATGGCCATACGTAGGATCGCGATGGTAGACGCCGATCGCGTCCGCTATCGTCCACTCAGGTAGACGACGCAAGGCGTCTGCCATCCATGAGACGCGACCGGTACCTCGCCTGCGAGGACTGGACCGACAGATGGACTTGACCACAGCCCTCACGGTGCCCGCTGAGGCCCGCTTTCCGTTCTGCATTGCCGTCGTCGGGGCCGGGCGGTTGGGAACGGCGCTGTCCGCGGCGTTAGCCGACGCGGGCGTCGAGGTCGAGGGTCCGCTGGCGCGCGCCGAGGCTCCTTCCACGCGCGCGGGCGCCGTCCTGCTGTGCGTTCCCGACGCCCAGATCGAGGCCGCCGCGGCAGCGCTGCGGCCAGGGGGGCTCGTGGGCCACTGCTCCGCCGCCACCACGCTCGCGCCGCTTGCGGGGCACGAGGCGTTCTCCCTGCACCCCCTCATGACCGTCACGCCGCAGGGCGCGAGCTTCGCGGGAGCGACGGCGGCGATCGCCGGCGCCTCGGCACGCGCGCTTGACGCCGCACGGCGGCTCGCGCTCGCCGTCGGCTTGCGTCCCGTCGAGGTGGCCGACGCCGACCGCGCCGCCTATCATGCCGCCGCGTCGATCGCATCGAACTTCCTCGTCACGATCGAGGACTTCGCCGAGCGACTCGCCGAATCGGCCGGCCTGAGCCGCGAGCCGCTGCTGGCACTCGTGCGGGCGAGCGTCGAGAACTGGGCCACGCACGGCGCCGCCAAGGCTTTGACCGGCCCGATCGCCCGCGGCGACGAGCGGACCGTCGCCCGCCAGCGGGCCGCCGTCGCCGAGCGCGCGCCCGAGCAGCTCGAGCTCTTCGACGTGCTCGCCGATGCAACGCGCCGCCTCGTGCACCGGTCCGATGACGTACCGGCCCGCCAGAGGGCGGCCGTCGCGTGAAGACGATCCGCACCGTTGCCGAGCTGCGCGCGGCGCTGAACGCTCCGCGCCGCGCCGGGCGCCGGATCGGCCTGGTCCCGACGATGGGCGCGCTCCACGAAGGCCACCTGTCGCTCATCCGCCGCGCCCGTGCCACCTGCGACGAGGTCGTCGTGACGCTGTTCGTCAACCCGGCGCAGTTCGAGGATTCCCAGGATCTCCACGACTACCCGCGCGACGAGCGCGCAGACGCCGCAATGGCCGAACGGGCCGGCGCCGACCTGCTGTTCGCCCCGCCGCCCGACGAGGTCTATCCGCCCGCCTTCGCCACGACCGTCAGCGTCGCCGGCATCACCGTTGCGCTCGAGGGCGAGCACCGCGGCTCCGCGCACTTCAGCGGCGTCGCGACGGTCGTCTGCAAGCTCCTGAACATGGCCCAGCCCGATGTGGCGTTCTTCGGCCAGAAGGACGCGCAGCAGGTTGCCGTGATCCGCCGCCTCGTCTGCGACCTCGACATCCCGGTGCAGATCGAGGTCGGCGAGACGCTCCGCGAGCCAGACGGGCTCGCGCTCTCCAGCCGCAACGTGCGCCTGAGCGCGAGCGAGCGCGAACGCGCCCTCGCGCTGCCGCGCGCGCTGGACGCCGTACGCGCCACCGCCCGCGCCGGCGAGCGCGACGCCACCGCGATCGCCGCGGCCGGCCGCGCGGCGATGCGCAAATACGACGTCGAGCCCGAATACCTCGCGCTCGTCGTACCCGACAGCTTCGCCCCGGTCACGCAGCTCAACGGCGAGCGCGTGCTCGTCGCGATCGCCGCCCGGATCGGAGACGTCCGCCTGATCGACAACGACACCATCGACGGAGGTTCCTAAGCGATGCAGCGCACGATGCTCAAGTCCAAGATCCACCGCGCGACGGTCACGGACTGCGACCTGCACTACGTCGGCTCGGTCACGATCGACCGCGACCTCTTGGAAGCGGCGAACATCCTCGAGCACGAGCAGGTCCATGTCGTCGACATCGACAACGGCGCGCGCTTTGAGACCTACACGATCGCCGGCGAGCCCGGCACGGGCGCGATGCAGGTCAACGGCGCCGCCGCCCGCCTCGTGCACGCGGGCGACACGATCATCGTCATCTCCTACGCCACCTACGACGCGGCCGAGATCGAGCACCATGCGCCGCGCGTCGTCCATGTCCAGGCGGGCACCAACCAGATCATCGACGTCGACCGCGCCGTCGCCACGCTGCTGACCTCCGAGGAGGACCGCTGATGTCCACGCATCCGAGCCAGATCGCCGCGGACGTCGGCGCAATCGATGCCGAGCGACTCCCCGTAACGCTCCCCCGCCTCGCGGAGATGAAGCGCCTCGGCGAGCAGATCGTCATGGTCACCGCCTACGACTTCCCGTCCGCCCGCGCCGCGGAGACGGCGGGCGTGGACATCGTGCTGGTCGGCGACAGCGGCGCGATGACCGTCCTGGGCTACCCGTCGACCGTCGCCGTCGAGCTCGACGAGCTGCTCGTGCTCGCCAAGGCCGTCCGTCGAGGGCTGCGCACGCCCTTCCTCGTCGGCGACATGACGTTCGGCTCCTACGAGATCTCCGACGAGCAGGCGATTCGCAACGCGCTGCGCTTCGTCAAGGAGGCCGGCTGCGACGCCGTCAAGCTCGAGGGTGGCGGTCCCAGCTCGGTCGCGCGGGTGCAAGCGATCGTCGGCGCGGGCATCCCCGTCATGGGCCACGTCGGGCTGACGCCGCAGACGGCGACGGCGCTCGGCGGGTATCGCGCCCAGGGCCGCAGCGCCGACGCTGCGGCGCGCGTCGCCTCCGAGGCGCTCGCGCTCCAGGAGGCGGGCTGCTTCTCGGTCGTCTTCGAGGCGATCCCGTCGCAGGTCGCCGCAGAGATCATGGCGCTCATGGAGGTCCCGGTGATCGGTATCGGCGCGGGCCCCGACACCGATGGTCAGGTGCTCGTCTTCCACGACCTGCTGGGCATCCGCGAGGGGCTCGGCGCCCGCTTCGTCAAGCGCTACGCGAGCCTGCAGGACGAGATGGTCGCGGGCATCGCGGCGTTCGCCGACGACGTCCGTACAGGCCGCTATCCCGAACCGCGCCACGGCTATGCCATCGGCCAGGACGAGCTATCGGCTTTCCGGGATCGCCTGACGTAGAGTGCCCTGCCATGGGCCGGATCTCCCAAGTCTTCTCTCCCAAGGACGGGGTCTTCTTCGATCTGTTCGAGGAATCCGCGAACAACGTGCTGCGGGCGGCGGACCTGCTCGACGAGATGCTGCGCGCGTATCCGGAGCACAACGACCTCGCGCGCTCCATCCTCCTGTGCGAGCAGGAGGGCGACCGGATCACCTACGACATCATCCAGCGCCTCAACTCGACGTTCGTCACCCCGATCGACCGGGAGGACATCCTCGAGCTCGCGTCCGGCCTGGACGACATCGTCGACCTCACTGAGGAGGTCGCCGACTACCTCGGGCTGTACAAGATCGAGGCGCCGATGGAGCAGGCCCAGCGGCTGGCGCACATCCTCATGGAGGCGTGCCGGCACGTCGCCGCGGCGGTACCGCGCATGCGCGGCTTCAAGGACGTCGCGCACTACACCGGCGAGATCCACCGCTTGGAGACCGACGGCGACCGAGTCACCCGCGAGGCGGTTGCGTCGCTGTTCGACAACGGGATCGACCCGATGGTCGTCATCCGCTGGAAGGACATCTTCGAACGCTTGGAGCAGGCGATCGACGCCACCGAGCAGATCGCCAACGTCATCTCGAACATCGTGGTCAAGAACTCGTAGCCACGGACGGCTCCTCCGTGGACAGCGACATCATCCTGGTCATCGTCGTCGCGACGGCGCTGGCTTTCGACTTCACCAACGGATTCCATGACACCGCCAACGCCGTGGCGACGTCGATCTCCACGCGGGCGCTGGCGCCGAAGGTGGCCGTCGGGCTCGCGGCGATCCTGAACTTCGCCGGCGCGTTCATCTCGCTCAAGGTCGCCGCGACGATCGCGGGCGGGATCGTCCTGGCCGACGTCATCAACGAGACCGTGATCTTCGCCGGGCTGATCGGGGCGATCGTCTGGAACCTCGTCACCTGGTACTACGGCCTGCCGTCGAGCTCCTCGCACGCGCTCATCGGCGGCGTCGTCGGCGCCGCCTTCGTCGCGGCGGGCTCGCACGGCATCCAGACCGACGGGCTGCTGGAGAAGGTCATCGTGCCGGCGCTCGTCGCGCCGATCGTCGCGTTCGTCGCCGCGGGGCTGGCGATCCTCATCACCTACCGGATGGTGGGACGGTTGCATCCCGGCATCGTGAACCGCGGCTACCGGCTGGGCCAGATCGGCAGCGCGAGCCTGCTCGCGCTCTCGCACGGAACCAACGATGCGCAGAAGACGATGGGCATCATCGTGCTCGCGCTCGTCGCGCATGGCGATCTCAGCGGAGCGAGCCCTGAGCCGCCGACCTGGGTCATCGTCTCCGCCGCGGCCGCGATCGCGCTCGGCACCTACTCCGGCGGCTGGCGGATCATCCGCACGATGGGCAGCCGGATCTACAAGATGGATCCCGCGCAGGGCTTTGCGGCGCAGGGCGGGGGCGCGGCGGTGCTGTTGACCGCGTCGCATCTCGGCTTCCCGCTGTCGACGACGCACTCGATCACCGGCGCGGTGCTCGGCGCCGGAGCGGCGAAGCGC
>DASVPU010000187.1:0-8606 GCA_036389475.1 Solirubrobacteraceae bacterium
TCGAGCTGCTCGACGCCGATCTGCGAGCCTCCGACGCGTCGTTTGCGCGCCTCGGCGGCGCCCACCTGGATGGCGCGAACTTAGACGGCGCCAATCTGGACACGGTGCAGTCAAGCCGCGCGCATCTGAGCCGCGCGAGGCTGAACACCGCGAACCTGCACCGCGCGAACTTGCGCGGGGCGAACCTGCGCGGCGCGCACATGTGGCGCGCAAACCTGGAACGCGCGAACCTGGGCGGCGCGAACCTGAGCCGCGCGCAGCTGCGCGGCGCGAACCTGATCGGCGCGCAGCTGCGCGGCGCGAACCTGAACGGCGGGCACCTGCGCAACGCGAACCTGAGCGGCGCGATCCTGCGCGGGACGAACTTGGTCGAGGCGTACCTGGTCGAGGCGTACCTGGGTGGCGCGGACCTGCGCGGCGCGAACCTGCGCGCTGCGGACCTGACCGGCGCGAACCTACGCAGAGCACGTCTACAGCATGCGGATCTGCGCGGCGCGATCCTGCGCGGCGCGAACTTGCGAGACGCGCAGCTGGACAGCGCTCACTTCGAAGGCGCGGACCTACAAGGTGCGCAGCTAGACGCGCATGTACATGTCGTTGGCGCGCGTCTGAAGTAGCTGCACCGGACCGTCGCTGGGGTCAGTCCGGCACCTTCATGCAAGCCGTTGTGTCGCAGCGCGCGAACTCCGGCGCGCAGGAGTGGGAGTCGAAACGATCGCTGTCGCTGAATGCGTGTGGCGGCGCAACCACGTCAGGCCTGTGGACTGGCAGTTTCGTCACGCTGGTTTCGTGCGCGGGTCTCACGCGATCGAACCGAGGGCTCATCGACGAGCTCGTTCAGGCATCGCTGCGGTCGTAGTCGCAGGCGCTCCTCGCGGAACGCCATACAGTGAATTGGTCTCGCGTGCCTCTGAGTGCCCGGCCATGTAGCGCCGGGCGACGCGGACCGGTGACATTCCGCGCGCCCGGCACTCGGGCCATAGTTTCCGGCGACGTGGTGTCGGCTGGCCTCTCCCCTTCTCCCGCGCGCGCCGCGCTGCTGCGCCCGCTGCCCGTGCTCGCCTGGGGCGCGATCGTGGTTCTGGGTCATCTGCTCGGCCAGGCGCTCGTCGCGGACGATCCGCTCGTGCACGTCAACGCCCCGCCGCTCGTCGGCAGCTTCGATCTGCGCCTCGGGCCGTCACTGCTGCCGGCCGCGCTGCTCGCCGCCACGGTCGTCGCGGCCGGCCCGCGACTCGCTGAGCGATTGGGATTCGGAGGGCTGCTGATGGCCACCTGGACGACCGGTGTTGCGTGGGCGGTCGGGCTGGCGGCGAGCGCCGGATGGTCGGCGGTGGCCGCACCGCTGTCGACCCGCTACGAGTATCTCGGCGCTGTCTCGCGCGTCGCTTCGCCGGGCCGCTTCCTGGACACGTTCGTGAGCACGCTGGCGTCGTATCCGACGCACGTCAAGGGCCATCCGCCGGGGATGGTCCTCGTGCTCTGGGCGCTGGACCGCATCGGCCTCGGCGGCGCGCCTGCCGCGGCCGCGCTCGTCATCGGCGTGGGGGCGCTGGCGGCGCCGGCCGTGCTCGTCGCGGTGCGAGCGCTCGGCGAGGAGGATGCTGCGCGCCACGCGGCGCCGTTCCTCGCGCTCGCGCCTGCCGCGGTCTGGCTTGCCACCTCAGCCGACGCGCTGTTCGCGGGCGTTACTGCCTGTGGCATCGCGGCGTTCGCGGCCGCGAAGCGTCCTGTCGCGGCGTTCGTCGCCGGGCTGGTGCTGGGCTCGGCGCTCATGCTCTCCTACGGGATCGCGCCGCTGGGGCTCGTGGTCCTCGCGATCGCAGTCTGGCGGCGCACGTGGCGGCCGCTGGCGTGGGCCGGCGCCGGTGTCGCGGCCGTGCTCGCCACGTTCGCGCTCGCGGGCTTCTGGTGGCTCGATGGCTTACAGGCGACGCGCACGCTGTACGAAGCGGGGATCGCGAGCCGGCGCCCGTACGCGGACTTCGTCTGGATCAACCTCGCCGCCTTCGCCCTGGCCGTCGGTCCGGCCGCAGCGGTTGGACTCACCCGGCTTCGCGGCGCGCCGGCGCTGCTCAGCGTAAGCACGCTTGCGGCCGTGGTCGTCGCAGACCTGTCGGGTCTCAGCCGCGGCGAGACGGAGCGGATCTGGCTGCCGTTCGTCCCGTTCGTCGTGCTCGCCGCCGGTGCGACGCGATCGCGCGCGCTGCTCGGCGCCGCCGCCGTTCTCGGTCTGGCCCTGCAGGCGGGAGTACGCTCGCCGTGGTGAGGGCCGTCGCGATCCTGGGCCTCGGGGCCGCCGTCGCCGGCTGCGGCGCCGAGTCCTCGCGCCGCGTTCCCGCCACCAAGGAGCCGATCGTCGCCGCCCTCGCCGTCACGCCGCGGGGGATCGTCACCGGCGAGCTGACCAGCGGCAGGATTCGCGCCGCAAACGGTCGTGTCCTGGCTCGTATTCCGGTCTCGACCGGCGGGCAGCGTGGCCTGCTCGGCCTGGCGGCGCGGGGAGCGCAGCTCTACGCGGCGAGCACCGCTCGCGGCCCTGGCCGCCGGATCGTCATCGACCGTGTCCTGCCCTCCCGCCGCCGTGTGTGGCTCGGCCCGAGCAGCGCCACGCTCGCCAACGGCGGCCATCTCGTCCTGGCTCCCGACGGCCGCCTCGTCATCGGCATCGGCGATCGGCAGAGCGCTCCGCGCAGCGGACGGCTGCTGAGCCTGGATCCCGACGGCGCGCCGCAACAGCGCCCGCGCATCCTGTCGAGTGGCTGGAACAACCCGTTCGCGTTCGCCTTCCTCGACGGCGTGCTGTGGGTGGCTGACAACGCACCCGGCCGCCTGCCCGAACGCCTGGCGCGCGGGGACGCCGGCCGCCCGGTCGCCGTCACGCCGCTGCCGGCTCGCGTCGCCCCTTCCGGCCTTGCAGCGCTACCGGACGGCAGCCTTGCGGTCTGCGGTGTCGTCTCCGGTCGCCTGGACCGCTACGTCCGCGAGGCGCGGCGCTGGCGGCGCGGCGCGAGCCTCGGCCACTGCCGCTACGGCGTAGCGCGCGCGAAGCGCGGGATCGTCGTGTCCACCGACCGCGGCCTGCAAACGCTCCCGCTCCCATGAGCCTCGTCCTCGTCACCGGCGGCGCCGGCTTCATCGGCTCGCACATCGTGGAGGCGCTGCTCGACGCAGGCCACGACGTCCGCACGCTTGACGTCCTGCATGCGGGCGCGCACGCAGCCCCACCGGATTACCTGGACCCGCGCGCCGAGCACGTCCGCGGCGACGTTCGCGATCCAGATATGGTGCGCGCGGCTCTGAGCGGCGTGGATCTCGTCTCGCACCAGGCGGCGATGGTCGGCCTCGGGACCGACCTGTCGGACATCGCCGAGTACGCGTCGATCAACGATCTCGGCACGGCGGTGCTGCTGCGGGCAATCGCGCTGCAGCACGGCGTCACCCAGCTTGTGCTGGCGAGCAGCATGGTCGTCTACGGCGAGGGCCGGTATGCATGCGAGCAGCACGGGATCGTCCGTCCTGGACCGCGGACGGTCGCCGACCTGGAGGCCGGCCGCTTCGACCCGTGCTGCCCGGCATGCGACGCGCCCCTGCGCCCGCAGGCCATCCCCGAGGACGCCCCGCCGGACCCGCGCAACGTCTATGCCGCGACCAAGCTTCATCAGGAACATCTCGCCGCGGCGTTCTCCCGCGAGACCGCGATCCCGGTCACGGCGTTGCGCTACCACAACGTCTACGGGCCGCGGATGCCGCGCGACACGCCCTACGCCGGCGTCGCGAGCATCTTCAGGAGCGCGCTCGCCGCCGGTCGCGCCCCGCGCGTGTTCGAGGACGGCGCTCAGCTGCGCGACTTCGTCCACGTACGCGATGTCGCGTGCGCCAACCTGCACGCCTTCACCAGCCGCGAGCCCGGGGCCTTCAACGTCTGCAGCGGCACACCGCGGTCCGTCGGCGAAATGGCGCACGCGCTTCACGCGGCGGCTGCGCTCGGTACGCCGGCTGCGCAGATCACCGGCGAGTTTCGCCTTGGTGACGTGCGCCACGTCTTCGCCGACGCGACCCGCGCCAGCGCGGTGCTCGGCTTCCAAGCGCGGGAGGATTTCGGCGCCGGCATGGCCGAGTTCGCGGTCGCGCCGCTGCGCGCACCCGTGAACAGACCCTGAACAGCATTGCCCTGCGCGCCCCATGGCCCCACAATCGGTGCGTCATGGATCAGCACACACGCGGGCTCGTCCTCGTCGTCGACGACGAGCCGACCATCGGCGACGTCGTCTCGCGCTACCTCGAGCGCGCCGGCTACGACACGCGCGTCGCACGCGACGGTCCCGGCGCGGTCGCCGCGGCGGCCGAGCGCAAGCCGGACCTCGTCGTCCTGGACCTCATGCTCCCGGGTCTGGATGGCCTCGAGGTCATGCGCCGCCTGCGCGACGGCGATCGCCGCAAGCCGGCGATCGTTCTGCTGACCGCCCGCGGGGAGGAGGCCGACCGGATCGCCGGCCTGCGCCTCGGTGCGGACGACTATGTCGTCAAGCCCTTCTCGCCCGCCGAGCTCGTCGCTCGCGTCGATGCCGTGCTGCGCCGCGTGGAGACGGCGCCCGAGCTCGAGCCGCCGCTGGAAGTGGATGATCTGGCGATCGACCCGGCGGGCCGTCGTGTGACGTTGGCCGGCGAGGAAGTCGCCCTCACCCAGCGCGAGTTCGACCTGCTGCTCTTCCTCGCGCGCCACCCCGGCCAGGCGTTCACGCGCAACCAGCTCATGGACCTCGTGTGGCAGTACTCGTTCTACACCGACACCTCGACGGTCACCGTCCACATCCGCCGGCTGCGAGCGAAGATCGAGCCGGACCCGGCGGTGCCTCGCTACGTCCAGACGGTGTGGGGCGTCGGCTACCGCTTCGCCGCGGGAACGTGAGCCGCTCGCTTGCCTTTGCGGTGAGCGTCGCCGCGCTCAGCTCGGCGTTTGCCGCATCCATCCAGGGCGTATCCGCCGGCGTCGGCGTCTTTACGATCCTCGCTCCGCTCGCCGTGCTCACAGCGGCGGCGGCGCACCGCCTCGCGGTCAAGCGCAGCGGCGGCCTGCGCCTACGCTTCGCGCTCATCGCTGCGGTCGTGGTGGCACAGACGGCGGTCGCGGTCGTGCTGTTCGTCGAGCTGATGTTCGTGTCCAGCCACGACGCCGCCCTGACGATTCTCGTGGCCGCCTACACCGCGGCGCTCGGCGTCTGGGCCGGCCGGCTCGTCGGTGCGCGCGCGCTCTCGGACCTCGATCGCGTGCGCGAGACGCTCGGCGCCGTTGGCGCAGGTCGCCGCGACGTGACGACGGGCGTGACTGGATCGGATGAGCTGGCGAGTTTGGCCGCCGACGTCGATTCGATGATCGCCCGGCTCGACACCGAGGAGCGCGCCCGCCGCGCCCTGATCGCCGCGGTGTCGCACGACCTGCGCACGCCGTTGACGTCTCTGCGGCTGCTGACCGATGCCATCGACGACGGCATCGTCGAGGATCCGCGGGAGTACGCCGCGCGCCTGGGCATCCACGTGCGCCAGCTCTCCACCCTCATCGACGACCTCTTCGAGTTGAGCCGCCTGGAGAGCGGGGACCTGCGCTGGAGCGTCGAGCGCGTAAACCTCGACGATCTCGTGACGGAGACGGTCGATGCGATGCGCCCGCAGGCCGATGCGCGCGCGGTCTCAGTTCACGCCGAGCTTGACCCGCGGCTCGCTGCTGCGAAAGCGAACCCTGAGCAGATCCAGCGCGTCCTGTTCAACCTCATCCAGAACGCAATCCGCCACACGCCGGCGGACGGCAGCGTCGTGGTGCGCACGGTCGGCGGCCCCAGTGCCGTCGAAGTCGAGGTCGCCGACACCGGGGAGGGCATCTCGCCGGCGGACAGGGAGCGGGTCTTCGAGCCCTTCGTCCAGGGCGCGGGCCGTGAGGCGCGGGCTGACGGCAGCGCCGGCCTCGGCCTCGCGATCGCCCGCGCCATCGTCCAGGCCCACGGCGGTGAGATCTGGCTCGAGGACGCCCGGCTGGGCACCCGCGTGCGCTTCCGCCTGCCCGCCGCGGCGTAACCGTTAGACGCTGCGCGCGTTCATCGCAACGCGCGACTGCAGCTGGCGCGAGCGGCGATGGCGCGACCGGCGCAGTGTCTTGGTGGTCCGTGCCCGATTCTCGCGCTGCGCATTGGTGTGGCAGAGGATCAACGCGACGAGTACGAGCACCGTCCAGACTACGAAGACGCTGTACAGCAGAACACTCAGCATCGTGGCATCCCTCCTTCGGTCAAACATCCAAGCGAGGTGTCGCGCTGCATCCTGTCCGGCGCAGATGTGACAGGAATGAGACGGTTCTTGATCGTTCGGTTAAAGGCGCACGGTCACCGTTGCTCGAAGCGATCGCCCCTTGGTGGCGACGGCGCGGAAGCGACCCGGCGGCCGCAGGCGGACTGCCGGCAAAGGCGAATGGGCCAGCGCCACGAGACCCCCGCGCCTCACGGGCGTAGTCGATCAGGCCCAACATCGCCGAGACCTCGTCGGCGGCAGCAGAGCCGGGACGTCGTCGGCCGGACACGCGCTCGTCGGGGCGAGGTAGCTGTCGTAAGCGCCGGAGCCGGCCTCCGCCGGAGTGAGAGTACATCGAGAATCCGTTCCGTCGAGTTGATTTACCAGCGGGTATCAAGGTAGCTGCGCTCGAGCGGCCGGGGAAGGCACCCCAGCGTGTGCGCTCCACACCCCGCGGAGGTCATGCAAAGGTCGACGGCTTGTGCCGAAATCAACATGGCCATGCGAGCATGCACAGACACCGTGCGCGTCGACAGATCGGTGACGACACCACTGAAGGGAGCCCCTCTGAGCAATGCCGGCACGGCTGTGCTGAACGCCGCCCGCGGCCGTCTGGCGATCCGTCGTCAGCTCGCGACGACACCGGGGCGCCTGCGAACGGCTTGCACGCTGCTGGCCGTCGGCGCGATCGTCTTCGGCTTCGTCGCCGCGCACGCCGCCGGCGAGCGCGCGCAGGCGGTCCAGAGCGTCAGGATGACCGAGCCGCTGCTGGTCTCGGCGGTGGATCTGTCTGCGTCGCTGTCGGACGCCCACAAGGTCGCCGCGTTCAGCTTCCTCGCCGGCGGGCCCGAACCGGCGACTACCCGCCGCCGCTACGCCCAAGCGCTGCAGAAGGCCGGTGCCGGCGTGGCGAAGCTCGCGGGTGAGATCGGGACGTCGTCTCGCGGTGATACCGGGGTCCGGCAGATCACGCAGAAGCTGCCCATATACGCCGGCTTCATCGGCAACGCGCGCGCGAACAATCGCCAGGGCTTTCCTGTTGGCAACGCCTACCTGCGGCGTGCATCGACGACGATGCGCGACGAGATCCTCATAGCCGCCCGCGATCTGTACAAGATCCAAGCCCAGGGCCTCACCAAGAGCTATCGAGCGGGCGTGGCCATGTCGACCGTGGCAGCGGTGCTCGCGGCGGGTGGCGCCATGCTCGTGGTGCTGCTGGCGGCGCAGGTGTACATCGCCCGCGCGACCCATCGCATCGTCAATCCCCACCTGGCGCTGGCGACGACCGTGCTGCTTGGCCTCGTCGCCTGGATCGTCGTGGCGCTGGCGCTGCAGCAGCGCGACCTCGTGCGGGCGCAGCGCGTGGGCTCGGACCCGGTCGAGCTGCTCACCGCCACCCGAATCCTGGCGTCGCGCGCTCAGGCCAACGAGAGCATCGCGCTCGCCGCCCGCGGCGGCGGCGAGGGAGAGCCAAGGCTCGGAACCGTCGACACGGGCTTTCAGGCGGTGATCGCTCCGATCGGCATCGCACGTCCCGGACCGGCCATCGGTAGTCGGGGACTGCTGGACGAGGCGGCCGTGAACGCCGGCCGCGCGCCCGGCGCTACGGGCGCGATCGACAGGATCTATGGCGCCTACCGGGCGTACCGCGAGGCCCATGATCGCGTCGTGAAATGGGAGAAACAGGGAAACTTCACCAAAGCGGTAAAGCTCGCGGTCGGCGGGGACGCGGCTCGGCCGGCGCCCACCCGCGACGCGGCGGGTCTTCCTAGCTGCGTTCGTCGGGGGTCGGCTGGACCCATGTCCACGAGGGCTGCGGCCGACGCTCTGAATTGCTTGCTCATGGAAGAGGTCCGGCACGCTCGGGGGCGCTTCGCCGACGCCGCCTCGGGCGCGGGTGGCGCGCTGCGCGGACTCCCAGCCGGCATCCCGCTGCTCACGGCGCTATGCGCTCTGCTTGCATTGTTCGGGGTGCGCCAGCGCCTGAAGGAGTACCGATGATCGGCCCCACACATTGGCGGATCATCGTGGGGCTGATCTCATGCGCGAGCGTCGTAGTCGGCGGCTGTGCATCGGTGTCCGATCACGCGCAGAACAGCTCGCTCACGGCGCTCGCGACGAACGAACCTGCAGCGGGCAAAGGCCTGCGCACGCTCCAGGGACGGCGCAGCTGTCAGCAGCAAGAGTTCCAGAGCCCGGCGCCCAGCGTGCTGCCCCGGCCCGGGCACATGCCAGCCGGGACGTTCATGCACGAGATTCAAGAGAAGGGCCGCCTCGTCGTCGGCGTTGACCAGAACTCGCTCGGCCTGGGGTACTACAACCCG
>DASVPU010000188.1:0-2346 GCA_036389475.1 Solirubrobacteraceae bacterium
CCGTTCTCGATGCGAGAGTTCCGCAGCCGCGTGAAGGCCGCGCTGCGGCGAGCGGACATGCGCCCCGACGAGCCCGCTCCGCATCGGGCCGACCCGCTGGAGGTCGAGCGGCTGCGGATCGACTTCGACAAGCGCACGGTCTCGGTGCGCGACGAGAGCGTGCAGACGACGTTCGTCGAGTTCGAGATCCTCGCCGCGCTTGCCTGCAACCCTGGGCGCGTCTTCACGCGCGAGATGCTGCTGACGCGAATCTGGGGCGACGCGGCGTACCGCGACCCGCGCACGATCGACGTCCACATCCGCCACCTGCGCGAGAAGCTCGAGCTCGATCCCAAGCGACCCGAGTACCTCTTCACCGTGCGGGGCGTCGGCTACCGCTTTCGCGATACGGAGGGGTAGTGGTCCGTCTCCGGTCGCTGCGCACGCGGCTGATCTTGCAGTTCTTCGCGGTCACGCTCGTGGCCGTCGTCGCGCTGTCGTTCTACATCGCTCCCCAGCTGGAGTCATCGCTGCGCGACCAGAAGCTGCGCTCGCTCGCCGAGACGGCGCGCATCTACACCCCGTTCATCGCCGCTGTCGTGCGCAGCAACGGCTCGGACCAGAAGATCGACCGGATCGTCTCGCAAGTCGCCGAGCGAGCGAACGCGCGCGTGACGATGTTCGGCGTGGGCGACGGGACCGAGGGCCTGCAGCTGGCGATCTTCTCGGATTCGACGACGGAGGTGCAGATCCGCGACCTTGGCTTCCGGGTCGCGGAGAAGGCGGCGCGCACGGGCCTGACCACGACGGCGATCCAATCCTTCCAGGACACCGAGCTCGGGCAGGCGGCGGTGCCGATCAGCGACTACGGAACCGTCAGCCGCGTCGCCGTCTTCTCCACGCCGATGTCAGACGTGCAGGGCAACGTCGCGCTCATCCGCCGCCAGATCCTGATCGCGGGCGCGCTCGGGCTGCTGCTCGCGCTGGCGGCCGGCTTCGCCGTCTCGCGCCGGATCGCGCGGCGCGTGAGGGCCCTGGAGCAGGGCGCGGAGCGCGTTGCCGCCGGCGACTTCACGGCGGTGTTTCCAGCCGACAGGGACGACGAGCTCGGCCAGCTCGCACGCGCGCTGGACGACATGCAGCGCCAGCTCGCGCAGCTGGAGACCTCGCGCCGGCGCTTCATTGCGACCGCGTCGCACGAGCTGCGCACGCCGATCTTCTCGATCGGTGGCTTCCTGGAACTGCTCGAGGACGAGGAGCTCGACGAGGAGACACGGCGACAGTTCGTCGGCACAGTCCGCGAGCAGGTCGCGCGGCTGGGCAAGCTCGCGACGGACCTGCTCGACCTCTCGCGCCTGGAGGCCGGATCGCTGGACCTGCGCCCGGAGCGAACCGATCTGGGCAGCCTCGCGCGCGCGGTGACGTCGGAGTTCGCACCGGCGCTGGACAAGCACGAGTCGACGCTCCAGCTGCGCCTGGACGGGGAGCGGATCGAGGCTGTCTGCGATCCCGCGCGCGTGGCTCAGGTTCTGCGGATCCTGATCGACAACGCCCTGACGCATACGCCTGTCGGCACCGGCGTCGTCGTGACGGCCGCGGGCTCCAACGGATCGGCGCTGCTGGCCGTAAGCGACGACGGTCCGGGTATCGGCGCGGACGCGTCGTCGCGCGTGTTCGAGCCGTTCTTCACCTCTGGCGACGCGCAGGGCTCCGGTCTCGGGCTTGCGATCGCGCGCGAGTTGGCGGAGCGGATGCACGGCTCGCTCGACGTCGACGCGACGCCGGGATGCACGACGTTCTCGTTGGAGCTGCCGACCTGAGCTTGAGTTGGGCTCGCGATCGGTCCGCGGCGCCGAGGGCGGCTTGTCTGGTGTTCCTGGACGCGGGTCAGGTCGAGCGACGGCGCGCAGCCGTAGACTGACCGCAGCTGATGGATGGATCCAACGGGAAGACCGGCGACTCGAGTCGCGGACAGGCGCCGCTCGTTCTCGTCTCCAACCGCGGGCCCGTCACGTTCGACATCGACGGGTCGTTCACCCGCGGCAGCGGCGGGCTCGTGACCGCCCTCACCGGGCTTGCGTCACATCGCGACGCCGTCTGGATCGCGTCGGCGATGACGGACGGCGACATCGCCAAGGCAAATGAGAGCGAAGGCCGTCCCTTCGAGGTGCGCACTCCCGACGGAGGCGAGTATCAGGTGCGGCTCGTCGCCTCCGATCCCGAGGCCTACGACCGCTTCTACAACGTCGTCGCCAACCCGATGCTGTGGTTCATCCAGCATTACCTCTGGGACCTCTCCAATGCCCCCGACATCCGCGAGAACGAGATGCAGGCCTTCGAGCAGGGCTACAAGGTCGTCAACGAGGA
>DASVPU010000189.1:0-2584 GCA_036389475.1 Solirubrobacteraceae bacterium
ATCGCGGAGCGCACCACGCCGGAGCTGCAGTACCTCGAGGCCAAGTTCGCGGGGCTGGTCTCCTACGGGCTGTCAGCCAAGCTGCTCGCCGACATCCTGCCCCTCGGTCGCCCGCTGCACGCGACCGCTGTGCGTCTGCACGCCCAAGCTGTCGCGCAGCGCCTCGAGGACGAGCTCGGCGAGGAGCGCTGGAGCTTCATCGACGGCTGCCCGACCACCTGGAAGGATCTGCCGCGGCCGGACCTGCCGCTCGTCGTGGGCCTCGACGGCGGCTATGTCCATTGCAGCGAGCAGCGCTCTCGCCGAGACGGCTGGTTTGAGGTGATCGCCGGCAAGTCGATGCCCGACCACGGGCCGGCCAAAACGTTCGGGTTCGTGCAGACCTATGACGCCAAACCCAAACGCCGCCTGTTCGACGTTCTCGCCGCCCAAGGCATGCAAGCCAACCAGCAGGTCACGTTCATCACCGACGGCGGCGAGGACATCCGCGACCTCCCGCTCTACCTCAACCCTCAGGCCGAGCACCTCCTCGACTGGTTCCACGTCACGATGCGCATCACCGTCATGGCCAACATGGCCAAGGGCCTGCGCTCCCCACCCCCAGACCCCGGCCTCCCGCGATCGCCGCCGATCGACATCGCCGCCCGCACTGGCGAGGAGCTCCAGCGCGTCAAGTGGTTCCTCTGGCACGGCAACGTCTTGCGCGCCCGGCAAGTCATCGACGACCTCGTGATCGACCTCGACACCGAGAACCCGCGACCCGAGCAGCGCAAGCTCCTCAAGGCTCTCACCGAGTTCGCCACCTACATCCGAGCCAACGCCTGCTGCATCCCCAACTACGACGAGCGACACCGCGCCGGCGAGCCGATCTCCAGCTCGTTCGCGGAGTCAGCCATCAACGATGTCGTGAGCAAACGAATGGTCAAAAAGCAGCAGATGCGCTGGAGCCCCCGAGGAGCCCACCTCCTGCTTCAGATCCGCACCCGCGTCCTCAACGACGACCTCGCCGATGACTTCCACCGCTGGTATCCCGGCTTCACCCACACCCCGCCCCAGGAGAACATCGCCGCATAGCCTCCCACGGTTTTTCCCGCTCTCGATGATCTCGCGGGTCCCATCACCGTCTACGTCAGCGACGACGGGCCGATCGACAACCGCGTAGTCGATCCTCGGGGTTGTGTGTTGGAGACGCATCACCTGCGGAGGGATAAAAGCGCGGCGGCAGCCAGCGCCTCGCCCGCCTCGATAAAGGCCGATAGATCCGCGACAACCGCCGCTCGTAGGTTCAAACGACAGCGCCAGCCGGAGGCGGCCATGAACCTCATCGTAGATGCGGAGCTCATCTGACCCGGCTCTCTCGTGCGCCAAGATGAACACGTGGGATGATCGGCCAGAGCCATGCAGTCGCTGAGGTGTCAGAGTCATGCTCGGGGCGTAGCCTGCCGCGCGGGCACGTTCGCGGATCTCGTCAACCTGGGCACTAATCGAGGGCGGGACGGCGCGAGAGAAGCCAGCTGCGCCAACAACTGCCGCCAGCGCGGCCACCGCTCCCAGACTGGCTATTACGGCTACTGAAAGCACCGGGTCTCGACTGGCGCGCGCGCGTTGCTCGCCACCGAGCGGCGCCGCTTCGAAGCTGGAACGCGCTCCCGTCGCGGCGAGCGCCTCTCCGATCCCAGCGGACACGTCGACGTCGGGATACAACATTGACGCTGCTCTCGACTCAGCGGTGCTTGGTGCTCCTTCAATTCGGATGACGTTCGCAGCTGCAAGGAGGCGTCGCCCCCGCTCACCATCATCGCCGGTGGCACGCAGGATCCTCTGCCACGCCCCGTCACGGATCGTGCCCAGGACGGTCAAGTCGCTACGTAGAAGCAGAGAGAGGTCCGCTCCATCGAGATGGGGCAAAAACCTCTCAAGATCGTCGAGCCACCAGACCACATCCGCCGGACACACGGGCTGCCCGTCGTTGAGCATGGCGCGGAGCGCCGGACCGTCCATCGGAATCAGTGCCGGCCGCGTCGCTAGTACCCGACGAGCGGCTTCCAGAAGCGAGCGCGACTTTCCCGAACGTGCGGGACCAACGACCAGCGTCAGTCCGCGACGCGACAGCGCGTGCCCAACGTCCGCGTCGACGTCACGGGCAACATAGGGGCCGACTGCCTCTTCGCGGTCTGCTTGGCCTGGAAACACCCCAAGCGCGAGCGGCGCCACCAACGCCAACGGCTTGAGCGGCCAAACCCGAAGCCGCTTTGTCAAGATTCGGCTCTGCTCAGCCAAGTGG
This sequence comes from Solirubrobacteraceae bacterium, assembly GCA_036389475.1. GTDB lineage: Bacteria > Actinomycetota > Thermoleophilia > Solirubrobacterales > Solirubrobacteraceae > CADCVQ01. The sequence goes on from DASVPU010000189.1 coordinate 2,285, forward strand.
CGTGCACGTTCTCCAGCGAGTCCGATGAGGCCCACTGCACCGGCGATCATTAGCGACACCAGCGGACGTGGATCGAACGCGCTAATCGTCCCCTGTACGACTTGGATCACAGCGAACACAAGGCCGCCCAGTCCTACGGCCGTCGCTCCTAACCGCGCTCGTCTACGTTTCACCGCGTACTGCTCCAGCCCGACGGCGCCGATGTCGTCAGCGCCTCGTAATTGGCACTCATCGGCGTGCCCTTGAAGCGGCTACGGGCGCATCGTCGTCTTGGGCGAGCCACCACGCCTGGCAAGCAAT
>DASVPU010000190.1:0-6769 GCA_036389475.1 Solirubrobacteraceae bacterium
GGTGGCGCGACGTTCGTGCACTTCGTCCAGTACTGGTTGTCCTGAGCGAGGTGGAACAGGTAGTAGTGCAAGGCTGCCTCGGCGGCGGCGTAGGCCAGCTTGGCGTCGTTGGAGGACTTCGACTGGGGGGCGTCCAGGATCGTGAGCGTGAACGACGCCACCGCGAGCAAAGCGCCGATCATCATCACGGCCAGGACGACGACCATCGAAAAGCCGGCCTCGTTGCGCCGCAGGCGGCTCATGTGCATTGCGGCGCGGGGCGGGGCTGGTTGGGATCGGCCGAGCGCAGGTCGATCTCGTCCTGCATGTTGGTCGCCAATCCCGTCGTCTGCTTTCGCCCGGTTGGGCGGACGGTGAAGCTGATCGTGATCCGCGAGGCCCTCGAGATATCGGCGGCGGAGAGCGGCGTGGCGAGGACGACGGTCGGGCGCGGCGGCGTCGCCGCATCGAACGCATTGAAGCGAAACATGGGTACACCGGACGTCGCGACCACGTCGGACAGCAGCAACCGCGAGCTCGTCGGCGTCGACGGCCACGTGGTGTTGGGCTGCGCGCCCGTGCCGTTCGAGCGCAGCTCGCTGATCGTCCGCTGGAGCGGATCGAAGACGAGCGTGTAGATCGCCGGCGGCCGGCTGCCGTCGCTGAGGTCGCCGAAGAACGAGACCTGCTTGTCGGTCCCGCCGATCAGCGAGGCGGTGAACGGATCGGGACACACCGCGGAGCGCAGTGGCCGGGTCATGAGATCCATCGCCTGGCGCCCACGCTGGGTCGCGTCGATGCGATCCGCGATCTGGGAGTTCAGCTGAAAGCCGCGATCCAGGACGGCAAACGCGGCGAACAGGAGGATGAGCGCGAGCGTGAGGCCGATGACGATCTCGACGACCGAGTAACCCTGCTCACCGGAGGGGTTCACGAGCACACTCCGGACGTGGCGCCGGTGAGCAGTTCGAGGGCGATCGTCGCAGTGCCGTCCGAACTCGTGTTGTCCACGTTGGGAGCCGTCGCGCGGCGGGTGCCGTCGTCGGCGCAGACGCTGTAAGTCCCGAACGGCATCGCGGGTTCGGCCAGCGCCCCGCCGGCAGCGGTCGTCCCCACGGTCCGCTCCGAGCAACCGGCGCCGATCGCGGTGAGCACGACGTGCGCGGACTGCACCGGCAAGCCGAGCCGCGTCACCGCGAGGTTGATCGCCGGCACGCGCACGGTCGCCGCGTAGGTGCCGCCGGGGCTCGTCTGGACGAACCCCGGGTGTGACTGAAAGTAGGCCGGATCGTCGGCCTGCGGGTTAGCGCCCGGACAGTTGCCCGCGTAGACGGCGTAGCCGCTGGAGAACGGAAACAGCCCCGTGGCGTTGATCGTCGATTGCCGCGTGCTGGACGAGAAGCGCCGCTCGCCGGAGGGCGGGACGCCGGAGTTGGCGACGGTGATGCTCGTCGCGCTCGAGCTGGTCGCGCCGCCCGCGCCGGCGGCGGTGTCGAACGTGACAGCGATCTGTGCCGCGCGGTCGTACTGCAGCGTGATCGCGTTGACGTTCCCGCCGGTGACGGTGCCCGACTTCGTCACCTGCGTGGTGCCGGCCGCGTCGACCCAGCCCGCCTTGTCGAGCGACACGTTGTAGCTCCCTGCCGGGATGTAGCCGAAGATCGCGCAACCGAGCCCGTTCGTCGGCAGGAGCGCCGAGTCGGGACCCGTGATCGCGACGTCGACGTTCTGCACGGGCGCCGCGAGATAGTCCTCCAGCTTGACGGCAAGCGTGCCCTGCGTCGGGCCGAAGGACCCGACCGGCGGGGCGAACAGCGTGCGCAACCGGACGGTCCGTCCTGCCAGCGTGGGCGACGTGACCGAGGAGCTGACCAGCAGGTAGTCGGCATTGACGGTGCCGTTCGTGCAGCTCACCGGCTCGCCGTTGGAGTCGCGCACCCACTCGGTGAGCGACGTGACGGAATACGAGCGCCCGCCGAGCGCCACCAACCGCGTCTCGTAGAAGTTCGACAGGTCGATCGCGCGGTAGGAGTGCAGCCGCTCCTGGTCCTGCTCGGCAAGCGTCATGGCCACCGAGCGCGAGCGGCTGAGGCCCGAGGCGGCGGTCGACGTGTTCAGCGCCGTGAGGACCGCTCCGACGATGATGACGAGGATCAGCGCGCTCCAGAGCACTTCGACGAGGATCCAGCCGCCCTCGCGATGACCCTCCGGGCGCTGGTGAGCACCTGCATACATGCGCAACCGTCAGCGGCGCACGCCCTCCATCAACGCAGTCGCCTCGACGCATGTTCGAGTCGCGAGGTCCGCCTCGGCTCGGCGGATGTTCGACCCGCGAATACGCCCTCACCGATTCGTCTGGGGCGCCTGCTCCGGCGGCCGGCGGACGTCTAACGCGTCCGCTCCGACTCGCTTTAGATGACCGAGGATCGGCTCACAACAACGCCGCGCGAGCGGGCACAGGTACGGTCGCGCCGAGTTGTGAGGTGATCAGTGATGCACCGCCCCCGACTCACGCCGCCCGGCTTATGTGAAGCCGGCCTCTGAGCCGCAGCCGCCCCCTGGGCCGGAAGTAGGATGGCGAGACGTGATCGAGCGCTACGACCTCGCCGGACCGGTGGCGCTCGGGGTCAGCGAGAGCGTCGACGAGCCCAGCCGACGCTTCGTCGCCGGCCAGATGGACCCCTTTGCGGGCATCCCGAGCTCGGCCGATCCGGACGTGCTGATCGAGGCGGGAGCACCGCCCGCGATCAGCGAGATCCAGAACCCCGCCAACGACGGGCTCGTCACCGGCAGCGACGGCGATGCGCTCTACGTGCGGGGCGGCGACGGCTGGTGCCGGCTGCCGCTGACCGAGCGCGCCGGCGGGCCCGCGACCTTCGCGCTCAGCGGCGGCTTTCCGCTCGGGCGCGTGTTCAAGACCGCGGTCCGGCCCGTGATGCAGCTCGCGCTGCTCTCGGCCGGCGCCGTCGCCGTTCATTCGGCGAGCGTCGAGCTCGACGGCGCCGGGATCGTCGTCGCCGGCTGGTCGGAGAGCGGGAAGACGGAGACCGCGCTCGCCCTCATGGAGAGCGGCGCGTCGTTCCTGTCGGACAAGTGGACGGTCTGGGAGGCCAACGGGCAATTGTCGGCGTTTCCGATCGGCGTCGGCATTCGCCGCTGGGTGCTCCCCTACCTGCCGCGGCTGCGCGGCTCGCTGACGCGCGCCGCGCGGGCGCAGTTCTTCGCCGCCGGCGCCGCCGACCGCGCATCGCGCCCGCTGCGGGGAGGCGGTCGCGGCGGACGCCTCGCGGGACTTGCCGGCGACGCGATGGACCGCGCCGTCGCGCTCGCCGACCGCGCCGCGCTGACACCAACCGAGCTGCGCGCGGCCTACGGCCAGACCGGCGACCCGGCCCGCCGCGTTCGGGCCGGCTGCATCGTCCTGCTCGCAAACGTCGCAACCGACGAGCTCACGGCGCAGGAGAGCGCGCCCGCCGACGCGGCGGCGCGGCTGGCACGATCGGCTGCCTACGAGCGGCGCATCTGGTTTGCGCTGCAGGAGCGCGCTCGGTACGCGCTGCCCGCCATCGCGAGCGCGGCCGCGATGGAGGAGGTCGTCGAGCGCGAGCGCGCCCTGCTCGAGCCGTTGCTGAGCGCAACCCGGGTCCTCACCGTGCGAGCGCCGTTTCCGACCGACCCGCGCCGGGTCGCCGCCGCCATCCGCGAGCAGTTGTAGCCGTGGCCGCCGCCCGCTTCTCCTTTCCTACCGGCGTCGACCTGCGCCTCGCCGGCGACCGCGCCGCGCGGCGGCACTTCGCGGCCGAGTACGCGGGCGCCGCCGCGCCCGACGACGGCTCCGTACCGTCGCTGGAGGTGCGCTTCGTGCGCACGTCACCGGCCGGGCCGCGGATCGAGGGCGGGCACAAGACCGCGCGCTGGAGCGTCCTGGCGCCGGCGGCGGCGTCCGGCTCGCTGCGCGCCGCCATCGCGCTGCGCGGGCGCCCGCGGTTCTTCGGCCTCTCGCTCGTGCAGGGCTACTTCGTCGAGCCGCTGCTCTCGATCGCGGTCGCCCGCGCCGGTGCCGTCCTGCTTCCGAGCGCCGCGATCGGCGAGGACGGCGGAGCGCTGGTCATCATGGGCAGCTCGGGCACCGGCAAGAGCTCACTCAGCGCCCGCGCGCTCGCGGCTGGTCGCACCGTGCTCGGCGACGATCAGATCCTGCTCGACGGCGACGGCTGCTGCTGGCGCTTTCCGCGCCGCATGCGCTTCTACTCCGACCTTGCGCAGACCGCGCCGGCCGCGTACGCGCGCCTCCCCCCGAGCGCGCGCCGCCAGCTTCAGGCGCGCAAGGTGGCGAAGGTGCTCAGCCGCGGCTTCGTGCGCCCGTCGTTCGCCATCCAGGCGACGCAGATCGGTGCCCGCGCGCCGACGGGGCCGCTGGCGCTGCGGCGGGTCGTGCTGCTCGAGCGCTCGGACGAGGCCACCCAGCTCACCGAGGAGCCGGCCGCCGTCCACGTGGCCGTCGCGCACGGGCTCGAGCTGCTGGCCGAGCAGCGGGCTCGTCTCGGCGCAGGAGAAGATCCCGGCTGGCCGGCGTTGCTGCAAGGCGCGGCGGCGCTCGAGCGTCAGACGTTGAGCGCGGCGCTTGGCGAAGCGCGGGTAACGAGGATCTGCGTCCCGCGGGGCTGGTCCGCGCCGCTGGCGATCGCGGCAATGGCGGCGCACCTCGGGACGGAGCGTTGATACACAGGCAGTGGTCCCACCGGCGCGACTGCCAGCGTCATGGCGTCACGACGAATGATCCGGCGCGCCCAGGCCGACGCGGGTCAGGCGCCACCACGCCCACAGGCCTGCGAGGACCTGCACGGCGACCCAGGTCAGCGCCATCGCCGTAAGCCCCTCCGCCGCTCCCGCCGCCGCGGCGACGCCGATCGACACCGCGCCGGTGATCCAGCCGGCGACGATCGCCTCGTTGAGCCGGCCGACGCCGCGGCAGGCCGCGTAGTAGATCTGCACGAACGTCAGCGGGACGATCGCGAGCACGAGGATCCTCAGCGGCGTCACGCCGCCGTCGGCGTACTCGGGCCCGAGGATCGAGAGCAGAGGGTGCGCAGCCAGCGCCAGGACGAGCGCTGCGGGAACGCCGATCCCCAGCGATGCGCGCACCCCGCGCCGGATCGAGAGCCGCAGCGAGCCCGGGTCGTGCGCCACCTCGGCGAACGTCGTCAGCTCGACCTGAATCGCGACGATGTAGACGACCCAGGCCATCATCCAGGCGGCGTACCACGTCGCGTTTGCCTCCGGCGACAGCAGCTCGACCACGACGACCGGCAGGATCAGCCCTGGCGCCCGCTGTGAAAGCGTCAGCGCGTAGTTGGGCAGGCCGCTGGAGATCAGCTCGCGCGCGATCGGCCGCTGGATTCGCGGGCGCAGGCGGTACCCGTGGAGCGTGCGCCGCAGCTGCACCATCCCGATCAGAAACGCGCCGGCTCCGGCGACCACCCAGGGCACGAGCAGCGCCTGCGCGCTCTGCGCGTCCGTGAGCGCCGCAATGAGGCCCAGCGAGCCCGCGGCGATGAGCCCGAACGCGAGCCCTCGCAGCAGCGCATGGTCGCCGCGGCGCAGCGTCGTGGAGACCTGGTCGAGCAGGATCCCGATGGTCCCGAAGGCCGTCGCCGCGAGGAACAGCAGCGCGTAGCTCAGCTCATGCGACACGGCATCCAGCTCGGTGAAGACGCCCGACGCGAGCAGGAGGAACAGCCCGCCGCCGACGGCGGCCGTCAGCGCGACGGTCGTAAACGCCGTATCCAGCAGCGCGGCCGGGCGATCCTGGTGGCGCGGAAAGCGCGCGATGACCGCGTTGCCGAGCCCGAGCAGCGCGAGCTGCGTGCAGAGCATCATCGCCGAGACGACGCCGGCCGCGAGGCCGACCTGATGCTGGGAGAACAACCGCGCGGCAAGCACCCAGAACAAGAAGCCCAGCCCCATCGCCGCGACCTTCGACCCGATCAGCGTGATCGAGTTGGAGAACATCGACAGGTGGCGCCGCGGCGCCTGTGAGGCCGCGCCCGGAGTGATCGGCTCTACGGGATGGGCGGATGGGAGGATTGCCACTGAAGACGAGCTGCCCTGCAGCCTCAGGCGACGGACGGCGAAGCGGAAATGCTGCCTCGTTGCATCCGATCCCAGATCTCACCGAACATGCCCACGTAGTTGTAGACGCAGTAACAGGCGTAGTACGGAAGCCAGCGCGGCTGCAACCTGGCGATGCTCAAGCCGCCACCGCGCACGGCGGCCGCCAGCGGGAGCGCCAGCAGCATCAGCGAGCGCGGCCCGTGGACACCGAACATCCGTCCCAGCCCGTGCCCGTCGGCGAGCCACTGGCCCTTGGCGAACTCCCACGTGTCGTCGAAGCGGTGCTCCACGACGGTCTCGCGCGAGACGCCGAGCTTGGCGCCGGCCTGCTGCAGGCGCCAGCGCAGGTCGATGTCCTCGCCGGACTTGAAGCGCGCGTCGAGGCCGTGCGCGAGCAGCTGCTCGCGCTCGAAGATCGTCGCGACGACGCCAAACCATTGCTTGCTGCGGCCGGAGCGGTGGTGATGGGCGAGCGCGCGGCCCCAGTAGCCCTTGCCGGACACGCTGTGCAGCCCGGCCTGAAGTCCCGTGTAGCCGTCGCGCACGAACTCGTCCAGCAGCGCCTGCAGCGCGCCGCCGTGCAGGACGACGTCGACGTCGATGAGCGCGACGTAGCGGGTGCGCGCCGCCTCGGCGCCGATCACTCGCGCCATCGCCACTCCGCGTCCCTCGTCGG
>DASVPU010000191.1:0-2426 GCA_036389475.1 Solirubrobacteraceae bacterium
CGGATGAGAGCTCGATTGGAATCGGACGACTTCTCATCGGAACAGGCGTCGGCGGTGCCCTGCGGACGAACCGTCGAGAGCGCGATTGGCGCTTTCTATGCTCCTCCTGTGCCCGCTTCCACAACCACACCGACGCCGCCACGAACCGCGGCGCCGCCCAGGACGATCGCAGCGCTCGTCCTCGACGCAGCACGCCGCCACCCCGGCACCGCGCTGCGCTACCCGGAGAGCGACGCCTGGCGGCAGATGTCCTACGCGGACCTCGGTCAAGCCGTGCGCGAGGTGACGAGGGGCCTCATCGGGCTGGGGGTGCAACCCGGCGACCGCGTCGCGATCCTCTCCAACACTCGCGCCGAGTGGACGCTCGCCGACTTCGGCGCGATGTGCGCCGGTGCGGTCGTCGTGCCGGTCTACCAGACCAACTCCGCCGAGGAGTGCCAGTACGTGCTTGCGCATTCGGGCGCGACGGCGATCTTCTGCGAAGACGAGCAGCAGATCGCCAAGCTCACCGAGATCCGCGAGACGCTACCGGGGCTGCGGCACGTCATTCGCTTCGTGGGCGAGAGCCAGGGCGCGCTCACGCTCCAGCGCCTGCGCGAGCTCGGCGACTCTGTCCCAACCGATGCCGTCGAACAACGCGTGCAGGCGATTGCGGAGAACGACGTCGCGTCGATCGTCTACACGTCCGGCACGACCGGGCCGCCCAAGGGCTGCATGCTCACCCACGGCAACCTCTGTCACACGATCGACAAGGTCTGCCAGCGCATGAGCATGCAGCCGGGAGAGGAGGTCTGCTACCTCTTCCTCCCGCTCGCCCACGTGCTGGCCCGGATCGTCGCGCTGTTCGCGATTGACGCGGGCGGCGAGCTCGCGTACTGGCGCCGCGACCCGAGGAAGATCATCGAGGACGTTGCGCTCATCAAGCCGACGCACCTGCCCTCGGTGCCGCGGGTGTTCGAGAAGATCTACACGGCGGCGAACGCCAAGGCCAAGGAAGCCGGCGGCGCGAAGGCAAAGCTCTTTGGCTGGGCCGTCGGCGTCGGCGGTCAAGTGCGCGAGCGCGAACGTCGCGGCGGCCGCCCAGGGCTGATCCTGAAGGCCCAGCACACGCTCGCGGACAAGCTCGTGCTGAGCAAGGTGCGAGCGCTGTTCGGCGGACGTATCAAGGTCGCGATCACCGGAGCCGCCCCGATCGACAAGGAGATCCTCAGCTTCTTTCAGGCTGCCGGGGTGTTCGTGATGGAGGGCTACGGCATGACCGAGACATCGGCGGTTCATACCCTCAACACGGTCGCCGAGCACCATCTCGGCACGGTCGGCAGGCCACTGCCGGGATTCGACGTACGGATCGCGCAAGACGGCGAGGTGCTCATGCGCGGAGCGAACATCTTCAGCGGCTACTTCAACGACGAGGAGGCCACGAGCGAGGCGCTCGTCGACGGCTGGCTGCACTCCGGCGACCTAGGCGAGCTCGACGGCGACGGCTACCTGCGCATCACCGGGCGCAAGAAGGACCTCATCATCACCTCGAGTGGCAAGAACATCTCCCCCTCGAACATCGAGAGCACGATCGCCCAGAGCCGCTGGATCTCCCAGGCTGTCGTCTACGGCGACCGGCGGCCCTACCTCACGGCCCTGCTGACGCTCGATCCCGACCAGGCTGAGGCGCTGGCGGCGAAGGTCGGCGCGAGCGATCCCGATCCCGCAGCGCTGGCCAAACACGAGGGCGTGCGCGCCGAGCTGCAGTCGACAGTCGACGAAGCCAACCGGCGCTTTGCCCGCATCGCGCAGGTTAAGCGCTTTACGATCTTGGAGCGCGATCTCTCGCAGGAGCACGAAGAGCTGACGCCGACGCTGAAGGTCAAGCGCAACGTCGTCTACGAGCGCTACGGCGACCGCTTCGCCGCGCTGTACGACGGCGGCTGAGGCCAGCCGAGCGCGCTCCGTATCCTCAGGGCGTGCCCTCCGAACCGCTCGCGATCGCCCACGTGACCCCGTACCCCTGGGGCGGAGGCAGCCACGAGATCACGGCGTACGTCGAGCGCGTCACGTTTGAGCTCGCCGACCGCGGACATCGCGTGCTGATCGTCGCGCCGTCGCGCTCGCACAACGCCGTACGCGACACGCGCCAGGCGCTGCGGGCCGCACGCGACGATCCGCAGGTTCTGCTGCCCGAGCCCGGCGCCCCACCGCGAGTGCTCGCCGTCGGCGACGCACTGCCCGACCTGCCGGGCGGCCGCCGTCGCACGCCTGCCCTGCCGGTCGATGTCTCGCGTACGATCGAGGACCTCCTGACGATCCTGCCGCTGGACATCTGCCACGTCCACGAGCCGTTTGCTCCGTCGACATCGAGCGCCGCGTTGCGTCTCTCGCGCGCGCTGAACGTCGGCGCCTTCCATGCCCCGACCGAGCGGCTGCTGTCGACG
>DASVPU010000192.1:0-2417 GCA_036389475.1 Solirubrobacteraceae bacterium
GGAGCCGGAAGGCGATGTTCGCCCCCCGCTACGCCGCGCGCGACGGCTCGGACTCGATGATCACGCGACACGGTCGCTCGGCGAGCACCGTCTCGACCGTCTTTCCGAAGAGCGTCGTGCCCGTGCGCGGCGGCAGCGGCATGACGATCGCCTGCGCGCGGATCTGGCGCGCCTCGTCGATGATCACGCGCCCGCCCTGGCCCGCACGGATCTTGACGATGCGTCCGCCGACGCGCCGACCCAGCTGCAATCGGGCGCGCTCGATGATCGATTGGGCGGCGTCCTCGCGATCTGGCAGCTCAGCATCGATCGGCGAGGACTGCGGGACCGTGATCGTGACCATCACATAGATGCCGCGGCTGCCTCGTGCCGCGAGCTTGCCGGCGGTCGCCACGATCTCGGGCGTGTAATGGTCGACCTCCAACGCGATCAGCACCGACTGGTATTCCGCCTCGGTCTGGGTCACCGGCTGCGGGAGGACGATCTTCACCGTGCTCGTCAAGTCCAGCCCTTGACGGCGGCGATAGATCGCGTAGACGCCGATGCCGATGACCAGCCAGAGCGTGCCGACGATCGCCACATCCGGGTGCAGTGCCGCCACGTCGGCGAAGGCCAGCAACGTCGCAGCCCCGCCGAAGACCGCGAACCCCGGCAGCTCGCGCCCGCGTATTCGTATGTTGCCCGGCCCGCGATACGGCCGCTCGCGATCAGGCGCGATGTTGCGCAGCCGGATCACGGCGGCGTGTGCGATCGTGAACGACAGCATCGCGCCGAACGCGTACATGTACCCGAGGAAGTCGGCCTGCCCGGGGAGCAGCGTCAAGCAGGCGACGAACCCGAACAGCACGATCCCGATCCACGGCGTGCCGTACTTTGGATGCAGCTGGCGCAGCCGGTCGGGCACCTGGCGGTGGATGCCCATCGAGTAGACGAGGCGCGAGACGCCGATGATGCCCGCGTTCGTGGCGATGAGCAGGATCGTTGCGGCGAGTAGGCCGACGTAGAGCTCCGCGGGAGCCTTGAAGAAGCCCAGGTCAAGCTGCTTGACGACGCCGAGGATCGGGTCGCCGGCGAACCCACCCTGCTCCTCTGGCACACCGAGCATGGTGATGTAGTCACCGGTCTTCGCGTCGTAGTGCACCGGCAGCGCCGACAAGGCCACGGCCGGCAGGGTGAAGTAGATCGCGTAGACCGCGGTGCGCACGCGCGCGATCGCCTTGGGGATCGTGATCGCCTCCTCCTTGGCCTCCTCGGCCATGTTGGAGATCGTCTCGATGCCGGTGTAGGCGATCATCCCGAGCGGGATCGCCAGCAGGAACTCGGTCCACGTCGGCGCCACACCGAGATGCACGTTGTCGACCAGCGTGGCCGGCGAGAAGACGAGCACGAGCCCAACCGCGACGAGCACGAGCTGCGTGAAGAAGTCGATGACGGCGAGCACGATGTTCAGCCCCGCCGACTCCTTGATGCCGACGACGTTGACCAGCGACAGCAGGGCGATGACGATCGCCGCGAAGATGACATCGCCGGGCCCGTGACGCAGCGCGTCCCAGAACAGCCCGCCGATGTAGTGCGGCACGAAGAACGCCGAGATCGCGACGGTGATGACGTAGTTGAGCATCTGCGCCCAAGCGGCGAAGAACGAGACGAACTCGTTGAACGCGTGGCGGGCGAAGCTCGACGAGCCGCCGGCCTCCGGGTACATCGCGGTTGCTTCGGCGTACGTCGCCGCAGTGCAGAAGAAGAAGATCCCGGTGATGACGAAGACAACCGGCGTAAGCCCCAGCGCGAGGCCCGCGACCAGCCCAAGTGCGTAGTAGATCGACGATCCGACGTTGCCGTAGGCAGTTGCGAACAGCGCGTTGACCCCCAGCACCCGCTGCAGGCCGTGCAGTCGCCGCTCGGCCATGAGCTACTGGAGCGCTCGTCGCGCTCTGGCGCGAGATAGCACGGGGTCGGGCATCGGCTGCGCAACCTTACGCCGAGTCGGCCAAGGCCAGACTAGTTGCGTGCGCAACCACATCTCGGTATGGTGTGCTCCGCGAGCAGGTTGTTCGGCCCCCACGCAGGACAAGGAGCACCGATGAGCGATACCGCCACCCTCGTTCCGACAGGCACGTGGAACGTCGACCCGGCCCACTCCCAGGTCGGGTTTGCCGTCAAGCATTTGGGCATCGCAACCGTACGCGGGGTGTTCAAGCAATTCGAGGGAACGCTTGAGGTCGGCGAGGATCTTTGCACCGCCAAAGTGCGCGGCACGGTGAAGACGGCCTCGATCGACACCAACGACGCAACCCGTGACGAGCACCTGCGCAACTCCGACTTCTTCGACGCCGAGAACTATCCGGAGATGACGTTCGAGTCGACCTCCATCGAGGCCGGCGGCGACGACGAGTTGAAGGTCGTTGGGAACCTCA
>DASVPU010000193.1:0-3275 GCA_036389475.1 Solirubrobacteraceae bacterium
GTCGACTTCGTCCGGTCGTAGGCCTCGCGCATGCGGCTGATGATGAACACCTGGTAGTCCATCGAGATCCCGAAGAGGAACGCGAAGACGAAGATCGGCATCTCAACGTTGATCGCCCGCGTCGGCGCGATGCCCCAGATGCCGGAGCCGAAACCGTGCTGGAACACCAGCACTAGCAGCCCCCACGACGCCGCAACCGAGAACAGGTTCAGCACGACTGCCTTGAGCGGCAGGAGCAGCGACCGGAACGCCCGTGCGAGCAGCACGAACGTGAGACCCGAGATCAGCAGGATCAGCAGCGGGAAATTGCTGTAGACCGCATCCAGGAAGTCGGCTCCCTGTGCTGCCTCGCCTCCGATAGCCACCTCGCCATCGACCGTTGACGCGCGGAGCCGGTCGAGTGTTGCGCGGCCTGCCGGGGAGTTCCCGTCCTCGGTCGGGATGACGGTGACGAGCGCGGTTCCGTTCCTGTGCCAATCAGCGGGTGCGACAGCCGCGCGAACGCCTTCGATCGTCGCGAACGTCTTCGCGACTGCGGCGGGATCACCCGCACGGACGAGCGCGTCGAACGGCGAGAGCGGGCCGGTCCCGATCCCGGAGTCGGTGAGGTTGTCGAGCGCGATGCGCGCCGGCCCGTGCTGTCCGAGCGACTTTGCGCGCGGGTTGCCGAACTGGATCGTCGATGCAGCAACGACGAGCGCAGCGAGCACGGCGACGGACGCGGCGGCCGCGATCCAGCGGTGGCGCACGACGAGGCGCGCCCACGAAGACCACGCGCGGCTCGGTCGAGCGTCGCGCTGGTTGCGCGGCCAGTCGACCTTCGGGCCGACGGTCGCGAGCACGATCGGCAGCAGGGTCACGGCGACGGCGACGCTGACAAGCGCGATCAGCAACCCGGCGATTCCGATGCTCCGCAGGGCAGGGATCGGCACCGCGAGCAGCGCCAGCAGCGAGATGCCGACGGTGGTGCCGCTGAAGACGACGGCAGAACCTGCATGCTGCATCGCCCTCTCGACGGCCTGCTCGTTAGTCGTACCGCGTTGCTGCCGTTCTTCTCTCCAGCGGACGACGACCAGGAGCGCGTAGTCGATCGCGATCCCGAGCCCGATCAGCGCGACCAGGAACTGCACGATCACGGAGACGTCGGTGATGCTCGTGAGCGGCCAGATCAGGAGGAAGGTCGTCGGGATCGCGACGGCGGCCATGAGCAGCGGGATGACGGCGGTGAAGGAGCGGAAGACGAAGGCGAGCACGAGCAACGCTCCCAGTGCAGCCAACAGCGTTCCGAGCAGCACCCCTCTCCCTGTGCTCTGCGTATCGTTGCCCGTTGCGCGGAGCGCATCGAGCCCCGTGACCCGGACGCTTGCGCCGCCGACGGTCACACCGGCGAGCGCCTTCTGCGCGGCCCGAGCTTCCGGCTGTCCCTGATCGAGGCCGCCACGGGCGGGCATGTCGACCAACGCGAACGTTGTGCGGCCGTCGGCAGAAACGAAGGCCCGGTCACCGGTCGAGGCGTAGGAGGCGATCCGCGCTTCGGGAAGCGCGGCTTTCACGCGAGCGAGCGCGCCCGCGAGCTCCTTCTTGACACCTGGAGAATCAACGGTCGTTCCCTTCGGGAGCCGCACAACGGGAACCAGCGGCGCAACATCGCCGCCGCTGCCGTAGATCGCAGCTATCTGCTGATTCGTCTGAAAGCCCTCGCGGCCGGGAACGCTGAACTGCTGCGAGAGGGACTTGCCGGCCGGCCCGATCGCTGCGAACGCTGCGATCGTGAGGGCGAGCCAGAAGCCGACTACGAATCGCTTGTGGTCGAGCACGAAGCGGGTGAGCGCGTTCATGGTGTCTCCCTCCGGGTCTTCGTACGGCCTGCGCTGTCGAGCGTGAGCCCGAAGGCGATGATCGGGCGGCCGCCGATACGGTCAGACAGGGCGCCGGCGAGCGGCGCCGACAAGGGCGGCATGGCCGTCCAAGCGCGCGTCCCGGCGGCAGTCGTGGTGTGCTCTCGAAGTGTCATTCGCGTCTCCCGGTTCGGTGTCTGTCGAGCGCTCTCGCTCGCCTTCAGTCACGATGGCGCGCCGCTCCTCCGCGCGCATCGGCCGCGAGGCTCGAGGTGCTTCGGCCGGCGGTACGGCGCTCGGCTCGTCCTTTCGGCTGATGGTGGCGGCGGATCGGCCGCTCTACGCTTCTCGGCATGCGCGTTCTCCGCTCGCTGTGGGCCGAACCTCGCCCCGGGAAGCCGCCCGTGCGGGCACCCTGGGACTGGCTGCTCGTCGCGGGGCTCGTCTCCTGGTCGCTCGTGGAGGCGGTGCTTCGCGACGACCTCGCCTGGCCGCCGGCGGCGCTCGCCGTCGCCGTCGTCGTCGCGCTCGCGCTGCTGTGGCGACGCACGCACCCGCTCGCTTCGGTCGCGGTCGCCTTCGGCGCGCTCATCGCCTTCGACCTGGCGCGGCAAGCCGCGGGCGTAGAGCAGTGGGGACTCAACAGCGTGGTGGGCGCGCTCCTGCTGCCGTACGCGCTCTTCCGCTGGGGCGCCGGGCGCGAGGCGGCGAAGGGTCTGCTCCTGATCCTGGTCTGGCTCGTGGTGACGTACGTCGTCGACCCGGTGGGCGCCTACGGGACCGTCGCCGGATTCGGGATGTTCCTGTTCTCCGCGGCGCTCGGCGCGGCGATCCGCTTCCACACCACCGACCGCGCGCGCGCGATCGAGCAGGTCAAGCTCCGTCAGCGCAACGAGCGCGCGCGCGAGCTCCACGACGCCGTCGGGCACCACGTCTCCGGGATCGCGGTCCAGGCCCAGGCCGGCCGCGCCCTGGCGGCAGCCGATCCCACCCGGGCGCTCGCCGTGCTCGAGACGATCGAGCGGACGGCATCGCGGGCGCTGGAGGAGATGCGCGCGATGGTGGGCGTCCTGCGTGAGGGGGCCGAGGCCGAGTACGTGCCGCAGCCGGGCGTGGCCGACATCGAGCGCCTCGCCCGTAGCGTCGACGGAGGGGCACGCGTGGAGGTGCGGCTGCCAGCCGGCCTCGACGGGATCAGCCCTTCCGTGGCGGCGGCCCTCTACCGGATCGCCCAAGAGGCGGTGACGAACGCGCTTCGCCACGCCCGCCAGGCGAGCCGGATCAGCGTCGAGGTGACAGACGAGGGCGACGTGGTGCGCCTCACCGTCCGCGACGACGGCGAGGCAGCCGCGACGGGACGCAGACCGCCGGGGTACGGGCTCGCCGGGATGACCGAACGGGCGGCGCTGCTCGGCGGAACGCTCCGCGCCGGCCCCG
>DASVPU010000194.1:0-5051 GCA_036389475.1 Solirubrobacteraceae bacterium
GGACCCCGCGCGCCGGGACCCGCACCTGCGCTGCGTCGTCGCCGGGCCGAAGTACCCCGACGCGATCGACTGGCCGGCCAACGTCGAGCGCAGCGAGCACCTGCCGCCCGCCGGGCACGCGGCCTTCTACGCGGCGCAGCGCTTCACGCTGAACATCACCCGCGCCGACATGCTCGACGCCGGCTGGTCGCCGAGCGTTCGGCTCTTCGAGGCGGCGGCGTGCGCCGTGCCGGTGATCTCCGACGCGTGGGAGGGACTGGAGACGTTCTTCGCGCCCGGCGCCGAGATCCGCGTCGCCGGCGACGGCGACGATGTCCGGCGGGTGCTTGCGGGTACGGGGGAGTCCCTACGGCGAGCAATCGGCCGCCGCGCACGCCGACGGGTACTCGCCGAGCACACGGCGCTGCACCGCGCGATCGAGCTCGAGAACCACGTCCTGGAGGCGATCGCACACGCATGAGCACGCTGCAGTCGACCGACGGCGCAAGCGCTGCCCCCGAGCTGGCGCCCTGGTTTCACAACCTGCACCTCCCCGGGAACCGGCGCACGGCGCCGGACCATCCGCTGGGTGACTTCCCGGCGTTCAAGTGGCGGCAGATCGCGCCCCACCTGCCTGATGATCTGCACGGCGCGCGCGCGCTGGACATCGGCTGCAACGCCGGCTTCTACAGCTTCGAGCTTGCGCGCCGCGGCGCTGAGGTGCTGGCCGTCGACGTCGACAGCCACTACCTGCGTCAGGCCCGCTGGGCGTCCCGCGAGCTCGGCCTCGAGAGCCGCATCGAGTTTCGCCGGACGGGCGTCTACGACCTGGCGACGCTCGACGAGAAGCCCTTCGACATCGTGCTGTTCCTCGGCGTGCTCTACCACCTGCGCCATCCGCTGCTCGGGCTCGACATCGTAAGCCGACTCACCGGCGACGTCGCCATCGTGCAGACGCTGACGATGCCCGGCGACGAGCGCCTGCATACGCCGTCGAACCTGTCGATCGACGAACGCGAGGAGATGCTGCGCCCGGGCTGGCCGGCGATGGCCTTCATCGAACGCGATCTGGCGGGCGACCCGACGAACTGGTGGGCGCCGAACGCCGCCTGCGTCGAGGCGATGCTGCGCTCCTGCGGCCTGGAGATCCAGGACCGCCCGGGTCACGAGATCTGGCTCTGCCGGCCGCGAGCCTCAGCCTGAGTTCTTACTGTGAAAGACATGTTTCGGGGCGATTCCGGTTCGGGTAACTTCGTCGCGGCGATGGCAGGAACAGGCAGAAGATCCCAAGCTGCGAATCCCGTCGACGGTCCCTTAGCGCTTCCGTCGCGCAGCGCCGCCGCACAGCGCCGGGCGATGCAGGCGGCGCTCACGGCGGCCGTCATGGCGATGCGCGCGCGCGGCGGACGCCGCCCGGGCGGACGCGGCGGCGGACGGCGCAGCTGAGCTGCGCTCAGCGACGACGCCGCTCGAAGGCGTTGAAGCGCGCCTCCTGTTCCCATTGGACGGCCGCCTTGGAGCTGCTGCCCACGAGCGCACGGCAGCGGCGGGTCAGCCGCGCGACCCCGACCACGTCGTGGGCGCAGGCAGCGGCCGGCCGGTAGACGTCGGGCGCCCGCCAGAGGCTGCGGCCCGGCAGGAACGCGTGCTCGAGCGACGCACGCGCGAGCGTCTTGAGGTCGCGGTAGTCCAGGTCGTACTCCGTCGCCGCGAACTGGTACTCGTGCGTGATGTCGATGCGCGACACCCCGGGGTCATCGGTGGCGAGCGCGACCGGGACGCCGCTCGCGCGGTAGAGCTGGAACGGGTGCGCGGAGCCGGACACGCCGAGGATCTGCGCGTTGCTGGTCAACGGCGCCTCGACGAGCACGTGACGGCGGGCCATCGTCCGCAGCAGCGCGAGGTAGTCCTTCTCGTTGAGGACATCGACGCTGTGGCCGATGCGCTCGGCCCCGGCGATCTCGACGGCCTGGCGGATGTGGAAGCTCAGGTCGGCGGGATCCACGAGCCCGGGCGCGAGCTCGCCGGCGTGCAGCGTCACGTGAGCGTTGGGGTACACGCTTCGCAGGTACTGGATCATCTGCATGTGCAGCGTGTAGTCGCGCAGCGCGACGGCGTTGTCCTCGGGCTGCACGAGGTTGACGCCGACGTAGCGGGGATCGGCGCTCTGAAGCTCGAAGCCGAGCAGCAGGCCCGCGAAGACGCTCACCGGATCGGTGGCGCGACCCACCTGGTAGTCGTAGCGAATCGCGACCGCACATCCCGGCTGCGGCTGCGGCGTCCGGCAGCCGAGCAGCTCGTCGAAGCGGGCGCTGTCGCCGTCGGTCTCGGCGATCGCCCCGCTGACGACCTGCGCCATCCCGCTCTGCAGGAGCTTGCTGCGCATCGCCGCGAAGTCGGGATCGAAGGCGACCTGCTTGGTCAGCGCCTTGAGGCCGTAGTACTGGCGCGAGACGAGCGTCTCGAGATAGAGCACGTTCTGGTCGGCGTTGATGCTCGCGACCGCGGCCAGCAGGTCGCCCTTGCGCTCCGTCGCGGCCCCGAACTTCCCGAACGTCGCGAAGAAGTGGTCGTGGCCGGTCTCGGCTCCAGGCTGAAAGCCCTCCATCGACCACGCCCGCAGGATCTGCCGGCTGAACTCGCCGTCGCTGATCGAGTCGGCGGCCGGCCGCTGGCCGGAGGGGCATGTCGCCGGCTTGCCGAACAACGTGTCGGCGAGCCCAGGGGAAGGAGCCGGCTTGTACTGCGCCACGAGCGTCGTCGTGTCGATGCACAGCCCGTCGTCGATGGCCAAGCGGATCAGCGTCTCGGTCGGCACGGCGCCGGACAGGTGGTTGTGCAGGTCCCCGCCCTTCGGCATCTCCGCGAGGAACGCACGCAGCTTGATCGGGTCGCTGCGGATCGACTCCAGGTAGCGCGCCGTGCGGTGCTCGCGGAGGTTCGGCGTCGCCGCTCGAGCGCCAGGCGCGCCGAGGCCGATTGCGAGCAGCAGCGCGGCGGCAACCGCGCCGAGCAGACGTCTCATCGTGCGCGCTTCATAGCCATCGTCAACGGCCGCGGACATCGGCATCATCTTTCGTTCTCCTCTGTGTCACGCCGTTCCCAAACGCGTGGCGCGAACCTAGTGCCACGGTAAGACGGCGTCAAGAGCACTCACTGACGGGCAATTCAGACGTGCTGTCGGTTACTACGTGAGCCCGCGGCGCAGCACCGCCAGCAGCGACACGCCCGCCCCGAGGTCGCGCCCATGGCGGATCCATGCCGCCTCGGCGCGGAGCACTCGCTCCAGCCCGTCGTTCACGAGGCCGCCCGGCGTGCGGCCGAGATCGGACCTGGGTGCGGGCCGCCGTCGCGCCCGCTGCACGAGGCGGACTGCTGCAATCGGCGCCAGCAGCACCGTGTTGAAGGCCGTCACGCGCTCCACGTTCCAGCCGGCCGCCGACGCACGCGCGACGAGCAGCGGCCGCGTGTAGCGCCGGTGGTGGTGGGCGAGGACGTCGTGCTCCCCCCACAGCCAGGCGTACTGCGGCACGGTGAGGATCATCCGGCCGCCCGGGCGCACGACCCGCGCGAGCTCGCCCAGTGCGAACGCGTCGTCGGCCACGTGCTCCAGGACATCGAGCGCCAGGGCGAGAGCGAAGCTCCCGTCCTCGAACGGCAGCGGCTCTCCAAGCGAACCGGGACGGACCTCGCCGACCTGCCGCGCCACCGCGGCCTGCAGCGACGGCGACGCAGGCTCGATTCCCCACACCTGCCCCCGCCGGGCGAGGTCGACCATGTTGCGCCCCGAACCGCAACCGGCGTCAAGGATCCGCGTATCGCTCGGCAGCGCCAACCCGTCGAGGACCGCGGCCAGAACCCGCCGCCGCCCCCGATACCACCAATGCTCCTCCTCGACTTCGAGGGTCCAGCGCTCAAGCGCCTCGTCCACGGCGTCAGTCCCGCTCGCGGCGCACGAGCTCTCCGTCGACCTGCTCGTCGATGACGAACAGCGGGCGGCCCTTGACCTGGTCGAAGATCCGCCCGACGTACAGGCCCACGACGCCGAGGGCGATGATGATGAACCCGCTCAGGAGCACGAGCAGGACGACGATGCTCGTGTAGCCCGGCGGCGTGTCCTCGACGTAGCGCGAGAACACCGCGTAGACGCCCAGCAGTCCGCCCGCGGCCGCGATGCAGAAGCCGACGAGCACGATCACCCGCAGCAGGACGGTCGTGCGAAAGAACATCCCGTCGAAGGCGACTCGCAGCAGCTCGCGCAGCCCGTAGGCGCTGGGCGAGTCGCCCGCGCGCTCGGCGTGGGCGAACGTGATGCTGGCCTGCGAGAAGCCAAGCCAGTCGAGCACGAGCTGATACTCGCGATCGCGGTCACGCAGCGACAAGAACGAGTCGACGACCTTGCGCGAGATGATCGAGAGCGTCGAGAACTCGATGTCGCCGCCCTCGCGCTCGCTGAGCATGCGCCGGTACAGACTCGCGGAGAAGCGGCGAAACGCCGAGTGCCGGCGGCCCTGCCGGACGGCGCGCACGACGTCGTATCCCTCCTGAGCCTTGGCGTACAGCCGCGGGATCTCCTCCGGCGGCTCCTGCAGGTCGCAGTCCATGACGACGGTCCAGGCGCCGGTCGCGCGCGTCAGCCCGGCGGTGATGGCCGCGTGCTGGCCGAAGTTGCGGCTCAGGCGGACGATTCGCAGGCGCGGGTCCTCATGCGCCAGCTCGCGCAAGACCTCCCAGGCGTTGTCGGTCGAGCGGTCGTCGACGAAGACGATCTCGTAGTCCGGCGTGACGGCGAGCACGCTGGCGGTCAGCCGCTCGTGCAGCGCCTTGAGGCACCCGGCGCAGTGGTACACGGGGATGACGACGCTCAGCTCGATCACGGTGACGGTGCGACGGTGAATATCCTCGCGCGTCTGCCCGAGAGCCTCATCTACCGCAGCGCATTGGGCTACGGCCTCGCGATGCGCGTTCTGTACGGACGCTACTACGCAGCGCGTGACGCGGCGGTCGCCGCGCACGTCGCGGACGGCGCGAGCGTCCTGGAGCTGTGCTGCGGGCCGGGGCGGTTGTACCGC
>DASVPU010000195.1:0-2689 GCA_036389475.1 Solirubrobacteraceae bacterium
GCGTGACCCTCGGTGGCCGGCGCGTGCCAGTGAGCCGGCCGCGGGCGCGCAGCGTCGACGGCAGCGAGGAGGTGCCCCTGCAGACGTACGAGCGCTTCGCTGATCGCGACGCGCTGACGGGTGTCGTGCTCGAGCGAATGCTCGCCGGCGTGAGCACACGTCGCTACGCGCGCACGCAGGAGCCCGTTGGCGAAGATGTCGAGCAGGCGTCGCGATCGACGTCGAAGTCGGCGGTCTCGCGGGCGTTCGTCGCGCGCACGAGCGAGCGCTTGGGCGAGCTGATGGCCCGCCGCCTGGACGACATCCGTCTCGCGGTGCTGATGCTTGACGGCATCGACCTCAAGGGCCGCTGCAACGTCGTCGCCTTGGGGATCACGACCGAGGGCGTGAAGATCCCGCTCGGATTGTGGGAAGGATCGACCGAGAACGCCGCCGTCGCGACCGCGCTGCTGTCAGACCTCGTCGATCGCGGCCTGGACGTCGGTCAGGGCGTGCTCTGCGTCCTTGACGGTGCGAAGGCGCTGCGCAAGGCGGTGCGTGACGTGCTCGGCACCCGAACGCCGGTGCAGCGCTGCGTCCGTCACAAGGAATGTCATGAAGGCCAGATGACGTCCGCGGCGGCCGCCACGCTCGAACGTGTTGTCGTCGCTGAGAGGAGGCGAGATGCAGCGGTTTGTGGGACTCGACTGGGCGAGCAGGCGGGCACGATGGTGCGCGGTCACGCCGACAGGCGTGATCATCGAGGAGGGCTGGACGCCGGCCGACGAGGACGGTCTCGCAATGCTCGTCGGGCGCCTCGGCCCCGAGGCGCTGGCGTGCGTGGAGATGATGAGCGGCGCGGCATGGGTTCGCGAGCGCCTGCAAGCCGGCGGCTGGACGGTGCAGATCGCCGACGCTCGCAAGGCCAAAGCCGTGGGGTCGCTGGCAGCGAAGACCGACAAGCTCGACGCACGGGTCCTGGCCGAGCTTGCGCGCCGCGACCTCGTGCCGCAGGTGCACGTCCCGACGTTCGCTGACCGTGAGCTGAAGGAGCGCCTTGGGCGCAGGATGCACCTCGTCAAGCTGCGCACGTCGGCGATGAACCGCGCGCACGGCGTCTTCAGCCAGTTCGGCGTCACGCTCGCGTTCAGCCGGCTACGCCAACCAGATCGCGACGAGCTGCTCACCGAACGCGGTGTTCCGGAGGTGTGGCGGCGCTCGATCGCCGAGGCCGTCGCCGTCGTGCGCGCGCTCGACGAGCGCTTGATCCCGCTTGAGCAGGAGCTGCGACCACTCGCGCGCGCAGACCCGCGCGTGCAGCTGCTGGTGACGATCCCGGGAGTCGGTCATCTGCTCGGGCTGACGATCGCCAGCGAGATCGGCGACATCTCCCGCTTCCCGACGGCTCGCAAGCTCGTCGGCTACTCCGGGCTCACGCCGCGCGTCTACCAGTCCGGCGAGAAGTCGCGGACCGGGAAGCTGTCAAAGAGCGGCTCGACGATGCTGCGCTGGGCCGCGATCGAAGCCGCTCAGCAGGCCTGGCGGCCCAACAACCCGTGGCACCAGCTGTATCGCGATGTCAAGGAGCGCTGCGGCGGCAAGGGCAACCCGGCGAAGGCCGCCGTCGCTCGCAAGGTCCTGATCGCCAGCTGGCACGTCCTCGCGCTGCAGCAGCCCTTCAGCCCTTCGCGCCCGCGCGGCGCGGCAGCTCCTGTCCCGGCGAACTCCAGTTGCGTTCTGGCCGACTGACGGCCCACAAGGAATTGAGCAGCCGGGACAGCTCCGACCGACACGGTGTGCGCAGCCCAGCGCCGAAAGAGAACTGAGCAACTACCGACGCCCGCAACGAAGGGAGCCCGACGACCCCCAGCGCGCTTGACAACGACAACTACTTCAAAGAGAGAGCGCAACGTTCTCGATCACCTCCCCGAGCGCGACCGCCCCGCCGTCAAGCGCCGCCTGCGGGCGGCGTGGAAGCTCGACGATCACGCCGCGGCGCTCGCACGGCTGCAGGCGCTCGCCGACGAGCTCGCCCGCTCACACCCCGGCGCCGCCGCGTCGCTGCGAGAAGGCATGGCCGAGACGCTCACCGTGAGGAGACTCGGCATCCGCGGCGCGCTGAAGCGCACGCTGGAGTCCACGAACCCGTGCGAGTCGATGATCGAGTGCGTCCGACGCACCAGCCGCAACGTCAAGCGCTGGCAGTCCGGTGACATGGCGCTGCGCTGGACCGCCGCGGGGATGCTCGAAGCCGAGCAGCAGTTTCGCAAGGTGATCGGCTACCGCGACCTCGCCAAGCTCGCCATCGCCGTCGAGCGCGACCTCACCGACAATCTTCCTTCACCGACCGCCGAGGAGGCCGCTACGCTCGTCACCGCCTGACCATCACACCCGGACCGCCGCCGCGAAGTTCCACGACGATCGGGACATCCTCGCGCGGCGGCCACGCCGAGCGTGATCGTGGTCTTGCCTACTCCACCCTTCTGGTCTGCGAACACGTAGGTGTGCATCGCGCCTCCCGACGCTCATGCATGTATGGGTGTCTGCATGCCTGAAGAGGAACCGCGGTACGAACTGGCCCCCACGAATCTCCGGCAAGAACAACCGATGACTGCGTGTGCGCACGTGAGAAGGCCGGCGGCCTGCGGTCGCGACGCGCCCGCGCCCGCGCGTTGATCCGGATCGTTGCGCGGTCGCGGCCGGCGGCCTG
>DASVPU010000196.1:0-4305 GCA_036389475.1 Solirubrobacteraceae bacterium
GACCGGGTGCAGCCGATCCCAGTTGATGTCGCACGATGCGCCGACGTCCGTCGACGTGTGCCCGTTGGCGTCGGGCAGGGTGGTCCAGTCGTCCATGCCGACGTGGTGGGCCTCGACGATCACGTAGTCGTAGGTTGGCTCCGTGTCGTAGGAGATCTTGAACGACAGGTCCGCTGCGGTCGTGCCGGCCAGGTCGATCGTCTTGCGCAAGCGCTGATAGCCCCCGTCGTCGTTGGGCGCGACCGCGTAGCGCGTGCCCGTCAGCGGATCGAAGGAGGGCGGGCGGTCGAAGATCGCCGCGAGACCTGACTGAAATTGCGGGAACTGCGCCGGGTTCAAGACGCTCGACGTCGTGACCAGCGAGTACGTGTGCTCCTGGTTGGCGGCGGAGCCGGCGCCGTTGAGGCCGAACGCGAATGCTCCGAACGGCCCCACACCCCGTAGCGGCAGCGCCGACGCATCGCTCTTCGTACTCGCGGCATCGATGTGGATGAAGGCGCCCAACCAGTACTGCAGGAAGTCGTTGGACAGTGGGATGCAACCTGGCGCGGCGCCGGGTGAGCCGGCGGGACCGCAGAACGGAGGCTCGCCGAGCGGGTTGAAGGGATACGCGTTGACCTGCGCGAAGGCTGCGTTCTGGCCCGTGTAGAGCAGCTTGCCGCCGTCGTTGAGGTAGTCGCGAACGGCGAGGATCTCGTCGTTTGAGAGCCGCGCCACGCCGGTTGCGCCGGGAACCCCGGGGGCGCGCACGAGCACGTCGTTGCCCGTGTACCAGACGACCGCGCCGTAATGCGAGAGCACGCCCATCGGATCGGGCGCCTTGCGCCCTTCGGCGTCGACGTCATAGACGTCATAGCCGATCCCGTTGGCGGTCAAGGCTGCCTTGTAGTAGTCGAGGTAGTTGGGTTGCGTGCGACTCGGGTAGTCCGGCGCCTCGACGCCTGGGCCGGGCTTGCCGGAGTAATCCTCCGCGGCCATGATCAGCACGTTGTGGCCGCTGTTCGAGCGCACCTCGTAGGCGAAGGACTGCGAGCGCTGGCCGCCGGCTTCGAACCACACCTTGACGCTGTCGCCGGGACTCGTGCCGGTGACGATGCCGCGCATCTCGTGGTAGTAGACGTCGTTCTGGGCGCCGTAGCGCTCTCCACCCTGGTACTCGCTGGTGCTCGCGCTGCGCTCCTCGCCGCCGTTCACGCTCCAGTGCAGCGTCACCGGACCGAGAGCGCGCTTGACGTCGACGCGCACCTTCTGCGGATCTCCGAAGGAGACGCCGAACGGGTGCATCTCGAACGACGGCGCGTCGCGGCCAAGGTGCGACACCGGGTTGGCGGGATCGTTCGCCGACTTGGCGACGTCGAGCGCGAAGGGGATGTTCTTCTCGAAGACCTGCTCGAGGTCGGCTTCGGAGTCCTGGAACTCGAACGCGGACGCGCCGCCTCCGCGCGCGGGCTCCGCCACGTCCATCTCGGGGGTAAACGACAGCGTGCGATGGATCGCGTGCGCCGTATCGTCCGTGTCGCCGTTGGTGGTGTAGAGCTCGGAGGAGATGTCGGGGTCGTAGGGGTGCGGCGCGCCGGGTGGGTTTGAGCCGATCGCCGGGTTGGCATCGGTGCCGGCAAGTGCCCGGTAGATCGGGTCGTCCTCGGAGTCCGTCTGAACCTGAAATCCCGTGCCGTAGAGCAGCAGCTCGGCGGCCGAGTGATAGTTGACGAGGAACTCAAAGCCGACCTGCCGCAGAAAGCCGTTCATGGCCTTCGTCTCGGGCTCGGACGTCGGGGCGCTGCCGCGGTAGGTCTCCGCGCCCGGATCGGCCGAGGAGCCCTCGTTGTCGAAGCCCCAGTGCGCGGGGAAGTTGCGGTTCGGGTCGACGCCGTCGCCGGCGGTGATCTGCCCGTCGCCGTTGTTGTCGCGCAGGTTCTTGCGCCACAGCCGGTTGCCCGGCGTGAAGGTGAAGTCGTAGCCGTCGGGGTTGGCGACCGGGACGATCCAGATCTCGCGCGTGTTCACGAGGCTCGTCAGCTCGCTCGCCGTCACGCCGGCGATGTCGAGGCCCTGGACGTTCTTCGCCGCGCCGCTCGCGCCGTAGTTGTCGATGAACAGGTGGGCGAGCCGTCGCACGTGCTCGGTACCGATCCATTCGCGGGCATGCTGCGTCGAGATGTACGCGACCGCCGGCCGCGAGCCGTCCGGGTTGGATGGCTCACGCGCGTCGCGCGTGATCCGCAGCGCCAGGATCGGCTTGCCGTTGATCGAGTTGCCGATCACCTCCGGCTTGACGATGTCCGTGTGCGCCGCGGCGAGGCGCGAGAACTCCTCGTACAGCGTCTCGCGGGGCGTGCCGCCGGCGACCCCGCCGACGGTGCCGACGTAGGTGTGATCCCGGTAGGGTCGATAGACGTCGTAGCTGCCGTCGGGCCGGATACGGGCAGCGCGGGACGAGCCGTTGCGCTCGAGCCTCGGGTCGAGGCCGTACTTGCGCAGGCCGTTCGCCCGCGCCGCGGTGGCGACGACCTCGATGCGGCCGCCGCGTGCGCCCTCGGAGAGGTCGAAGCCCTGTTCGGCGAGCAGCCGCAGGGCGTTTCCGTTGCCGGCCGCGACGCTGTAGGCGTTGAGTCCGGTAGGCGCCGCCTGCGCCGCGCCGGCGAACGCGGCAAGGGCGAGGGTCGCGGCAAGAGCGGCGCGGACACTTTGCTCGACTGACGCCTTCATGGGATCCCTTCTTTGCCGGCTACTGATGAACGTCGCGCATCCCCCGTCCGAGGTCTGCCCACACAACCGCCCCGCCGTCAACCATATGTCCTGACGCTCGCTGGCGAGGCGGTACCCGGCGCTGCGAGATCCGCGCGGTCGTATCATCGACAGCGATGGCCGGGCTTCGAGTCGTCACCATCGTCGTGGCCGCGCTGGCATTCGCGTGTGGCGCCGTGCTACTCGTGGCGGCCGCTCCGGCGCCGCTCAGCGCCGCCGCCCAGGCCCACCCCGAGCCGGGCGACGTCGACGGCGACACCGTTCGAGACGAGGTGGACAACTGCCTGAATGTCCCGAACGGCAGCCAGCTCAACACCGACGGCGACGCGCTGGGCGACGCGTGCGACCTCGACGACGACAACGACGGCGTGCGGGATATCGACGACAACTGCCGCGTCGTCGCCAATCCCGACCAGGCCGACAGCACTCCCGGCGACGGCCGCGGGAACGCCTGCCCGCCGAAGGACAGCGATGGCGACGGGCGCTATGACGAGGACGACAACTGCGTCGGCACGCCGAACCCCGATCAGAGCGACATCGACGGGGACGACAAGGGCAACGCCTGTGACCGCGATGACGACAACGACCGCTACGACGACGGGTTCGACAACTGTCCTGTCATCTACAACCCCGACCAGGCCGACCTCGACGGTGACGGGATCGGCAGCGCCTGCGACCCCGAAGAGCGCATCGCCGGGCCGCCCGCCCCCGCCGCGGACGCTGCTCAGGGGCCGCAGGCTGCGGCGCCGGACCGCAGCCCCCCGAACGTGACCGTCATCGTCGGCCGGCGCCAGCGGCTAGCTGATGCAGGGCCCGCGTTGGTCGTAACCGCGTCGTGCTCGGAAGCGTGCAATCTCGACGCCGTGGTCGACGCCGACGCAAACGCCGCGCGGCGGGCGCGTCTGGGACGCGCCAAGGTCGTGCTGGCGCGTGGCACGTGGTCGCTGGCCGGGGCTGGGCGGACCTATGTATTCGCCCGCTGGACGCAGACCGCCCGCCGGCTGCGATCCGGCCGGCGGCTGACCGGCGCGCTGCGGCTGACCGCCGCCGACGGATCGGGCAACCGGCGCACGGTCACGCGGCGCATCGAGATGCAGCGTTGAGCTGAGCCTGGATCGATCGCCGATCGGGGATCCAGGCACCGCATGCCGCCGGCCGACTCCCGGCCGGCGCTCGCGCGTCAGCTCATCTCATCCGGATGGACAGTGCCCGATTACGTGTGCGCTTGACGCCGCCCGTCGGGGTGAAGGACACCCGCACCACGCCGCTGGTACGCCGCGTGGGACGCCGCGCCAGCGTCCGGCGCAGCGACCGCTGCGCGCTCGCCGACAGGCGGAACGTCAGGCGCAGCTTCCCCGCGCGCGTCGCCGTCGCCGACGCCTTCGCGATCTGGACCATCCGCCGCCCGACGCGCGCCTTGAGGCTCGCCACCGCCTTGCCAGCACCGGGCACCGAGATCGTCACGCTCGCCCGCCGACCGCGAATCGTTAAGCGCTTGAGCGACGAAAACGCAAAGAACGACGACGCCACCCGCTTCACGGTGGGCGGCGGAGGCGG
>DASVPU010000197.1:0-2166 GCA_036389475.1 Solirubrobacteraceae bacterium
CCTGACGGCAGACCCGCCCAGGTCAGGCCCCCGTCATCGGTGCGCAGAACGGTTCCGAAGTCGCCCGCGGCGTAGCCGCGTCCACCGACGAAGCCGAGCGCGCGCAGGGTGTTGCCCTGCGGCGTCGGGTTGCCCCACTCCCATCCAGAAGTTGGTGTGCGAACATTCGCGTCTGCGCCCGAAGCGCCCAAAAGGGCAGCACTCAGGGCGCACGCGAGCGCCGCCGACCGTCGGCGTTTCACCATCGTGACCTCCAGCTCGTTCATGCAGGTATTTGTGTCAGTGCTGGAACGGTCGCTACGTCATCAAGTTGCGCGCCACGTAGATTTCGAGGGGTGGATAAACGTCCAGCCGTCGATGTCGTGCTGCCGTTCCGTGGCTCTGACGAGCAGCTGCAACGAATGGCGCTGCGGCTCGCGGCGCTGCGGCTGCGTCCCGGCGACACGGTCACGATCGTCGACAACCGCGCCGGCGCGATCGACGCCACGCGCGGAGCCGTTCGGATTCTCGGCGCTGGCGAGCGCCAGACCTCCTACCACGCGCGCAATCGCGGCGTGGCCGCCGGTTGCGCATCGTGGCTCGTGTTCCTCGATGCCGACGTGCTCCCACCGCCGGACCTGCTCGACCGTTACTTCGATCCCGCTCCGACGCAGCGCACCGGCATACTGGCCGGGACCGTCGTCGACGACGGCGACGCGACCACCGCCGCGGAGCGCTACACGTGGCTGAAGGCTTCGATGAGCCAGGAGGTCACGCTCGGTCACGGCGAATGGGCGTTCGCCCAGACCGCGAACGCGGCGGTTCGCCGCGAGGCGTTCGTTCAGGTCGGCGGCTTCGAAGCGGGCGTGCGCTCGGGCGGCGACGCGGATCTCTGCTACCGCCTGCGCGCCGCGGGTTGGATGCTCGAGCGCCGCGAGCAGGCGGCCGTCACCCACCGCAACCGTGCCACGATCCCGCGCATGCTCGCCCAGCGCGCCCGCCACGGCGCGGGCGCCGCCTGGCTTGGGCGGAGCTGGCCTGGCGCTTTGCCGCGCCGCCATTGGCCCGGCCTGGCCTGGTGGAGCGCGCAACGAGCCGCTCACGGGCTTATCGCCGCCGCCCGAGGCGACCGCGACGAGGCGCTGCTGGGACTGCTCGACGGCCCGGCGGTGTGGGCGTTCGAACTCGGGCGCCTGGTGCCGAACCGGCCGCGGCCGCGGTTGCGGCTCGGTCAGCGTCGATAGGGATCGCGGCGAGGAAGGAGCCGGCGTAGGCCGCGCCGCTGCGCGGACCGCAGCGCCGCCGCATCGTTCGCCAGAGCGCGCTCGCGCACGTCGGGAGCCACGAGGGCGCCGTGAGCGCGGTGCATCTCAAGCTGGCAGCGAGCGAGAGCGCCGATGTCCGCGGTCAGCCCGTCGGAATGGCGGCGATAGCGCACGATCGCGCCGGGCGCGCAGACGAACAGCTCACCGCGCGCGGCCATTCTGAGCCACAGGTCCCAGTCCTCCGCCAGCCGCACGGAGGACTCGAAGCCGCCCGCGGCCTCCAAGGCCGTCCGCCGCAGCGCGACGCTCGACGTCGGGATCGAGTTGAACTCATACAGCTGTGCCACCAACGACGGGCCGCTATGCGATCCGCCCGCGAGCTCCTTCCAGCGCTCGCCCGTCGCGCGGCCGTCCGCGCCGACGACCAGCGCGCGCCCGAAGCACAGCGCGGCGTCCTTGCTGTGCTCCAGCGCGTCGAGCTGCGCCGCAAGCTTGCCCACGGTCCACGCGTCGTCGGCGTCGCACAGCGCGACGAGCTCCACGGCGGCGCCGAGCGCCTCCAGCCCGCTGGCGCGCGCAGCCGCGGGCCCCCCGCAGCGCTCGCGCCGTACGAGCGTGCAGTGCGGCGCGTGGTCGGGATGTAGCGCCAGCGGCTCGGGCGAAGCGTCGTCGACGACGATGACCGCTTCCGGCCGGGGCTCCTGAGCCAGCACGCAGTCCAGCGCCTCGGCGAGGTACGGCGCGAAGCCGTGCACGGGAACGATGACGCCGACCACAGAGCCAGCCTCGCACAGCCGGCGAGGCAAACCTGCGTGCGGGGGGTCGGCAAGTTTGTGATCGCGTCGAAGAGGCGCCCCCGGTGGAGGGATGACGCGAGATCGTCTGCGGTCGGCTGCGCTGGCTCGGCAGGTGCTGCCCCCTA
>DASVPU010000198.1:0-2235 GCA_036389475.1 Solirubrobacteraceae bacterium
CGCCGCCGTCGCATGGCGTACCCGCCGCTGGGCGACCCCGGCCGGCTGGGCCGGACTGCTCGGCGTCGTCTGCGTGAGCTGGCTCATGCCGTGGTACGTCGTCTGGGCGCTGCCCTTCGCCGCCCTCTCGCGCAGCCGCACGCTGCGCTACGCGACGGTCGTCATGACGGCGTGGCTCGTGCTCGTCTGGTCGGGCCTCGGCACCATCCTCGCCCAGCAGCACGGCATCGATCTCGGCCGCACCGCGGTCGGGCGCGCGAACCACCGCTACATGGACAGCCTGCTGTCCAACCACCCGGGGGCCCACCACCGCCGTCTGCGCGTCAGCAAGCGGCACCGCCCCGCGCGGCGCGCGGCGTCCCGCCGCGGTCCGTCGAGCCGGCTGACCCGGGTCGCTAACGGGACGCCAACATCGCGCCAACCGAGGCGAACGGGGATCCGGTGACGCTCTCTCCATGTCCACCATCGCCTCCCCCATCTCCCAGTCTCCCGCCGCCGTCGCGCCCCCGCCCACCGTCGCTCCGGCCCGGCTGCGTTCCGTCCCCACCGCTCCCTCGCTCGGAAGCGTCTCCGTGGTCCTCCCCTGCTTCAACGAGGAGGCCAACGTCGCCGAGGCGATTCGCAACGCCGCGGCGGCCGCGGCGATGACGAGCGAGGACTACGAGATCATCGTCGTCGACGACGGCAGCACCGACGGCACCGCGCGCATCGCGTCCGACTTCGTCGAGGCCGATCCGCGTGTCCGGCTCATCCTGCACGCCCGCAACCGCGGCTATGGCGACGCACTGCGCTCCGGCATCGAAGCCGCCCGGATGGATTGGGTGCTGCTGGCCGACGCCGACCTGCAGTTCGACCTGCGGGAGCTGGCCGACTTCGTGCCGCTCACCCGCGACGCGGACGCCCTCTGGGGACGGCGCATCCTGCGCCAGGACACCATCACCCGACGCGCTTCCGCGGCGGCCTGGAATCGGCTCATGCGCGCGCTGTTCCACCTGCCGGTGCACGACGTGGACTGCGGTTTCAAGCTGATCCGCCGCGACCTGCTGCGGCAGTTCAAGCTCCAGACGAGCGGTGCCATGATCAGCACGGAGCTCGTCGTCCAGTGCGAGGCGGAGGGCGCCCGCTTCGCCGAGATCGGCGTCCATCACCACCCGCGCGTTGCGGGCGAGGAGACCGGCGGCAACCCGCGCGTGATCCTGCGCGCCTTCCGCGAGCTGGGGAGGATGTACGGTGCGCTGCGCCGCCTTTCGCGCGCCGGTCTCGTGGCGCCGCACCCCCAGCCCCAGCGGTAGCGTTCGATGTGCGTGGCGGCCGAGAGCCTCGAAATCCTGGTCGTCGATGACGACTCCGAACTGCGCGAGCAGATCAGGCGGCTGTTCGAGCGCGACGGTCACCGCGTGATGGCGGTCGCCGACGCACGCTCCGCCGTGGATCGCGCCAGCACGGGCCACTTCGACATCGTGCTGCTCGACATCGGCCTCGGCGCCGGACCCGACGGCTACGACGTCTGCCGCACGCTGCGCGAGCGGCGCAACGTCGTGCCGATCATCATGCTCACCGCCCTCGACTCCGAGGCCGACGCGGTGCTCGGCCTCGAGGCCGGCGCCGACGACTACGTGACCAAGCCGTTCGGGCCGGCCGAGCTGCGCAGCCGGATCCGGGCCGTCCTGCGACGCGCGGGTCCCCGCGCCCTCGGCGAGCAGGTCCTGCAGGTCGGTCCGATCGTCCTCGATCGCGGCCGCCGCAGCGTCTCCGTGCGCGGACAGCCGGTCGAGCTGACCTTCTCCGAGTTCGAGCTCCTGCAGGCCTTGATGACCCGGCCCGGCGAGCTCTTCAACCGCCACGAGCTGCTCCGGGCGATCTGGGGAGACAGCGCCTACCGCGATCCCCGCGGCATCGACGTGCACGTCCGCCACCTGCGCGAGAAGCTGGAGACGGTCCCGGCGAGGCCCGAGTTGCTGCTCACGGTGCGGGGCGTCGGGTACCGCCTGCACAGCCCGTGACCTGGCTGCTTGGGCTCCGCGGGCGCCTGACCGCGGCTCTGTTCGCCGTCAGCGCCCTCGCTCTCGCCATCGCCGCCGTGTCGTTGCTTGTCCGGCTCGACGCCCTGCTTCGGAACGACGCGCTGACGTCGCTCAGCGAGGCGGCGCGAACGGCGAGGTCGAGGTTCGCCGCACTCTCGAACGCGGAAACCCACCCCGGCTCGCCGGCGCTTCAGCGCGCGGTCCACGACCT
>DASVPU010000199.1:0-10481 GCA_036389475.1 Solirubrobacteraceae bacterium
CATCTGACCGCCCCGTGCAGACCCGGTGTTCACGTAGACCGACTTCCGATCGGTACACGCCAGCCGTAACCCGCGCGACCCGTTGCCCGCGGTGTGACCCAACTGATGATGATCGATCCCTGAATGAACGGCCTATCCCTCTGTGCGCGTCATCGACGCAGCCGATCCCGCTGCGCAGCAGTGTCTTGTCGCGAGGCGATCAAGTCAAGCCGCGTTGCAAGATCTTGACAGCCGCCGCTCCGGCCGTGCCGAGACGCTGACCGTCGCCGCCCGAGGGCGCTTCACGACAGCGCTCGCCGAGCGCGACGGCGTGGCGCGTTGCCGGCGGCGCAGCAGGTCAGTCTTCGACCACCTGGCAGCTTCCGCCGGCGGCCTCGATCGCCGCGCGGGCAGCGCCGCTGAACTTGTGCGCGTGGACGGTCAGGGGCTTTGAGATCGAACCCTTGGCGAGGATCTTGACGGGAATCTCCTTGCGCGTGCCAAGGCCCTTGGCCTTCAGCGCCTCGAGCGTCACGTCGTCGCCGCTTTCGAAGCGGCGTTCGAGATCCTTGAGGTTGACCGCCTGCGTGTGCGTGCGAAACGGCTCGAAGGGCATCGACTTCTTCATGTGCGGGCCGCGCAGCTTGCGCATCCGCATGTGGATCGGCATCTGCCCGCCCTCGAACCCCGGCCTGGACTTCGAGCCTGAGCGCGAGCCGGCGCCTTTGTGGCCGCGGCCCGATGTCTTGCCGTGGCCCGAGCCGTGGCCGCGGCCGACGCGCTTGCGCGCCTTGCGGCTGCCGGGCGCCGGCTTGAGCGTGTTCAGACCGATCCGCGGCTCCTGCTCGTCGCCGTCAGGCGGGGTCATGACTTGCCCTCCTCGATGCGCACGAGATGGCGGACGCGATGCACCATGCCGCGCGACTGCGGCGTGTCCTTGATCTCGATCGTATGACCGATCCGGCGCAAGCCGAGCGAGCGCAGCGTGTCGAGCTGGCGCTTGTCCGAGCCGTTCTTGGACTTGTACTGCGTGATCCTCATGCCTCGGCGCCTTCCTCGACGGTGCCGGCACCCGGCTCGTGCACCGGTTCCGGGGCCGCCTCGGCTTCGGCGACGGCGTCCAACGTCGGCGCGGCGCCGTCGATCGTCTCGGCCGCCGACTGCTCCGCCGTCAGCCCCAGCACCTGGTTGATCGACAGGCCGCGCAGCTCCGCGACCTCCTCGGGGCGGCGCAGACCCTGCAGCCCGGCGACCGTCGCCTTGACGAGGTTGATCGGGTTCTGCGAGCCCAGCGACTTGGACAGGATGTCGTGAATGCCGGCGAGCTCGAGCACCGCGCGCACGCCACCGCCGGCGATGACACCGGTGCCGGGCGAAGCGGGCTTCATGAAGACGCGGCCGGCGCCATAGACGCCCAGCGTCTGATGGGTGATCGTCGCACCGTGCTTGGGCACGCGGAAGAGGTTCTTCTTGGCCTGCTCGACGCCCTTCTGGATCGCGAGCGGCACCTCGTTGGCCTTGCCGTAGCCGACGCCGACGACATCGCGCTCGTCACCGACGACGACGAGGGCCGTGAACGAGAAGCGCCGGCCGCCCTTGACGACCTTGGCGACGCGGTTGATCTCCACGACGCGCTCCTGCAGGTCGAGGCCCGCCTGGTTGACCGAACGATCGACGACTGGTGCGCTCATCGCGAGCACCTTCGGTTCGGCTCCGCGCCTGCCATGGTCGAGCAACGACTCGATGTCATACGGTGAGTCCTCCTTCGCGGACGCCCTCGGCGAATGCCCGGACGCGACCGTGGTACTGGTAGCCGCCACGGTCAAAGACAGCGCTGGAGACCTCTGCCGCCCGCGCGCGCTCGGCCAGGAGCTTGCCGGCCGCGCCGGCCTGCTCCATTGGCGCCTTGTCGCGCAACGGCGCCTCCGTCCAGCTCACGGACGCGATCGTATGGCCTGCGATGTCGTCGATCAGCTGCGCGGCGATGCCGCGATTGGAGCGAAAGACGGAGATGCGCGGCCGCTGCGCGGTGCCGGTGATCTTCGCGCGCACCCGGCGGCGGCGCTTTAAGCGCATCTGAGGCTTGGTCTTGACGGTCATGCTCGCTTCCCTACCTTGCGGGCGACGTACTCGCCCTCGTAGCGTATGCCCTTGCCCTTGTAGGGCTCGGGGGGGCGCTTCTTGCGGATGTTCGCCGCGAGCTCGCCGACCTGCTGCTTGGAGTTGCCCTTGACGATGACGCGCGTCGGCTGGGGCACCTCGAACTCGATGCCGTCCGGCGCCTTGACCTGGACGGGGTGCGAGTAGCCCAGCGCGAGCTCGAGATCGCGACCCCTGAGCTGGGCGCGGTAGCCGACGCCCTGGATCTCGAGGGTCTTCTGAAAGCCGGTCGTGACCCCCTCGACCATGTTCGCCACGAGCGAGCGCGTCAGGCCGTGCAGAGCGCGGTGCTCGCCGCGGTCGGTCGGCCGCGAGACGACCAGCTGCTCACCGTCCTGCGTGACCGTGATCGAGCGCGGCACGCGCTCGTGGAGCTCACCGCGCGGCCCGTGCACGCGTACGAGCTCGGGCTCGATCGAGACGGTCACGCCGCTCGGGACGGGAATGGGCTTCTTGCCGATGCGCGACATCGGCTACCAGACGTGTGCCACGACCTCGCCGCCGACGCCCGCTTGGCGAGCCTCGTGGCCGGTCATGACGCCTCGCGACGTGGAGACGATCGCGGTGCCCATCCCCCCGAGCACCTTCGGGACATCGGACGCTCCGGCGTACGTGCGCCGGCCGGGGCGCGACACGCGCTTGAGGCCGGAGATCGCCGAGCGGCGGTCGGATGTGTACTTCAAGCGCACGCGGATGATCTCACCCGGATGGTCGACGTCCGGCGCGACCTTGTCGAAGCCGTCGATGTACCCCTGCTCGGCGAGGATGCGGGCGCACTCGGACTTGAGCTTGGACGACGGGATGTCGACCGTCTCGTGGGCAGCCTGGATCGCGTTGCGGATCCGGGTCAGGAAGTCGGCGATGGGGTCTGTGCTTGCGCTCACGGGTTCTCTCTGGTCCTGCTGGTTACCACGAAGACTTCGTCATGCCGGGCACGAAGCCGTTGTGGGCCATCTCGCGCAGGCAGATCCGGCAGAGGCCGAACTTGCGGTATACGGCGCGGGCCCGGCCGCAACGCCGGCAACGGCTGTACTCCCGGCTCTTGTACTTCGCGGGCCTGGTCTGGCGGACCCGCTGGGACGTCTTGGCCATCTTAGTGTGCTTCCTCCTCGGTCTCGGCCGCTGGCTCTTCGGCCGGCCGCTCATATGCATCGGGATTCTCAGCCTTGAGCTGCTCGAGCGCCGCCCGCTCGGCCTCGGCCTTCGCGTGCGCCTCGTCCAGGCGCGCGGCCTCCTCGGCGGCAGCCTTGCGCTCCGCGGCGCCCGGGTCGGTCGGGCGGTTCTCCTTCGAGAACGGCATCCCGAATGCCTCCAGCAGCGCGAACGCCTCCAGGTCGGACTGCGCGCTCGTCGTGATCGTCACGTCCAGGCCGCGGATCTGGTCGACCGCGTCGTAATCGATCTCGGGGAAGATGATCTGCTCGCGGATCCCCATCGAGTAGTTGCCCCGGCCGTCGAAGGCGTTGGCCTTCAGTCCGCGGAAGTCGCGGATCCGGGGGATCGCGACGGACATCAGGCGATCGAGGAACTCATAGGCGCGCGCGTCGCGCAACGTGACCGCCAGGCCCACCGGCATGCCCTCGCGCAGCTTGAAGTTCGCGATCGACTTGCGCGCGCGGCGAACGTTGGGCTTCTGGCCGGCGATCGTCGCAAGCTGCTCCTGGGCGGCTTCGAGAACCTTCGAGTCCTGCTTTGCGTCGCCGACGCCCATGTTCAGCACGATCTTCTCGATCCGCGGCGCCTGCATGATCGACGAGTAGCCAAATTGCTGCATGAGGGCCGGACGGATCTCCTCGATGTAGCGGACCTTCAGCCGTGCGGGTGCGATGGTGGTCGGGCTCATGAGAGCTTCGCCCCCGTCCGCGCCGACGCGCGCAGGCGCTTGCCGTGCTCCTCGATGATCTTCACGCGCGTGGGCTTCTTGTCCTTGGGATCGCGCAGCGCGACGTTGGAGAGGTGGATCGGCCCCTCCTTCTCGATCACGCCGCCCGGCTCCATCGAGCCCTGCCGCGCGCGCATGTGTCGCTTGATGATGTTCAGGCCCTCGACGTAGACGCGCTGCTTGCGCGGGTCGACACGCAGGACCTTGCCCTGCTTGCCGCGATCCTTGCCGCTGATGACGATGACCTCGTCGCCCTTGATGATGCGAGCGGGCACTACAGCACCTCCGGCGCCAGGGAGACGATCTTCATGAAGTTGCGGTCGCGCAGCTCGCGCGCGACGGGCCCGAAGATGCGCGTGCCGCGCGGGTTGTTCTGTGCGTCGATGATGACTGCGGCATTCTCGTCGAAGGCGATGTACGTGCCGTCATCGCGGCCAAAGGACTTCTTCGTGCGCACGACGACCGCCGTCACGACCTCGCCCTTCTTGACCGTCCCCTGCGGGTTGGCCTGCTTGACCGTCGCAGTGATGACGTCGCCGACGAACGCGTAGCGGCGGCGCGAGCCGCCCTTGACGCGGATGCAGAGGATCTCGCGCGCGCCTGTGTTGTCGGCCACCTTCAGCCGTGTCTCGTTCTGGATCACTTGGCGCGCTCCAGGACGTCGACGAGCTTCCAGCGCTTGGTCGCCGACAGCGGCCGGCTCTCGACGACCCGCACGAGATCGCCCTCGTTGGCGTCGTTGGACTCGTCATGGGCATGCAGCTTGGACGTCGAGCGCACGATCTTCTCGTAGCGGCGATGACGGCGGGCGATGTCGATGCGAACCGTGATCGTCTTGTCGGCCTTGGACGACACGACGGTGCCCGTGCGCACCTGCGGCGAGGAGAGCTTCGGCTCGGCCGGCGGCGTGCCCGTCTTGGCGGGACTCTCCGAGGCCGCGCGCTTGGCCTTCTCCTGCTCTCGGCGCCGGCGCCGGGCAACGGCCTTCTTGCGGCGCAGCTCGCGGCGATCCGCGTCGCGCTGCTCGGGCGTGCGCGACGGGCGCGTGGACTTCGCCGCGTGCTCGCTGCGCGCGCGCTCTTCGCGAGCGCTCAGCTTGGAGGCACCGGGCTCGGCGACGGACGCCTCGGCCTCGGTCTGCTCGTTCTCGGGAGTCTCGTCTGGGGTCATCGTCACTTGCTGAGGTTGGGAGTCAACGTGCGTTCGCGCTCGCGCTGGATCGTGAGCGCGCGCGCCAGCTCGCGCTTGGCGGTGCGCATGCCGGTGGTGTTCTGCAGCTCGCCGGTGGCGTGCTGGAAGCGCAGTCCGAACAGATCCTTGCGCGACGTCGCGATGTGCTCGGCGAGCTGCTTGTCGGAGAGGTCGCGGAGATCCTTGGCGTTCATTGCGGGGTGTCCTCGCGCATGACGAACTTCGTCTTGACTGGCAGCTTGTGGCCGGCCAGGCGCATCGCCTCGCGCGCCAGCGGCTCGGAGACGCCGGCGAGCTCGAACATCACGCGGCCGGGCTTGACGACCGCGACCCAGCCCTCGGGCGAGCCCTTGCCAGATCCCATCCTGGTCTCGGCCGGCTTCTTCGTGAAGGACTTGTCGGGATAGACGTTGATCCACACCTTCCCGCCGCGCTTGATCTTGCGGGTCATCGCGATACGCGCGGCCTCGATCTGCCGGTTGGTGAGCCAGCCGGCATCCAGCGACTTCAGGCCGTACTCGCCGAACTGGATCGAGGTCTGCCCGCGCGACAGCCCGGCCCTGCGGCCGCGGTGCTGCTTGCGGTGCTTGACGCGCTTGGGGGACAGCATCAGCGGCCGCCTCCGCGGGCACCGCCGGCGCCCGGGCCGAAGCCGGGCCGCGACGTACCGCCGCCGCCGCCGCCGCCGCCACCGCCGCCACCGCGGCCACCGGGACCGCCGCCACGCCCGCCGCCGCCACCTGGGCCGCCGCCACGACCTCCCGGACCGCCACCACGCCCGCCGCCACCGCGTCCGCCGCCACCGCGTCCGCCGCCGTCGCCGCGACCGCGACCGCGACCGCCGTCGCGGTCGTCGCGCTGCTGGTTGGACGGACCCTCCATGTCGGTGAGATCCGAGCCGGCGTAGCCCTCGGGCATGATCTCGCCCTTGTTGATCCAGCACTTCACGCCGATGCGCCCGAACGTCGTCTTGGCCTCGTAGAAGCCGTAGTCGATGTCGGCGCGCAGCGTGTGCAGCGGAACGCGGCCGTCGGAGTAGCTCTCGGTGCGGGCCATCTCGGCGCCGCCCAGGCGACCGCCGACCTGGATCTTGCAGCCCTTGGCACCCGAGCGCATCGCGCTCGTCAGCGCGCGCTTCATCGCGCGGCGGAAGGCGACGCGGTTTTGCAGCTGCTCGGCGACCGACTGCGCGACGAGCTTGGCATCGAGCTCCGGGCGCTTGATCTCGAGGATGTTGACCTTGATCTGCTTGCGCGTGATGCGATGCAGATCCTTGCGCAGGGCGTCGACCTCAGAGCCGGACTTGCCGATCACGATGCCCGGACGCGCCGTGTGGATGTTGACCTCCACCTCGTTGGCGTCCTTGCGGATCGTGATGTCCGACAGGCCGGCGTGAGAGAGCTTGCCCGTGATGTGGTTGCGGATGCGCACATCCTCGGCCAGGTAGTCCGCGAAGTGCTTCTCGTTGAACCAGTTGGACTTCCAGTCGTGGATGTAGCCCACGCGCATCGACTCGGGATGAACCTTCTGACCCATTAGTGGTTCCTGTCCATTGGCGTGAGCGTGATCGAGAGGTGGCTCGTGCGCTTGCGAATCTTCGTCGCACGGCCCATGGCGCGCGGGCGGAAGCGCTTGAGCGTCGGCCCCTCGTCGGCCTTGACCGCGTGGATGCGCAGGTCGTCGCCGATCAGTTCGTGGTTGTGCTCGGCGTTCGCGACCGCCGACTCGAGCAGCTTCGACCAGTCGCGCGCGACGTCGCGGTTGGCGTGCGCGAGGATCGCGCGCGCCTCCACGACCGACTTGCCGCGGATGTGGTCGCAGACCAGGCGCGCCTTGCGCGCCGAAGTACGCACGTACTTGGCGTGCGCGCGGACCATCGGCGGGTTGTCGCCGTAGTCGTGGCCCGGGCGCTTGGGCTTGGCAGCGGGCGCGGGCGGATCGTCGGCACCGGCCTTGCGCCCGCGCCCGCGCACGGTGCGGCGCTTGTGCTTGGCCACCGAGGCCGCCTCCTGCGCAGGCTCGTCGGCGACCGCCTCCGCGGCAGCCGCCTTCGCGGCAGCCGGTGGCTTGTCAGCCGGCTTCGCCGCGACGGGCTCGCCTGCGGGCTCGGACTCGGCGACGACCGCTTTCTCGGCGACCGGCTCCGCGTCCACCGGCTCATCGGCGCCGTCCGGCTCCTCGGCGGCCGGCGCGTCGGCGTCAGGGGCCTGCGCGGCGGCCGGCTCAGGCGGAGCCGCCGATTCCCCGGCGGGGGGGGCGGTCTCCTCGTCCTTCGCCGTCTCGACGGCAGGGGCGGGCTCGGCCTCGGCCTTGGACCGGCGCCCGAGGCGACGGCGGCGCTTCTCGGCCGTCTCCTCCTTCTCCGGATCCTTCTTCCTGCGCTCGGGCATCGCCTAGCGCACCTTCCCCGAACCCGCGTGGCCGCGGTACATCCGCGTCGGCGCGAACTCGCCGAGCTTGTGACCGACCATCGACTCAGAGACGAAGACGGGCACATGCTTGCGGCCGTCGTGGACGGCGATCGTGTGGCCGACCATCTCGGGGAAGACCGTCGAGGCCCGCGACCACGTCTTCAACATCTGCTTGGAGTTCGAGGCATTCAGGGCCTCGACACGCGCCATGAGGCGCTCCTCGACCCATGGCCCCTTCTTGCTTGAACGGCTCAACGCTTCTTCCCTCGCTTGCGACCGCGGACGATGTAGCGGTCTGATGCCTTGTTCTTCTTACGGGTTCTGTAGCCCAGCGTAGGCACGCCCCACGGGGTGACCGGATGACGACCGGGGGTCGTCGAGCCCTCGCCACCGCCGTGCGGGTGGTCGACGGGGTTCATCGCCGTGCCGCGGGTCTGCGGGCGCACGCCCATATGGCGCTTGCGCCCGGCCTTGCCGATCTTCACGTTCTGATGATCGGAGTTGCCGATCGTGCCGATCGTGCCGCGGCAGCTGTCGCGCACCAGGCGCATCTCGCCGGAGGGCAGACGCAGCGTGGCCATGCCGGCGTCACGTGCCATGAGCTGGATGCCGGTCCCGGCCGAGCGCGCGAGCTGGCCGCCGCGGCCCGGCTCGAGCTCGACGTTGTGCACGACGGTGCCGATCGGGATGCGGCTCAGCGGCAGGCAGTTGCCAGGCGCGATGTCCGCCGTCACGCCCGAGGAGACCGTCATCCCGACGCTCAGGCGCTGCGGCGCGAGGATGTAGGCCTTCTCGCCGTCGATGTAGTGCAGCAGCGCGATGTAGGCCGAGCGGTTGGGGTCGTACTCGATCGAGGCGACCTTCGCGGGCACGCCGTCCTTGCAGCGCTTGAAGTCGATCTTGCGGTACAGGCGCTTGGCGCCGCCACCGCGATGGCGCGCGGTCTTACGCCCGCGAGCATTGCGCCCGCCGGACTTCGTCAGCCCTTCGACGAGCGACTTCTCGGGCCGGTCGGTCGTGATCTCCGCGTAGTCCGGATAGGTCGAGAAGCGCCGGCCGGGGCTCGT
Source organism: Solirubrobacteraceae bacterium (assembly GCA_036389475.1). GTDB lineage: Bacteria > Actinomycetota > Thermoleophilia > Solirubrobacterales > Solirubrobacteraceae > CADCVQ01. The sequence continues at coordinate 8,691 of DASVPU010000199.1, forward strand.
GGGCTTGGGTTTGCGAATTGCCATGAGCGCGGTTCCTTACGCGTCCAGGCCCTGCTCGAGGCCCTGGTAGATCGGGATGGACTGGCCCGGGCGCAACTGCACGATCGCCTTCTTCCACGACCGCGTGCGCCCACGGATCTGCCCGCGGCGCTTGGGCTTGGACCTGACGCTCAGCGTACGCACATCGACGACGTCGACCTCGAACAGCGCCTCGACCGCCTGGCGGATCTGCGTCTTGTGCGCGTCGGGATGGACGCGGAAGACGTACTTGCCGATCGTCGCGAGCTGGTAGGACTTGTCGGAGACGACCGGGCGGATGATGACCTGGCTGTGATCCATCAGGCCTGCGCCTCCTCACCCTTCGCCCGTGCGGTGAGCGCGTCGAGCGCCTCCTGCGAGCAGACGAGCGACGCTGCTCCGATGATGTCCGTGACGCCGACCTCCGACACCGGCAGGACCGACACGCGGGCGAGGTTGCGAAACGACAGCGCCACCCGCTCCTGCTCGTCAGACAGGACGACCAGGACCGGCACGCTCAGCCCGGACGCGTCGAGCAGCTCGGCCGCCTTCTTCGTCGAGGGCGTGTCGAACGGCTTGGGATCGAGCAGCGCGAGCGAGCTGCGTCCGGCGTGCACCGACAGCGAGCTGCGCAGCGCGGCCCGGCGCTCCTTGCGGTTGACCTTGAAGGTGTAGTGACGCGGCGACGGACCGAAGGTCGTGCCGCCGCCGGTCCAGATCGGCGAGCGCGACGATCCCGCGCGGGCGCGGCCGGTGCCCTTCTGGCGCCACGGCTTGGCGCCGCCGCCGCGTACCATCGAACGCGTCTTGGTCGCGTGCGTGCCCTGACGGCGGGCCGCGAGCTCGGCGCGCACGGACTGGTGCACGAGCGGCTCGTTGAACGGCGCGCCGAACGCGGCGTCGTCGAGCTTGCTCGTCCTCGAGGCGCCCAGGATCGGTGCGTCAGTCATCGCCGCGCACCTCCACGTAGCCGTTGCGTGGGCCGGGCACGGAGCCGCGGACGAGCATGAGGTTGTCGTTGGCGTCGATGCGGACGATCGTCAGGCCTTTCTGGGTTACGCGCTTGTTGCCCATCTGACCGGGCCCGCGAATGCCCTTGAACACGCGCGAGGGGGTGGCCGAGGCGCCGATCGAACCCGGTGCGCGCACGTTGTGCGAACCGTGGGACTTGGGGCCGCTGGCGAAGTTGTGGCGCTTGACCGTGCCCTGAAATCCCTTGCCCTTGGAGACGCCCGAGATCTTGACGACCTGCCCGACCTCGAACGCATCGACTGTCACCGTCTCGCCGACGACCAGCTCGCCGGCCTCGTCGCGGAACTCCTTGACGAGCCGCAGCGGCGGCGCGCCGGCCTTCTTGAGGTGGCCGAGCTCGGGCTTGCTGAGGTGCTTCTCCTTTGTCGCCCAGAAGGCAAGCTGGACGGCCTCGTAGCCGTCGCGCTCGAACGTGCGCACGCCTGTGACCGGACAGGGGCCGGCCTCGAGCACGGTGACGCGCTCGACCCTGCCGTCCTCCATGAACAGCTGGGTCATCCCGAGCTTCTTGGCGAGAATCGCGGCCATGTCCTCAGGTCGCCAGGCGGATCTCGATGTCGACCCCGGCCGGCAGGTGGTCGAGGCGCTGCAGCGAGTCGACGGTCTTCGGCGTCGGCTGGTGGATGTCGATCAGGCGCTTGTGCGTACGGATCTCGAAGTGCTCGCGCGAGTCCTTGTCCTTGAACGGCGAGCGGATGACGCAGTAGACGTTCTTCTCGGTCGGCATCGGCACCGGCCCGG